>CAIWMF010000159.1 GCA_903913785.1 uncultured Spartobacteria bacterium | reverse complement strand
TTTTTAAATTCGTTTAAAATGTGATTTTTTGAGAGATCATCACTACGTGTTTGGAAAACATACTCGGCGCTTTCACGCAGTAGCTCGATCTCGTGCATTTGATCAGCTTTCTGCAATAAGGTGCCAATTTTTTTAATGAGCAAAAGAGTATCACGTGCGAACGCATATTTCAAGAGGAGCTCCATGATGCCGAGGAGCGATTGCTCTTTCAAGTCGTCATCAGGGAACTGTGTGAGGTCAATGAGTTGAAATGGTTTTAGAAGGAGCTCGCGTGCAAACGTAGGATTGGAAAAGAGTTCAAAGAAATCAGTTGTATAGGGATACGGCTTGATACCGTTGTAGAGCACGATTGGATAGATGCAGGGGAGAGGAGTATCTCGGTTTTCTTGTAGATGTGTACGGATGATTTTACAGGTATACTCGAGCATTCGTAGTGGCATCAAGCGCTCTGGTTTCCGCTGGTGTTCGATCAGAAGGTAGATGTATCCAGGAGCTCCTTCAAAGGTCACGGTAAAAAGCAGATCGGTTTTCCATTCTTGGAGGTCTTCAATGAAGTTGCCGGGCATGAGTTGCAATGAGTCTGGATCGATCTTCTTAGCGATGTGCGCGGGAAGATGTTTTTTAATAAATTCTCGAGCCACCTTTGGGTTACTCATCGAAGCGCGAAAGAAACGATCGTGGGGATTTTGAATAGTAGAAGACATGAAGAAGGATCGATTATTGAAAAGAATCATCCTCTCCTAGCAGAAAGCTAGTAGCCACTCAAGTTCTCATTGAGAAATGAGAGGAGTGCATGCGTGATAAAAAAGATGATTTAACCCGAATATTTCACACCGATTCTGCTGCGGCTTGCAAACACCTGATGGATACTGCGTTAGCTTCGAATTGCTCCTCGGGGTGTATGAGTACATATTGACTCGCTCGCACCTGCTCGGCTCTCCATTACGGGCTGCCCCTAACCTAACGGTTACGGCAGTCTGCCCCAGGCTCTCCCGAGCACTGGTGTTGCCCGAAGAGCAATTCGAAGCTGACGCAGTATCCATCAGGTGTTCGCAAGCCGCAGCAGAATCAGTATGAAACATGCGGGTTAAGCATTCACGGCCCCAAAGCGTCGTTTTCGGTTTTTATAATTTTCAAGAGCATCGAGAAGATCTTGCTTTTTAAAATCAGGCCATAACTTGGGTATGATGGTCATTTCTGCGTAACTTAGTTGCCAGAGTAGAAAATTCGAGATGCGATATTCTCCAGACGTTCGAATCAATAAATCAGGATCCGGCATTCCTGCGGTGTAAAGACTGGCTGAAATGAGTTCTTCATTGATAGAATCTGGATCAAGTTTTCCAAGTACTACTTGATCTGCAATCGCTTTGAGGGCATCGACAATTTCATGACGAGATCCGTAGTTTAAAGCCAAGGTAAGGGTTAATTGTTTGTTATCTGCTGTTGCAGCCATTGCCTTGTGCAAACGTTCTTGGACGCTTTTAGGTAAACCCTCCAGACGTCCAATAGCAGAAAACCTGATTCCATTTTTCTTCATCTCCTCAATTTTACTCCCTAGGTATTGTTCAAGCAAAAACATAAGTCCTTTGACTTCGATGACTGGACGTTTCCAATTTTCAGAAGAGAAGGCGTAAAGAGTGAGGTACTCGACACCAACTTCTAAACAAGCATTAAGACATTCCTGAACGGAGTGAGCACCCTGTTCATGTCCTTTGAGTCTTGGCCAACCACGTTTTTGAGCCCAGCGTCCGTTTCCATCCATGATAATGGCTACATGACGTGGTAAATCTTGAGGCAATGAACGCATAAAAAGGAGATCGAAGAGGATTAGTTAACTGCTCTCGAGCATCAGAAAGCGATTAGAAAAATCTCTTTGTCTTAAATCTAATCCATATGAATGCTCAAACATCAGATTTTTCTAGCGATATCGCTCTCTAATACGTCGAATATTAGTAGCATGTCCAGTCTCTTCATCAATCTCCACAAGGACGCCCAGCGCAATACTTGGACCTTCTGCGATAGGGAATTTTTTCGGCATCGAGGTGAGAAATTTTTCTACAATCGCTTTTGGATCACGCCCTAAGACTGAATCCTCTGGACCACACATACCCGCATCACAGAGAAAACCAGTTCCCTGGGGTAAAATTTTTTCATCAGCTGTCGGGACATGCGTATGGGTTCCTACGACACACGAGACACTTCCATCAAGATGATAACCCATGGCAATTTTTTCACTTGTCGTCTCTGCATGCATATCAACAAAAATGACTAGAGTCTCCTCGCGCAAACGCTCCACCTCCTCTCTTGCACAAAGGAAGGGATTCTCGAGGGGATTATTCATAAAAGTACGACCTTGTAGATTCATAACCGCTACTGGTCCCTTGGCTGTTTCTAAAACAATACTTCCACATCCAGGTGTGCCACTCGGATAATTGAGCGGACGTAATAACCGTGGCTCTGAACCAAGGTAGGGAATAATTTCTTTTTGATCCCAAATATGATCTCCACTCGTAATCACGGCAATACCCGAGCGCATCAGCTCAATAGCTATTTTTGGTGTGATACCTCTGCCTGCTGCCGCGTTTTCTCCGTTTGCAACGACAAAATCGGCATCACCTCGCGCAAGATAAAGTTCGGCTGTTTGCATGGCTGCTAATCTTCCAGGCTCACCCACAATGTCACCTAAGAACAGTATCTTCATCATAAGAAGTTTTCTTTAAACTGAGTCCAATTCTCTTGAGCTAATAGTTGCATGATTCAATAACCTCACCAGGTACCTTTCTATAATGATTTCTAGGATAAATTGGATATACCTTTACCTAAATAAATTTTAGGATTTTTTTGCTCAGGAGTTTTATATAAACAACAATACGTTGTGGAACCCTTTGAAAAAAGCTGAGGACTATTTTTATTGGAAGTTTCCTTCTCTGCGATATAAAAATGAACTCGATGAAGTTTTTTTTTATTTTAGGTCTTTTTTTTTCCTTTTTTTTAAAAGCATACGCACAACATAACCCTTGGGATTCGCTTCCTCATTGGTCTTCACTCCAAAGGTACAACGAGACGATTACTGCTCCTCAATTAGAACGACTTCTACAAACCGTATACGTGCCAGATGGTTCATGGAGGTCATGGATTACGATCACCCGCGAGACAGCTTTTATTGAGCCTTATCCAGGCGCGCCACAGAGAATTCCTCTCCGCCTTGCCAACTCTCCCGCCGATTGCAAGCCTGTCCCCAGGTACTTTAAAAGACCCCAAGAGAGAAAACCGCTGCCGGGAAAGCCTTTGTCCGGTTTGCATATTGTATTGGACCCAGGACATCTGGGAGGTGCTTGGTCTAAGATGGAAGAACGATGGTTTCGTATAGGACATACACGTCCCGTAGAAGAGGGAACAATGACATTTTTTGAAGCCAAGATACTTGCCAAGCGACTCAAAAATTTAGGAGCCACCGTTCAACTAACAAAAAATCATTTAGGTCCAACAACCCCCTTGCGCCCATGGCAACTACGCAAATCTGCAATCGAGGATCTTAAAAATGAAGGGAAGAGTAGCTGGACGCCTCGCGAGTTACAGGCCAAGGAAGAAATACTTTTCTATCGTACTGCCGAGATTCATTACCGTGCGCAGCGTGTGAATCAAGAATGGAAACCAGATCTTGTCATTTGCATTCACTTTGATGCTGAAGAGTGGGGGAATCCCAAACACCCCATGCTCCTTCCTTCTAATCGCCTTCATATTCTCATCTCTGGAAATTTCAATAAGAATGAATTAACAAAAGAGAATGATCGCTATGCACTGTTACGAAAACTCCTGGGACAGGTGCACGCGGAGGAAGTGGCTATTGCAAACGCTGTGGCAAAAGCTTTTGAAGATAGAGCACAAGTGCCTCCCTTCATCTATCATAATCCTCTGACAGCAAGACCAGCTCTTGATTCCAACCCCTATCTTTGGAATCGCAATTTACTCGCTACGCGTCTGATTGAAGCTCCCGTCATCTTTTGTGAAGCCTATTCGATGAATGATCCTTTGGTGTTTGAACGTATTCAACGTGGTGATTATCCAGGAAGGCAACGCATCGGCGGAAAGAAATATCCGAGCATTTACCGTGAATATGCAAGTGCAGTAACAGAAGGTCTCATGAACTATTTTGGTCGATAGCATTACAAACCGGCATCACAATCCTTCGCTCGCCTTCTACTAATAAGCTTTGCACGGCGCCTCATGAGGATTCAATATGAAGTATCCGTTCTAACTCGGATATTTCATACTGATTGTGACGAGGAGACCGAGAAGGCTGATGGGGTAAGTCTGCGCTTCCGAAGTTTCTTCTACTCAATAGGTATGAGCGAGTTTTCCTAGAAGCCTCACATCTTTATGACAAATCTACTTTCTTGCTATTATTTATGAAATTTATTTTCTTTTTCATTCTTTTCATTGCTTCTGGCTCTGCCGCTCTCCCCCCTCCCAATGTCCAAGGCGCTTCAGTCGTAGTACTCGATGCAAATAATGGCACGGTTCTCTACTCGAGAAACCCAAATGAACCGAGAACTGTGGGAAGTACTCAAAAAATTCTTACAGCACTCATTGTTGCTGAAAATGGGAACCTCAATCGCTCAGTAACAATAGAACCCATTGATGAAAAAACAGAACCAACAATGCTGAACCTAAAACCAGGGGATTGCTACACACGTGAAGAACTTTTAAACGGAATGCTCATTAAAAGCGCTAATGACGCAGCCCGAGTTCTCGCACGCGATGAGGCAGGATCTATTGAAAATTTTGCCCTCTTAATGAATCAAAAAGCTCAGGCATTAGGAGCCTGCTCTTCGCATTTTGTGAACCCTAATGGGCTACCTGGCACTCAATATTCTACTGCTGCAGATATGGCTAAAATCGCCATTGCCGTTTATCATAATTCTAAGCTTCGCTCCATTATTGCGACAAAATACTACCCTTTTCACTTGGCAAACGGTGATACTCTTTCACTGAAAAACACCAATGAAACCATGAATCACACTTCCTTTTGTAATGGTATGAAAACTGGCTACACCAATAAAAGCAAACATTGCTTGATTACAAGTGGCTCTTATCAAGGGCATGATGCCATCACGGTGATTTTAGGAACCTCCAATCGGAATAAACTTTTTAGTGACTCGGCCGATCTTCTTGGCTGGGCATTAAATGTACCCCTTGTTCAAAAAGCCACGCATTATGTTAAAAACCGCTCTCACTCTACTCATAGCCTCTCTCTTCAAAAGCAGCATCGCAGAAAACATAGTAAGCATATTATCTCTCCGAGGTAGAATGATTAAAGAACCATGAATCGCCCCTACCATCTCAAACCTCTCTCTCTCGCATCAAGCAGCAATATTGATTATTCATCTGCTTTAAATAACCAACAGTATGCAGCCGTTACTTCAACACCTGGTGCAGCACTTGTCATTGCTGGCGCTGGAAGTGGCAAGACACGAACATTAACCTACCGTGTTAGCTGGCTTTTAGAACAAGGATATGCAGCAGAGCAAATTCTACTCCTAACATTCACTAACAAAGCTGCTCGTGAAATGTTAGAACGCGTGAACACTCTTCTTCCCGGCAGAGCGAGCACTCTCTGGGGCGGGACCTTTCACTCGATAGGACACCGCATTTTACGTCATCATGTCGAATTACTAGGTTATCAAAGGAATTTCACCATCATGGATCGTGATGACCAAGAAGCTCTACTTGATGCTGTGATGACTCGTAAAGGACTTCGTCTCTCAGAAAAACGTTTTCCCAAGGCCAATGTACTTTTAGAAATCATCAGTCTATTAAACAACACGGGCGAAACACTCCATGCATTGTTAGTACGCAAATATCGTTATTTTCTTGATTTAGAACCAGACCTGCAAACAGCAATAGAAGGGTATCATCTTGCAAAAAAAACGGCAAACACGATGGACTTTGATGATCTTTTAACTAAGACACAGGAACTTTTTCTTACCCATCCTGAAATTGCTCAGCATTATCAGCAACAATTTCGGGCAATTTTAGTCGATGAGTACCAAGATACCAACTATCTCCAGGCAAACCTCATTGATATTCTTGCAAAGTTGCATCAACACATCATGGTCGTGGGTGATGATGCGCAGTCCATTTATTCGTGGCGCGGAGCTAATGTCAGCAATATATTAGACTTCCCAAAACGCTATCCATCAGCACAATTCTTTCCCATTGAGACCAACTATCGTAGCGTTCCTCAAATATTGCACTTAGCCAACGCCTCTATCTTTTGTAACCCTCAGCAATTCCCAAAAGAACTCCAGGCTATTCGTTCGCCCTATGCCAGGCCCCCAGCACGAGTCGCGCTCGCAACAAATATCGAACAAGCCTCCTTTATTGGGCAGCGCCTCATGGAACTTCACAAAGAAGGCATACCGTTTGCCGAGATGGCAGTTCTCTACAGAGCTCATTATCACTCCATGGAAATTCAAATGGAACTCACGCGTCGAGGAATTCCATTTTTAATCACCAGTGGTCTACGCTTCTTTGAGCAAGCTCATATCAAAGATGTCGCTGCAATGATGAAATTTGCACTCAACCCCAATGACGAAGTCGCCTTCAAACGTCTTGTAGGGCTCTTTCGAGGTATTGGAAAAAAAACGGCTGAATCACTCTGGAAACAAACACGCGAAAAACTTGAAGGAACTCATGAATTCGAAAGATTAACATCTTGTAAACTTCCAGCTAAAGCAGCTCGAGAGTGGAAGCAATGGCTCGATACAATTCTTGAAATAACCCAAAAGGAAGTCATCATGACTCCCTCTACGATGATTGAAACAATCATGATCGGTTTTTATGAAGAGATCATGAAAGAAAGATTTACAAATTATGATGTCCGTCTTGAGGATCTGAAAACGCTCACTAACTATTCCAAACAATTTTCTCAAGCCAGTGATTTTTTAGCAGAGCTCACGCTTCTAGGAGAAAATGAAACCAATACTCAGAAAGAAGAAGATCAGGTCTACCTCTCGAGCATTCATCAAGCAAAAGGCCTCGAGTGGCGCGTGGTCTTCATTGTATGGCTTACAGAAGGAATGTTTCCAACACTACGCTCACTCAGCGAGGCAACTACTCTCGAGGAGGAAAGGCGACTCTTTTATGTTGCTGTAACCCGCTGCAAAGAAGATCTGTATCTTACATATCCAGAACTCAGGCTTAATGCTCATTATGGCGAAGCATTTCAGCGTCCCTCACGCTTCCTAGAAGAACTCAAACATGATCTTTATGATCGCTGGGATATTTCGCTCGCAATGTGACTCAGCAAGATTCGTGGCTTTTGCAATCAACCAGCATGAAATATCAAGATGCAGGACATTTTTTTAAAAATATGTTCTCTTTTTTTTTGTAGTTGCTAAATTTCCCTAAAAAAAAGAAGCATCCATGGGCTTTTTCGAAACATTTTTAGGTCTGCGTCATCCAAAGGATGGAAATGAGTTAGTTGGTATTTGGGAACGAAGAGATGACCAATTCTCGGGATGCGTTGTGCGTGTAGAGCGAGAAGTCAATGAGTTAGTTGGAAAAATCATTGTGTCAACGCAAAAAATGTTAACAGCAGGCTGGAATGTCGGTGATCGTAAATGGCGGCTTATTGAAGCAAACTCTCAAGGACTATGGCAGCTCATGGATCTTAGAAAACAATACGATACGCAAAGCAAAAAAGTTCTTTCCATTGACTATGCACACTATTGGATTTCTCTCGGTGACCATGGAAAAAAAATCTGCCTTCATCAATCCAGGGTGCCAATATTTGCAGCTCAAAAATGGAGTAAAATTGGATAATTGATGAGAGCATTATCGGCACCTCAAGATCATTGAAACGATTCCATTTTT
>CAIWMF010000158.1 GCA_903913785.1 uncultured Spartobacteria bacterium | reverse complement strand
TCTCAAGTACGGAGAGCCGATTAATAAGTTCTGTAACTGAAAGTGTCATCTTCTTTTAAAAAAACCTCTCTCACTTACTTGCTTGTTCCCAACTTGTCACGCTTTTTCTTATTCAACTTGGCCGCTCCTCTGAACGGTTACATTTTATTTACAGGATTGTAAAATAAATAAAGCTTTTTTTCCTTGGAGGATAATAATTTTCAAATTTATTCTTTCTTGTTTTTTAGGACTTCTTTTTTATAAAATACTAACACTTTTGTGCAATTATGGTTATGGGGTGAAAAATGAGTATTTAGATAATTATATTAATTTACATGAGCCTAAGAAATGTTTTTTGAATATGATAAAAGTAGATTCTCTCTCTAAAGCGGGAGGATATCTATGGGGTTATGATCCTATATTTATAGCAAGTGCGAAATATTTTTTTACGCTCTTTTGGATTAGCTTGGGGAGCTGTATAATTTTTTCGAAAAGTTCTAAAAAAATATTATCTTTTTTACTTATTGTAGGATCATTTTTTGTAGCTCTTCTCTTTGTTTTGATTTCTGGAGGAACTATACCAACACGAGCGTTATTAGGATTGCCTGTCTTATATTCTTTTATACCAATTATTGCATTTAGTAAGTTTAACAATATAGTTAAAAAAGGATTTTTACTTATCATTTTATATGTTCTTTTTTCAAATATTACAACTGTTAATCTTTTATTTTATACTGACCATCTTTCTAATATAAAAGATGAAGTTATGGGTACACAGCTAATTTATGAAATTAACAGGATTGCAGGAGACCATTTTAAAGGGAATATTCCTGTAACTGTTTATGGAACATGGCCTCATGAAACGATGACTAATTTTAAAAGAGTTGAAATATTCGGAACATCTTTTTTTGGTTTTGATGGAGATACCCCTTATAGAATGTGTTGTTATTTAAAAATTTTGGGGTGTAACTATCTTAATCCTTCTTCTATTACCTCAGTTAAAGAAGACATTAATTATATAAGTCATCAGCCGAATTGGCCTAGAGCAGGATCTGTTTTTTTACTTAAGGACATAGTGGTAATAAAGCTAAGTAATATTTCCTATCCTCAAGAAAATAAATTAAAAGAAATCAAATGAAAGAAGTGAAATTATTCTCAGCTGTTGCCCTGCATTCTTCTTTAAATCTCTCATCTGTTGTGGATAGAGTTACTAAGAGCCATTCATATATTTTAGGACAGGAGGTGGCTTCTTTTGAAAAAGAATTTGCTCACTATATTGGCGTTCAAGAATGTCTGACTGTTGCCAATGGGACTGATGCGCTTGAGCTAGCACTTAAAGGTATAAATGTTAAGCCTGGGGATAAGGTGGCAACAGTAGCCAATGCTGGTTTTTATAGTAGCACAGCTATCTATGCTGTTGGGGCGACTCCTCTCTATGTTGATATTGATGAGGAGGCTATTACAATGTCGTTAGACTCTTTAAAAGCAGCAATTACTGCAAATAATTTTCCTAAAGCAGTTATCCTAACGCATCTTTATGGGCAGTTGGCTCCTAATATATTAAAAATTCAGCAATTCTGTAAAGAAGCAGGGGTAAAGCTTATTGAAGATTGCGCACAGTCTGCAGGAGCTTCTCTTCATGGAAAAAAGGCAGGTAGTTTCGGCGATATTGCTACTTTTAGTTTTTATCCTACTAAGAATCTTGGAGCTTTAGGCGATGGTGGGGCTATTGTTACTGATAACCTTAAAATTAGTGAGCGTATTAAAAAGTTACGTCAATATGGTTGGTCTGAAAAATATAAGGTTTCTTTGGCTGGTGGATGTAATAGCCGTATGGATGAAATACAAGCCGCTATTTTAAGAGAAAAACTCCCCTACCTGGATCAATGGAATGAAGTGCGTCGAGCTATTGCGATAACTTATAATGAGCAGTTTAGTAAATTGCCGCTACAATGCCCTTTTTCATTAGGCAGCGACTATGTAGCTCATCTCTATGTAATAAGAGTAAAAAGGGATCAACGTGATTCTTTACGGCATTTTCTCAGAGAAAGAGGCGTTGCTACAGATGTACATTATCCTATACCAGATCATTTACAAGTAGCCTACCCGCAGAAAAAAAAATGGCATTTGCCAATAACAGAATTTGCAGGTCAGGGTATTGTGTCTCTCCCATGTTACCCAGGATTAACCAAGGATGAACAAGATTGGGTGGCGACTCAGGTGAAAGAGTTCTTCATAAAATAAAAAAATACAATGCTTTCTATTATTATTCCTGTTTATCGTAATGAAGAATCTATTGCTACGCTTCTCAAGACTCTTGAAAACGAAAGCATAAGATCTGATCAGTATTTCGAAGCTGTTTTTGTAGTGGATGGTAGTCCTGACAGATCTTATGAATTGCTGCGTGATCAACTCGCTTTGGTGTCATTCAAGGCAAAGCTTGTGTTACTAACTCGTAATTTTGGTTCTTTCGCAGCCATACGAATGGGGTTGAGTTATGCAGAAGGCAACTTTTTTGCTGTCATGGCTGCTGATTTACAAGAGCCTCCAGAAGTCGTGTTTGAGATGGGAAAAATACTTCAAGATGAGTCGGACCCTGCTGATGTTGTTATAGGGGTTCGTAATGGGCGAAATGATCCTTTCATGAGTAGGATAGCCTCCACTCTTTTTTGGGGATTCTACAGGAAGTTTGTAATGAAAGAAATTCCCGAAGGAGGAGTTGATATTTTTGGATGCAATAAGCAGTTTCGAGATACATTACTTTCTTTGGATGAGCAGCATAGTTCTCTTATTGCCCAAATTTTTTGGTTAGGATTTCGTCGTAAAACAGTTGCCTACACAAGAAAAGAGCGTCTTCATGGAAAGTCAGCATGGACATTACAAAAGAAAATTAGTTATCTATCAGATAGTATTTTTTCTTTCACTGATTTACCGATTCGGCTTCTTATTCGTGTAGGTATGATAGGGGCATTGAGTATTGCCATATTAGGCTTTGCTGTTCTGCTTTCTAAATTATTAGGGTTTATTTCTGTTCCAGGATACACTGTTATTATTTTAGCCATGAGCTTTATTGGGGCTTTGAATCTTTTTAGCTTAGGCATTGTGGGTTCTTACGCATGGAGAGCTTATGAAAATACAAAAAATAGACCTATAGCCATCTCTCTTACTGTGTTGAAATTTAAATAACATGAATACTGATAATAAATTAGAATTTTTTCTTCATGAAAAAGCACTTTGTGAAAGTTCTTCTATCGGAAAAGGGACTCGGCTTTGGGCTTTTTCTCATGTTTTAAAAGGGGCGCGCATTGGTCGTGATTGTAATATTTGTGATGGGGTGTTTATTGAAAATGATGTTGTTGTGGGTGAGCGTGTTACCATTAAATGTGGCGTTCAGCTATGGGACGGTATAGAAATTGGGGACGATGTTTTTATTGGGCCGAATGCAACTTTTACAAATGATAAATTTCCTAGGAGTAAAAAATATCCCAATGCTTATGCCAAGACACAAGTATTACAAGGGGCATCTATAGGAGCCAATGCTACTCTTCTTCCTGGAGTAACTATTGGAAGAAAAGCTATGGTAGGTGCAGGGGCTGTTGTTACAAGATCAGTTCCTGCAGGAGCTATTGTCTATGGAAATCCAGCAAGAATTACAGGCTACGTTAACACGGAAAGCAAGGAAGACTCTTCAGCTGGAATTGTTATAAAACAGAAACCTCTTTTTTCAATTGTTAAAACTCCACTAGAAGGTGTCTCTATTTATAATTTAAATACTATTAGTGACTTAAGGGGTGATCTTATTATTGGAGAATTTGAAAAGCAGATTCCCTTTTCTGTAAAACGATTCTTTATGGTTCATGGGGTCAGTAGTAAAGAAGTGCGTGGAGAACATGCACACAGACAATGTCATCAATTTTTGATTTGTATTCATGGAACTTGCAATGTGATAGCAGATGACGGCCAAAAAAAGGTTGATATTGAACTCAATGTTCCAAATAAGGGAGTCCATTTACCTCCCATGACCTGGGGCATTCAGTATAAATATAGTCCTGATGCCATGCTCTTAGTTTTTGCGTCAGATCATTATGATTCCAATGATTACATCCGAAACTATGAGGAGTTTCTTGCAGCTTGCACGGACAGAATTTCGTGATGAAGCAAGAAGTCATATTTCTGCTTTAAGCTATTATGATGTCAAATATTATTAAAAATAAAAAAGAGCCTTATCCAATTATAATTAAGGCGCATAAGATCATCGGGAATAGCCTTATTTTTCGGAATGCAACTACTGATGATGCGGCATTTATTTATGCCTTACGGAGAGAACACAGCAAAGCAAAATATTTATCTCCTATATCATCAGGTTTGGAATAACAGGTTTCTTGGTTGCAAAAGTATAATTCTGATAAGGAACAGGCTTATTTTCTTATTCAAGACTCTCAACTTAATATGATAGGCACCGTGCGCATATATGATCAAAAAAAAGACTCATTTAGTTGGGGGTCTTGGATTCTTAAAAAAGGAATCAAAAGTAGTTATTCTGTAGAATCAGCATTGGTAGTTTATGCTTATGCTTTAGAGTTAGGATTCAACCAAGCTCATTTTAAAGTGCAAAAAAATAATAAATCAGTATGCAGGTTTCATGAGCGATGGGGAGCTGTGAAAAGCAGTGAATCAGCTGACGAGTTTTTTTACGTCATAAAGAAAAATACTATCTTAGAGTCCGCAAAAAAATATTTAAAACTTTTACCTAATAAGATAAAAATTACTTTTTAACGCGTTCAGGAAACTTGCTGAATACCCTCATCATTACGGGCCTCTCATGTCTGATCGGTTACAAAATAGCACGCTTTTTGGAATAGAACATGGTTGTAAAGTTCATGGGATTGATCATAACTAGAGGGTGAATTTTCTGGGCCACAGGGGGATACGAGGTGGAATCAGGCAAGCTCGGCAATCTTCTCAGCCGGTAACCCAAAGCGATGAAGGTTCAAGATGATTTCAGCTTTTGCTTGAGCAAGGCCCTGAGCAATCCCCTCACTAATCCCCTGAGCAACGCCCTGGGAAAGGCCATCATAGAAAGAAGATTCTAGGGTGCTGCGTGAAATTCTAATATCACCAATAAAGCGGTCATAGGCAGAGCGTTCTTCCTTTGAAAGATGAAGAAGCGTTAAATTTTCACCAGCTTCTTTAATCCCTTTGGCTTTGAATTCAGGTCGTACCTCAGCTTCTTTTAATGCATAAACCCACTCATCAAGAGTACTTCTAATTTTTAGATCAAAGCCACTAATCTTCAGAAGATAATATTCTGGAAAGATGTTCGAGAGATGATTGATGTGGGATGGGTAATGTTCTTTTTCCTTATCGCTTAGCTGAAGCGTATCTTTTTTATGAATACCCTGAAATTGTGTTATTCCATGGTAGATGTAATCATCTTCATGAGTAACATTCGAATAGATGATTGCGACAATAATAAGATGTAGACCACGTTCCAAACTCGCTAATAGAGATGTCCTGCCAGGAGTCTCCGGCGCGCAGAACCGGAGTGTACGTGTGGCACTCGAGGATTCGAGCACCGGAGCGACACCGCAGGACGCTCTATGAGTAGAGGTTCGAGCGTGGTCTAAGAAGTCCCACTGACGCTCGCACCGAACTTCAATGATGACTTTTTCTCCATTGCCAAGTTGAGCTAAAACATCAACACGATTGGATTTATCCTTAGAGTGATTTTTATTGGATTCGCTTTCTAAAAGAGATTCGATGGTCACATCAGTATCCAGTAACTCTAATAGAAATCCCGCGAGAATAGGAAAATTGGCCTTCTGACGAAGAAGGGTCTTAATAGCCTAATCAAATTGAACTAACTTTTTTGTTTCCGATTTCATAGGACCGGGAATTATGGCAACCTCTCTCCATCATTGTCAATTTGAGAATACTCGTATCTAGTTTTCATCTCGCAATTACCATTATCCGTTATGAGGTGCATATTTTTGAACTGTCATGAAAGTCATTCATTCACCAGAAACCTTAAAACTCTATTCCGTGGCGATTACCGGAGGCACAAAAATTGAAATCACTTCTTCAAAAAAAATATTCTTGGTGCATGGCGTTTTTAGCGCTGGGACTGATTCTCTTTGGGATCAAGCTTCTTGTCATCGCTCGTTATGGAAGTGCAACACCATACTGGGATCAGTGGGATATGGAGGCGGCCAATTTGTACAGACCTTTTCTTGAGGGAACATGGATGCTGGGTCAGCTTGTGGCACCTCATAATGAACATCGCGTTGTGACTACGCGGTTGTTGCAGATCAATGGTCTTTGGAATCCCCTTCTTGAGATGATTGTTAATGCGCTCGTGCATGTAGTCACGATTCTTGCTGTAGCGGGTTTGCTCTTACATGCTCTTGGAAAGAGGGCTGCAGGACCGTTGCTCTTTTTTACGCTAGTTCTCTTTTCACTTCCTTACGGGTGGGATAACACGGTGACTGCATGCAATGCGCATTTTTACTTTGTTCTCCTTTTTTCAGTACTCGCTCTCTTTTTGCTGATTGAGAAAACAATCTTCACTCCTCTTTGGTCTCTGGGACTCCTTGCAGGAGTGTTAGCATTTTTCTCGTTAGCTTCTGGAATTTTTGCACTAGCGGCGGTCGCTGCTGTTTTTGGAAGTCAATATTTTCTAAGCGTAGATCGTTCTTGGAAAAAAGCCATTGTGATCCTGGCTCTCATGTTTTTTGTCCTTTTGGGAATTGTCTTTACACCTGTGATTGCTGGGCACGTAGCTCTCAAGGCGCATTCCATCAAGCAATTTTTAGCAGCTTTTATCAATCTTATGAGTTGGCCGCTCCCTGGGAATTTCTTTTGGTTTCTTGTGAGAAATGCTCCTTCACTTTTTTTCTGTGGGGCTCTTTTTTTCGTACGGCCCCAAGTCAATGATCGAAGATGGTTTTTACTGGGAGTAATTATTTGGACATCTGTTCAAGGCGCTAGCATTGCGTACGGGAGGGTGGACGGATATTTGGCATCACGTTATTTGGATCTTTTTGCGTTTTCGGTACTGATCAATTTTGCTTGTTTGCTGGATCAAGATTCTATGAATAATATTTTTCAAAGAATCATTAAAGCTGTATGGACAGCTCTTATGCTCGTAGCACTCGGATGGTATTGCTGGAAAAATGTTCCTCAGCAGCTCGCAGAAAAACAACGAACCACGATTGCTCAGACCATTAATGTCCAGAACTATCAACGTTCGGGCGACATCAATGATTTGAAAAATAAACCATTTCAAGAAATTCCTTATCCTGATCCTACTCGCCTGGCCATGCTTCTTTCTTCGCCAACACTTCAAAAAATATTACCAACGAGTATTCAAAAACCGGCAAATGGAACTTCTGTTTCTGTTGGACGTCTCGATGGGGTTGTTGATTGGGTGCTCTCCCATGCACTTCTCTTCATCGTATTGGGAGTCGTGATTGCGCTTATGGCCCTCATTTGTTAACGTCCCTCATTATGAAAATCATTGTCACTGGTGGATCTGGTTTTATTGGAAGTAACTTTATTAGGCAGGCGCTAGCGCGTTCCGAGGTTACTGGTATTCTGAATATCGATCTTTTGACCTATGCAGGGAATAAAGATAATTTGACCTCGATAGAAAATGATCCGCGTTATCGCTTCGTGCAGGCTGATATTGCCGATGGTGCGATGATGGAAAGTGTCTTTGCCAAAGAAATAGAACGTGCAGGAAGGCCACTAGCAGCCGTGCTCAACTTTGCTGCCGAGTCGCATGTCGATCGGAGTATCACGAGTCCCCATGATTTCATCCACACCAATGTGCTAGGGACGAGTATTCTTCTTGCGGCGGCACGGAGGCATGGAGTGAAGCGTTTCTTACAAGTTTCCACCGATGAAGTCTACGGTTCACTCGGTGAGACTGGGAAATTTTCTGAGACTACGCCACTCCATCCCAATTCGCCCTACTCGGCTAGTAAGGCAGGAGCCGATCT
>CAIWMF010000157.1 GCA_903913785.1 uncultured Spartobacteria bacterium | reverse complement strand
TTCCTTATTAAAAACAATGAGCGCATTAGGATCAGCTTGATTAAGGTCGGGGTTATTACAAAAGGCATTGAGATTTTGGAGTACCGCTTCCTTGCACTTTTGAAACTCAGGACTTTCAAGATAAGCACGTTGTTCTGGTGAAACAACATGAGAAGGTGCCTCCTGAGTAGCACTTGGAGCAACATGATTCTCAATAGCATCATTGATGGCAGAAGTAGTAACTGGTTTTAATGCTGTCACAGAAGTTCCGTCTAAATCACCAGATGGTCGTGGATTCAGAGGATCTCCTTGGGAAGAAATCGTAGGAGGTTGAGAAGCAGCATGAGGAGTAGCATGAGGAATCTGGTTCATAAATCTTGGTTGATTATTGGCTTTTGTTAGGCCCAAACGAACCGGTCGCACGGGTCGTGCTAAGACTAACGAACTAGTCTAACCGGTCGTTCTAAGACCACTGGCAATAGCATTAATGGAAAGCAAGACTCTTGGCAATAATTTTTCAGCATCGATGGCGCTCGTTTTTTGAGCAGAGCGCCAGGCGCTGAGTGTAGCGATTTGTTGTTCATGCAAAAGATCAAGTGCCTTGGCACGTAAGGCTAAGGTCTTACCCATACGTGGGCGTCGGTCTTCCAAAGCTCCCCCAAAAACGTGATGCAACGCTCCTATTGTCTCTTCATATTCTTGAGTAATAATGCTAAAGATTTTTTCTCGAATGCTGACATCGGTGACAAGCCCCGCATACTTGCTCATGATCGAAAGATTTGCACTGGCAAGATTTGTTTCTACGTTAAGAAGAACATAATTTAAAAAAGGCCACTCGCGATGATCTTCTTGGAGTGCTTGAAAAAGATCAGGTCGCTCAGACTGCAACGCAACAAGAGCACTTCCTACACCGAACCACCCAGGAAGAAAGTAACGGGACTGATTCCAACTAAAAACCCATGGAATCGAGCGTAAGTCACACAGGTTACGCTCTAAAGATCGTCTCTTAGGCCGAGATCCAATACGACTTGCTTCGAGGGCATCGATCGGTGTTGCCTGTTCGTAAAAATTCAAGAAGCCTGCGGTCTGAATCAATTGTTGATAGGCCTCATGACTTTTTTGTGCCAGGAAAGATCCCACAGCACACTCGACTTGCGACTCTTCTTGCCTTGCAGGAGATTTGCTACTTAAAAAAGAAAGACTCGTCACACCCGCTAGGAGCAATTCGAGATGGTAGGCTGCATTACTTTGGTTGCCATATTTTTGAGCAATCGTTTCCCCTTGTTCGGTCATTCTCAAATTTCCCTGTAGCGACCCTAACGGCAATGCTTGTAAAAAGAGGTGCGTAGGACCAGCTCCTCGACTGATCGTTCCCCCACGACCATGAAAAAAACACATTTCCACATGAAAGCACTTGCCCACCTCTGCCATCGCTCGTTGAGACTCGTGAAGAATCCATTGACTTGCTAAAATACCACAGTCCTTATTGCTATCGCTATAGCCAATCATGATCTGTTGGACTAAATGAGGCTCTCTTCCTAAGTCATCTTTTTTTGATTGATACTGGAGTGTTGCCCAGCCCGAAGGCTCTAGAAGATAATCACGCAGGAGTTGAGGAGCGTGCTTGAGATCCTCATAGGTTTCAAAAAGAGGAACAATGGGAAGTAAGGAATAATGAGTGCTTCCATTCCATTGGGCGATCCCAGCTTCGCGAGCTAGGAAAATAATGACCAAGAGATCGGACAAGCGACGCGTCATGCTGACGATGAGTGAACCAAGTGATGCTCTCCCATGACGGGTCATTTCCTCTCTAAGCAGCTCATAACATGAGAGGAGCTCTTGTGCTTCTTTGGCTTCTTGGGGGAGCATGGCTTTGCTTTTCAAAAAAGGCTTACAGGAGGCAAGTTCTTTTTGAAGAAAGGCGAGACGTTTGGGTTCATCCCAAAGAGAAAAGGAATCTGCATCGAGAATCTGACCTGCTTCTAAAATTTGCTGCATGACCACATCATGCATCTGACTATTTTGACGAATATCAAGATGAGCCAGGTGAAACCCAAAAACATCTAAAGAACGCAACAGCGGCCATATTGTTTTTTTTACTAATCGCTCCGCATGAACTTCCTGGAGACTCTCACTAAGGATCGTTAGTAAATCTCGAACTTCTCTTGGATCCTTAAAATATTTTAAGCAACCAAGATCAGGATTACCTAAATAATCGTTCGTCTCGAGTGGAAGTTTGGCCTTTATTAGCAGGACACATTGCCTCCAAGGTTCTTCAGGATAACGCGTTACAATCGAGGACGCTATGGGACCAAGATCATTTTTTAATTGTTCAATAGCATTGCAAAGTGACTCTGATGGCTCTTGAAAATGAATGGAAAGGGGTAGTGCTCTTGCAAGCGCCTCAAGTTGCCGATGCAATAAGCTTACGGCAGAAACGCGCAAATCGGCTAGCGTCTCACGTGTGACTTGTGTCGTCACAAAGGGATGTCCATCACGATCCCCTCCCACCCACGTGCCAAATTCCACACAAGGTCGGGACTCAGTAGAGGCGATAAGTTCTAAGGGAAAATCTAATTCTTCCCAAATCGATTCTAGCCGCCAATCAAGATGGGCAATAGCTTCGGGAAGAATATTGCGAAAATAAAAAAGAATACCCCGTCGTTCCTCGGCAACCTTAGGTTGATTTAAAAAAATTTCCCCACTCCTCCATAATTTCTCAAGAGCGACTTTGATCTCTTCACGAAGATTTTTTTGTTCCAGCGGGGTTGTATCCTCATGATGCATTGATGTGAGAAGCTCGTTTAAAATCCGATGCTGTTCCAGAACCGTTCCACGTTTGGCTTCCGTGGGGTGAGCCGTAAAAACTGGCTCCACGCGTACCTTTTTAAAAAAAGAAGCCATTTCTTGTGCACTCCAACCTGATGCTTTGAGAGCTGATAATTGTGATCCCCACAACCCCCTCTCCGCTCCTAATCCAGATTCGATCTCGCGATGACGCCGAGTATTTTCTGCGGCATTTGCTTCAACAATGTTGAGTAATTGAAAAGCAATGGAGTATGCTTGTTCCAATCCTGTTTCTAGAGCGATGCACTTACTGGATCCTGGAATCCAGGGAAGAGCGGCCGCCATTTTCTCTTCGCCTAGTTCGCATAAGACTTCTTGCAAGCAAAGCATTAAAAATTCAAGATCTTGGTCAATTTTTTTAAATCCCTCCAAAAGATAATGAGATTCCTCGAAAGGATTTTTTTTTCTGACGTGCTCTTTCATTGATTGATCGTAATAAGGAAAGTTGATTAAATGTCTTTCATTTGTAAGTTCCTGCCCCATTTTTGAGTCTAATCTAAGATGACATTTCTTCTACGAGATTTTTTTGAATCTTTAATCATTATTTTTTTTGGTGGAATTTTTATTCTTGCAGAAGCATTACTCAAAAATGAAAAAAATGATTTTAAAAAAATAGAAATCATTCGAGTTACTCGTTTTCTCTTTCGTCTAACTGCCTCGTTTTGCTTTTCATTAGCAGCAGTGCTTGCCGGAAAACATCTGACCGTTTTTTTGTATCCATTTTATCATTGGGAGCAATGCGCTATACTCGTCCTTACAACTTGTACCATCACCTTACTCATCCTTGTTGTCGGAAGGATCCTTCCACGTTTTTTTGCAAAGTCGCATCCTTCATGGGGGCCCATTCACCTCATTTATCGATTGTCTGAATATTTTATTCACGGAATTACGCCACTCTTATTTCTACTAGATTCTATTGTTAGCAAGATATTTGGGATTCTTGGACTTACTTTGGGTAACAATTATTCCACTTCCAATGAAGAGGTCATCCAGATGATGAAGGAAGGTCTTCATACCGGAGTATTCAATGCCTCTGAAAGAGAAATGGTCGAAGGTGTTCTCGAGCTTGATGAACAGACTGCCTCTTCCTTAATGACCCCACGTTCGCATGTTGTTTTTTTAAATCTTGAGGATGAAGATGAAAAAAATTGGTGTCGGATTATTTCCAGTGGTCATTCTGAATTTCCCGTTTTTCAAGGCAATCATGATAATATTGTTGGGATTGTTTCGGTAAAAGCGCTCTGGGCTAATCTTTCAATGGTAGGCTCTGCAAAATTAGTAGATCTCATAACACCGCCACTTTATGTTTTTAGTCGCATGACAGCTTCTAAAATTATTGATGAATTTCGTCGCAAAAAACATCACACAGCCCTTGTGGTTGATGAGTTTGGTGTTATTGAAGGTATCATTACACTTAAGGATGTTATTGAATCGATTTTAGGAGTTCTGCCCGAACGAGAAGTGAAAGGATATTATCCTGAGATCAAAAAACAACGTGATGGTTCATGGCTTGTCGATGCCATGCTTCAATACGAAGAAGCACATAAAAAACTAGGACTTCCCTCCGAACAAGATAAGGAGGAAAACCGTTATCAAACAATAGGTGGGTTTTTCTTACGTCAGTTAGGTCATATTCCCAGAATAGGAGAATCTATTATTGTGGAAAATATTCGCTTGCAGGTTTTTTCTATGAACCGCCATCGTATTGATAAGCTTCTCTTAAAACCCATCAAATAAAAATAGAAGCCCTGAAAGGACAAGACACGCTTCGCCCGGTGAGTTGAACAGAGCATCACCCCCCTAGCTTCCCAGATTCCTCAGTAGATCAGTGTGAAATATTAGGACTAGCGCGCAAGTCGTTCACAAGCCGTGAGTGTATTCTGCATGAGCATCACAATGGTCATCGGACCCACCCCTCCAGGAACAGGAGTGATGGCAGAACATTTTTCTTTGACATTCTCAAAATCTACATCTCCCACAAGTCTATATCCACGAGCACTCGAGGTATCTGCAATACGATTAATACCCACATCAATCACCACCGCTCCCTCCCCGATATGTTCTCTTCCTAGAGCATGCGGTCGACCCAGTGCGGCAATCACAATATGAGCCGAGCGTGTGATAGCTGCTAAATCACGCGTCTGTGAATGAGCGATCGTGACTGTTGCATCGCCTCCAAGGCCTTTTTGAAGGAGCAAGAGAGCCATTGGCTTTCCCACAATAAGACTACGTCCTACGACGACCACATGCGCTCCGCGTGTCGGAATATGATAAGCCTTGAGGAGATATTGACAACCAAGCGGCGTGCACGGCACAAAGCCACTCGGATCATCCATGGCTAATTTTGCAAGATTGGTGGGATGAAAACCATCGACATCCTTGCTCGGATCAATGGCAAGGTTAATGGTTCTCTCGTGAATATGGGCTGGGAGTGGAGACTGAACGAGGATCCCATGGATCTGTGGATCTAGGTTGAGCTGCTCGACAATGGCTAGTAACTCACGCTCAGTCGTGGTGACGGGTAGTTCTAATTTCCTAGAGTAGATGCCGAGTCGCTGACAGGTACGATCTTTATTGCTCACATAGGCTTGTGATGCTGGATTCTCACCCACAAGGACCACTGCAAGACCTGGGGTGACCCCACATTCTTGTAAGCGTGCGATACGTTGTTTAATGGCTACTTCGAGGGAAGCGGCTGTTTCTTTTCCATCAAGAAGGATCATCGAGAAGTTGGGCGTTTGTTTTTAAAAGCTCTTCGAGCTTGAGGCGCTCTGGTTCTAGGTCAGCGAGAGAGGGATCAACACAAAAATCATGGTCGAGAATAATATCAACTCGCGAGAAAGGCAAAGGAATAGAGAACGCATCCCATGTCTTAAGTCTCCAAGCATGATGATAGCGTGCATGGACAGGGAGAATGGGAGCACCGGTTTTCTGTGCTAAAAAAATCACTCCCGGCCCCAGTGAATACTTAGGGCCCCGTGGACCATCTGGGGTGATGGCCAAATCATAGCCTTCGGCTAATTTGAGCGAGAGCTCACGCAGGGCTGCCGAACCTCGGCGTGAACTCGATCCACGCACCGACCCCATGCCTAGCCTAGCCATGACACCTGAAAGAATATCACCATCCTTACTAGGGCTCGTGAGCACAACCACGCCCTTGCGATGATGGTATTTACGTAAAAAACCGAGCGCAATGGCTGGGATACGATTATGCCAGAAGGTAATGATTGTTGGCTCTGCATCTGGACGTTCAAGAAATCCACTACGATCAATCACATGGAGTCGCACTGTATGAAAAAGCATACGCAAGAGTCGTGCGACCAGTGCTGCTAAGAAAATTTCACGCGTCATTTTTGCTCTCTATCTCCCCAACGATAGGCCTCTTCTAGATGGATTCCAAGCTGATCGAGAACACGGAAAACGACCGTATCGGCTAATTCTTCGAATGTTTTTGGGTTGCTATAAAAAGACGGCATGGCAGGAAATATGGTTGCCCCGGCTTCCATGACGGTCACGACATTGCGTGCATGAATGAGATTCCATGGGGTTTCACGCACAACGAGCATGAGCTTACGTCGCTCCTTTAAGAAAACATCTGCGGCACGTAAAATCAAAGAATCACTCGTGCCAGCAGCAATGCGCCCCACCGTTGCCATGGTGCATGGAATCACAATCATCGCATCAAAGAGCGCAGAACCACTTGCAAAGGGAGCACTCATCGACTTGTCCTGGTAGTGCAACGTCCCTTGAGGAATTGTTAAAGAGCCAATTTCCTGAGCAATCACCTGCTTAGCATAGGTGCTGAGCACAAGGTGCAACTCATGACCCTTTCCTTTTAAATGATGAAGGAGACGCTGTAGGTAGAGAGAACCACTCGCACCAGTGCCGGCAATAAGAAGACGCATTACAAGAAAGTAGAGATTCTCTTGCCACGGGTAAAGAACATCATACTATGAAAGAAGTTTCGCAAATTTCTAAACAATCCAAAAGCCAAACTCTAAAAAACCATGAGTACCATTAATAGTACAAACATCAATCCCACGAGCAATGTTGATGGAAAGCAGACTTCATCCCAACAAGAGTCAACAGAGGGCGCATTCCATGGGGTGCCAGTATCATCATCTTTAGGTGGTTGCAAACCGACTCCTGCTCAAGTCAACAAGGCAGGGTTTCTTCCCTTAAAAAAGCAGCCTCAGGTGGAAGCTAACAGAGAACCCTCGGCACCACTTTTAGCTGGTCACCTTACCTCTGCAGAACAGGAAGATATCAAAGTCTCTGATTTAGGAAAACAAGTCAATCAGTTACGTAACTTAGCACGTACATTTAATGCAAATGGTGCTGAAGATAGAGCCAGGATTCTAAATCTCCAAGCAGATTTTCTCAAAGGACAAGATCAACAGTTCACTCTTCGGCAATCTTTTGATTTTCCAGAAGGCTATCCCAATCATAGTATCGAGACCTTTCGAGATAGATGCAGTCTCAATCAAGAATACAAAAAAGGCGCGCAATTTTGTCAAAAGTTGTTCGATTACTACAAAAAAAATCCTAGCCAGAAAGCCGCTATCATGAAGCACGCAACGAATCTTCAGGACTATTGCAAATGTCTTAATAACGTTTCTCAAGAGTTCACAAGTTATAATTACCTTCATTTCGAAACTAGCGCACACGCGCAGCAGTTATTAGCAACAAGAAAACAGGTGGATCAAGACTTATGGGGCTTTGAAAATCTTCCATCCTGCTCTATTTCATAAAGGGATTTAGGAAAACTACTTGTCTTTTTTTTAACGCCATATATCCCATGAGAAAAGGAGAAGACCAATCGAACCTTTTCAATCACGAGAAAAAGATCACCTCAAGGAGCAGCAAGCATTTTATCAACACTTAAAAACCAATAAAAACTATGTCAACATCTCTACCAACATCTAAGACTCCCTTGACCCCAAGTAGTATTAGGGGAGAAAATACGTCCATTTCTGGAACGGAAAGACCAGAATCTAAAACGCATTACTTAGATGGGACTCCAGTCTCATTAGTTCAGAAGATTCCAATTAAGCACGAGGATTTATCTA
>CAIWMF010000156.1 GCA_903913785.1 uncultured Spartobacteria bacterium | reverse complement strand
TCGAGGAAATAAGCAGATCAAGATCACCAATGATCTCCTTGCGACGCCGAAAACTTCCAGCACTCTCACATTGACCCACAGCAGGATGTGCTCGTAAATCTCGCATCAAGATCGTGGCAAGTAGCGTGACTTGATCGATTCGGAATTTCCCAATGCCTCGACGATACAAGGCGATTGCTTTTTGAAAATTGGCTGCAGATTTTTCTCCAAAACCTGGTAATAAGGCGATTTGACCGCAGAGGCACGCCTTTTCTAGTGCATCAATAGAATTAACATGAAGTTCTTCATAGAGATGACGAATTTTTTTAGCCCCTAATCCCTGAAGCTCGAAGAGTTCAAAAAGAGAGGTAGGAAATTCTGCACGTAGCTCCTTGTAGTAGGCAAGGTCTCCTGTATGAACAAGCTCTAGAATTTTTTCTTCGAGTGCTTTGCCAATACCCTCAATAGAGCCAATACTATGCTCTCTCACAAGTTCTTCTAATGGCTTAGAAAGACCTTCTAGCGAACGTGCCGCATGTAAATAAGCACGAACCTTAAAGGGGTTTTCGCCTTTTAATTCGAGAAGCTGTGCGATCTTTTCAAGAATAGCAGCGACTGCGTACGCATCAGAAATTTTAAGTTTCATACATTTGAGTAATAAGATCGTGATACTCTTGAAAGATGACGTGCCGTTTTAATTTATAGGTGGCTGTGAGTTCTTCTCCGAGTTGAAAAGGCTTAGAAAGAAGTGCCACACAGCCTATGCGCTCGAAGCGTTTAAATCCATGAGCAGTACTAATAAGACGTTGTACTTCCTGGTGGAGCACCGGGCGCAAGGCCTCATAATGCACGAGCTCCTCTAAGCAAGTGACGCTCCAACCGAGCTTCAAGAAACCATGCAGTGAAGGCAAGAGCAATACTCCAAGATGTTTTTGATCCTGCCCAACAACCATGCATTGTTCAATTAAGGGCGACTCTAAGAGTCGTGACTCAATGGGAAGAGGTTCCACATTTTCTCCACTTTTTAGAACAATCGTTTCCTTGCAGCGACCAATAATTTTTAAACAGTTATTAAAAGTCATCATCCCAATATCTCCTGTTTTCAACCATCCTTCTTTTAGGATCAGAGCAGATGTGTGAGGATCCTTGTGGTATCCCTTCATGATTTGGGGGCCACGTGCGTAGATTTCACCAGAAAGTCCTCGTCCAAGATCTGCACGATTCCCATTTGGATAAAGAATTTCTCCGCTCACAAGATCATGAATTTTAATTTCCGTCTTTGGCAAAGGGGGGCCAACAGTACCTAGGACAAAATTGTCTTCCGTTCGCACTGCCAGAACTGGAGAGCTTTCGGTTAAGCCGTAACCTTCAAAAATCTGGATCCCAATGTCATAAAAAAAAGAATCAATATAAGGAGGTAGAGCGCCTCCTCCTGAAATGGTGGCCCGAAAACATCCACCCACAACCATGCGCAGTCTGGCCAAGAGCGTTTTATTAAGTACTAAGAAGGGAAGGAAGCCTAATCCTAATCGCAACCCATGTCCTAAGGCTAGTCGGAGAGACTCGAGCCATGAACGTTCTGTAAGCTTGAGTTCTTGTCCTAAAAAAAAGCGCCATGCATGACGGACCCAGTGTGCAGAACCACGCGCAAGAGAAAATAACCATCGTTTCATCACATCTTGGTTAGAAACATGAGCCATCATACGCTCATAGAGAACCTCCCAGAGACGTGGCGCTGAAGCCATGACGGTCGGTTTGACGATCATAAGATCATTTTTAAGATGCCGTATCGAACTATAGTAGAGTGTGGCCCCGTAGCTAATTACCAATATTTCAAAAATACGTTCGTAGCTATGCCAAATAGGAAGAATAGAAAGGGCTCTTTCCTCTTTAGAAAGGGAAAAGGTTAGATTGTCTATCTGTGAACAGAGTGCCGCGTGTGTTATGGGAACACCTTTGGGAATACCCGTTGTGCCAGAGGTATAAATGATGGTCGAGAGATTTTCTGGAACGATCCTTACACAGCGCTCTTCAACACGTCGGTCGCCTTCATGGCGTAGTTGACGACCGTGATCTTCTAGTTCGTGCAGGAAAAAAATACCCTCAGGACTCGCTCTAGAAGCCACATCCATGAGAATCACTTTTTTTAACAAGGGAAGCTGCACGCGGATCGACTCTAATTTTTCAAGTGTCGCTTGGTTTTCTACAAAAAGAACCTGCACATCAGCATGATGAAGAATGTAGAGCATCTCAGCAGGAGTCATGTCACTGGCACGAGGAACATCTGCAGCACCACAATATTGAATGGCAGCACTAGCCAACATCCACTCAAAGCGATTATCACTGATGAGCGCGACATGATCGCTCGCATGGACGCCTAGATCAATTAATGCAGTTGCAAGATTTTTTGCTCGTCTCGACCAGGATTGATAGCTGACTGTTTGAAAAATATTTCCCTGTTTAGCACGTGTGGCAAACGCTGGTTTATCCCCCCAATGCTCTCCTGCCTTCAGTAAGAGTTCAGCAATCGTAGCTGCAACAAGGCGCTTGGACATGCTATGGGAAAGAAGCTAATGTCTCACCTCTAATGTTGGCAAGAGGCCATTTTTAGAAGACTAAGTCGTGAGGCTCATTCTGAGAGGACGTGGGAGTCTCGGCAGAAGCCTCAGGAGCAGCAGTTGTGTCATCAACAAGACCTTCAGGCAAATAGGGAGCCTCAGAAACAGCCTCAGGAGAAGAATAATAACTCTCGCGTGCATGAGGGTCTTGCTCATGCGTGGGTTCTAAGGAAGATGATTCTTCCTTTTCAGGAGCGGAAGATGATTCTTCCTTTTCAGGAGCGGAAGATGGAGCCTCACTCTGTTCCTCAACGAGCAATACGGTTTCTTGATGAGGCTTAGAAGAAGAAGAAAGCATCCCAACAACCTCGTGTGAGAGCTCGGCTTCATCTTTGTTTTCAGATGGATCGAAAACCTCGGTCGTATGAGATGCCGGGAGGTCGGTTGCTGGAGTTACCTCAGGATTGTTACCTTGAAGAATATGGCGTGCTTTTGTTGGAATAGTATCGAGTGATTTTTTTGTCGTTTTTGAAATGCGTGCTGATGTTTCCCCTGGTGTCTCTATCGATGAAAAATGTAGTAGCTCCTCGAGCTGGCGCTCAAGATCCTCAAGCTCGGTTTTTATTTCAATAGCTTTGCGCAACAATGCTGCATCGGGAATATTCATAACATTATGCTGTGCGAAAAATAATACGTGCCTTGGTCAGATCGTAAGAGGACATTTCTACTGTCACCTTATCCCCAGGCACAATACGGATAAAATGCTTACGCATCTTTCCTGAAATATGAGACAAGACAACATGTCCATTGGACAAGCGTACACGGAACATCGTGCCAGGGAGTACCTCCACAACGACTCCATCGGTAGTAATAACTGCTTCTTTTGCCATGAGTAAACCCTTGTTTATATCAGAGAAATAAAAAGTTGCAAGAAAAGGTATTTTATTTCTCTCCATGTTGACTGCTGGGCGGGGGATCCGTGCATTTCTCGCTGACTGTGCTGCAAGGGGAGCTTTTGTGAGTAAACAGCATACTCATAATCAACTCGAGAAGTTATATCTCCCACCTCACGCCCTGGTAGTGCTCTCCTCATTAATGAGTCGATTCTTGCGATCAAAATCAACTTTACTTGCTAGGATTGCCTGCTATTTTTCCCTCCGCATGAACATGAAGTCCCCCTTTTCGCTGCTGCCCTCTGCATGATGGCTAGCCCGCATATTTCATACTCATCTACTGCGGAGACCGCGAAGACTGATGGATGCTGCGCCCAAGCTCGAAGTCTTCCTCGGGCAGTATGGACTCATACAGCCGTCGTCAGACTTCATCACTCGCCTTACCCCATCCGCCTTCGCAGTCTCCTCGTCACGATCAGTATGAAATATCCGGGCTAGGAGCAATTCGAAGCTGACGC
>CAIWMF010000155.1 GCA_903913785.1 uncultured Spartobacteria bacterium | reverse complement strand
TTCAGCATGATGTTTATTTTCCGTGATAATGAGGTCGCTATGGTGTGAGCCATGACTTGCTATATGCGTGATGGCTTCCTCGAGTGAGCTCACGACTTTTATTGCTACGCTCAGGGCTAGAAACTCTCGGCGAAAATCCTCCTCTCGGGCCTCTTGGAGCTGCGAGGGAAAACTTTTTTTGAGCCTTTGAGGAAGTGCCTTCATACTTGCCTCATCAAGGTAGAGCGTGACCCCAGCTTCAAGTAAGGCCTCACCCACGCGATCTAAGAAGGCAGGAGCAACATGCTCATCAAGTAAAACTGTTTCAATCGCATTACACGCACTAGGGCGTTGACACTTCGCATTAAGAAGAATCTTTTCTGCCATGAGGAGGTCCGCTGAGGCATCCACAAATGCAGCACAAATACCATCATCATGTTTAATCACAGGCATGCGTGCATGGGTTTTCACCATCTGGATCAGGCCCTTGCCACCTCGTGGGATCATGCAATCAATATATTCATCCATTTCACAGAGGATACGAACCGCCTCGCGATCGGTCGTCTGAACAAGCTGAATGGCGGTGGCAGGAAGGCCCGCTTTGATGAGCGCGCGCTCTAAGCACGCAGCAATGGCTTGATTGGAATGAAAGGCTTCAGAACCTCCACGCAGGATCGTTGCATTGCCTGCCTTGAGAGATAGGATCGCGGCATCAGAGGTGACATTGGGACGAGATTCATAAATGATCCCAATCACGCCAATAGGGATACTAATTTTTTGAAATTCTAGTCCATCCTCTCGCGTCCATGATGTTAAGACCTTTCCTACAGGATCCGGCAGGCCAGCTGCCACACGAACGCTCTCGGCCATGGCCTCAATACTCTCTTGACTCAGGCGCAACCGGTCGATCATAGCAGGAGCTACGCCATGGTGAGTCGCAAGTGTGAGGTCCTGGAGATTGGCAGATAATAGTTCCTTGGTCGCATGGATAAGCTCCGAGGCGATCAAGAGAAGAGCATGGTTTTTGTCTACTGTCGTGAGTATTGCAAGCACTGGAGCGGCTTTTTGTGCGGCTTCACCCAGTGCGCGGAGGCGAGTAGAGAGATTCATGAAATAGGAGAATAAAACGAACAGAGCTTAGGTTTTTCCATGAATGAGAGCGTTTTAAAAAAATGATGGCAGGGTGGAGTGCTAGGAACGAGGAGCGCAGACTTGGCAGTGTATATCTAATACTCGAGGACCCGATTACCGGAGTACAGCACGCACAACCGCGGCTACAACTTTATTGAACATGCTCTAGTCTTAATGAGCCCCTGTCCATTGCTTGTATCGCTGTGATAAAGAGTGAAGAGTTTTCTGATGTTACTGGTAGCTCTGCTAGAGCTGTTTGCTGCGTGAAAACTTTGGTCAGCTTAGATTGTAGTGTGTGAGCAGGATCTTTTTTAAGGAAGCTAAGTGCTTCCTGAACAAGATCCCCAACGGTAGGGTGCAGTTGTAAGTTTCCCTTGTAGGTGACAAGACTCTTGGACGCTAAATCTGAGATCGAGCCATCCTGCACTTCGAGTGATGTCGTAAAATTTTGAAGCAGGCTGCTTTCACTGCCAGTCTGTTGTTGTAAAGTTGATACCACCTTGTAACCATCTTGATTCTCTAATCGAGTTAATTCATTTGTTAAGTTGAGAGTATAATAAAAAAATACATATCCATATGCTTCAAGTCCCTTAATCTTATACTCTGCACTAGTGGTGTTGTCGTTGGACTTAATCTTATCTACCGTGTCGCACCTGGGGATAAAACGCGTTCCATTTTCTGGATTAAAAACAGCAGCCGCGAGAGAAGCTGGATCAGTCTCAATGAGCTGATGAAAAGTAAATTGAGCACTATAATCTTTGGGATCAAATGTAACATGACGCACAATTGCACCTTGGCGCAGCGTGTCTGCATCCTCTGTAGTGAGCTGTTGCTCAGCGATGAACGTCTCGATTTTATTGAGCAGGTAGCTCGTATCCGCACTGTCTAGAGAATTCGCACGGGAACGCTGAGGAGTATGTACATCAGTCCAATAGGATGCTTCAAGTTCATCAGCGGGATCTTCGTTTTCTCCATCACCGAGGGAAGCGACACTCAAACGACGACTTCGACCAACACCATCTTCACTACCATCTTCACTAGGTTCTACTGTTGTTGGGGAAGATAGGCTTGATGCATGTGTTGTCACACCATCATCTGAAAAACTATTTAAAGAATTACTATTTAAAGAATTTGTACGGGAACGCTGAGGAGAAGGAGGAGGCGTGCTTTCAGGAGTGCTTTCAGGGGTAGGTGAGTGAGGTTGAAGATATCCTAAAAATTCGTGCAGCGCGTTGGATAGTTGACTTGCAATTGTCGGGGACGCTTGATGCTCCACTGGTTGAATGCTATGATTCCCCAGCTGGCCTGTTGTTTGCGTTTTCTGAGATGCAGGATCAGTACAACTACTAGAAGCAGCAGGAGTATTAGTAGGCCGAATATTCACGATCAAATCATCTAATATTTTTTAAGCAACCGTGCTTTAACAAAAGAGCGTAGGCACAGGATAAAAAAGATGCCACAGAGCAGTGCCGTCGCGATTTTAGCAAGCAAGGAGGGGGTTTTATCAAGAGCAGCATGATCCAAGAGGAGGGGAATTTTACTAAAGGCAGAGGCTGTTCCCAAGAAACCAAGAAGTGCAACGAAAACGGCAACATGCATCGCATGGCGTCGTAGATGTTCATTCCGAGCAATGAGGCCGCTGATGATGAGTAGTAGACCAAGTGCGCAAGGGATGAGTGCTGTGTAGTGAGTGGCTCCCGTTCCAAAAAACCCTGTGAGACCAACTGCGTTGAGTAAGATACCAAAGATGAGTGAGAGTGTCGGCATGAAGGAAAAACTATTTCCCTCTTCCTGTTGATGCAAATAGAAAATTTGGTTAGTTTTAGATTTTTCGCATCATCAAATATTGGGATTCATAACGATCATGATACGGTTTGTACTATTTTTTCTTTTTTCTCTTGGCGCTCTTTTCGCTCGAGATACACAAGCCTCTGAGATGACCTCGATGCCCTCTTCCTTGGGAAGTGCAGCAGTGACGGCCCATTTACTTTCTGCGGCGGGTGAGGTGGAGGGAGGCAAGTCATTTGACGTTTATATTTTATTTGATGTGGCGCCATTGTGGCATCTTTATTGGGCTTATCCAGGAGATGCAGGGCTGCCGCCACGCGTAGAATGGACCGTGCCAGAGGGATGGAGGGTAGGTGAGATGGAGTTTTCATTACCAGAGAAGTTCTTGGAGCCAGGTGATAGTGTGATTTATGGCTACACAAATACAGCGATCCTCCGCGTGCGGATGACAGCACCTCGAAATCTGCCTCAAAAACAATCATGGATGATTGGCGCCTCGCTTCATTGGTTAGCATGCAAAGATCTTTGTCTTCCTCAACAAAGCTCACTGACATTGACTCTCCCAGCGAGTGCTTCCGAGCAAGCACAAGCAGAGAAGCTTGCCTCGCCTGCTTTTTGGCCTTCTCCAGGGGCTCCTCCCTTTGCTGTGAAAATAGCTCATGAAGGAGCGCAGTATCTCATTTCCTTTAAAAGAGAAGAGGGATGTAGCTATGAGCTTTTTCCGTGTCCGAGGCGCGGAGAGATTGTAGGGCATGTGAGCCATACCCAGCATGGGGAGTATGATGAAATAACGCTTCCTTGGAAGGGGGTCGGTTTGTTGCATGCTTTGTTGATAAAAAAAAATGCGGCCGGCCTACGCCAGGGATGGTTTTTCTCTACTAATGCTCAAGATCAAATTGCTCCTCCAATACCCCAAGGCTCGCACGGCTGGGGGCTCTCACTTTTTCTAGCGCTTCTCTCGGGTCTCCTCGGAGGATTTATTCTCAACGTGATGCCCTGCGTCTTGCCGGTGATTTCTCTTAAAATCTTTGGCTTCATCCAAGAGGCAGGCAAGAGTCGCTCGCATCTCTTCGCTCATGGCTTGGCTTTTGTGGCTGGGATTTATTTGTGGTTTCTAGGTCTCGGGGCTCTTGTGGCCATATTAAAATCCTCTGGGAGGCATGTGACCTGGGCGTTTCAATTTCAAAACAGTGGATTTCTTGTTTTTGTGAGTCTTGTTGTTTTTCTCTTTGCACTCAATTTATTTGGTCTCTTTGAGATTCATCTTCCACTCAAGACGACGACGTCTCTTGATCTGCTCGCATCGCAAAAGGGGTATTGGGGTTCTTTTTTTCAAGGTCTCTTTGCCACACTACTGGCCACACCGTGCACGGCCCCATTTCTAGGAAGTGCGCTCGGCTTTGCCTTTGCTCAATCAGGTAGCATTATCATGACGATGTTTGCTGCGGTTGCCACAGGGATGGCCTTACCCTACTTCATCCTCTCGCTTGAGCCCGCCTGGATGAAATGGCTTCCTCGCCCCGGACTCTGGATGGAAAAGGTAAAAGTTCTCATGGGCTTCCCCCTTCTTGCGACCAATCTTTGGTTGATTTCCGTCATCAGTCTTCAGCAAGGTATTGAGGGGGTAATGGCACTCTTAACACTCTTCTTAATCTTAAGTCTGAGCGCCTGGATCTATGGAGCCTTTGCTAACCCAAACAAAAGCCTGCGCTATACGACGATCTCTCTGAGTTTGTTTGTAGCACTTCTAGGATGCGTCGTTCTGATTCCAAAAATCACTCGCTCTTCCTCACAATTGCCCGCCGCGTCTCAAACTCATATCCCATGGGTTCCCTTTTCGCGTGCGCTTCTCGAGCAACTTCGAAGTGAGGGCAAGCCCGTATTTTTGGATTTCACGGCAGCCTGGTGTCTGACCTGTCAATTTAATGAACATAGCGTTATTGAAAGCGCTCCCGTGAGAGAACTGATACAAAAACAGGGGATTATTCCGATGAAAGCAGACTGGACCAATGCTAACCCAGAGATCACAGAGGTCCTTCAAGGCTTTGGCAGGGTAGGGGTCCCTTTTTATGTTTTTTATCCAGCGAATCAATCTGGTGGTGATAAAAAGCCCGTGATTTTTTCAGAATTATTATCAGAGGCTCAGCTCCTCAAGGCATTTTCAGAATGAAATTGATTGAGATGCCTTAGACTTCTCTGATTAAATAACTCTTTTATGAGTGACTCTTCTTTTTTAGATCATTGGAAAAAGTTTGAAATCCCAGGTGTGATTGCATTTTCTCAAGATGGTGATGGATTTGATAAAATCAATATCACCACGGAAGTCAGCACCGCTGAAATTTACTTGCAGGGAGCTCATGTTACTGCTTTTCAAAAAAAGGGAGAGGATCCGATGCTCTTTATGAGCTCCTCCGGGCGCATGGCTCGAGGTGCCATGCTTCATGGAGGAATTCCGTTGTGTTTTCCCTGGTTTGGAAAGCGTGAGGGTGAGACTCTCTCCCATGGCTTTGCACGCCTTCACCCCTGGGATCTACAATTAGTGGGTATTACTCGCGACGGATTCGTACTGCTCGAGTTTGAGCTACCCCAAGAGTTGATGGCCTCTGCTGGGTGGTTGCCAGTGAAGGTGAGGTATCGAATTATTGTGGGAGAGACATTAAGATTGGACCTCCACGTTACTAACCCTCCTACGAGTACCGAATCGTTTTTTTATGAAGATTGTTTTCACTCCTACTTTCTTGTGGAGGATATTGAGCAGGTCACGATTCATGGACTCAAAGACCATCGTTATTTAGATAAGACTGAAGATCTCGCGTCAAAATTAGAACTTTCCGACGTAATTGGTATTAACAAGGAAATGAATCGTATCTATTTGAACTCAACGGGCCCCATTGAGATTCATGACCGCTTAAAAAAAAGAATCATTCGTATTGAAAAACATGCTTCTCGTTCTACCGTTGTCTGGAATCCCTGGATAGAAAATGCCAAGTTGATCCCTGATTTTGCTCCCGGTGATTATAAAAAAATGCTCTGTGTTGAATCTGGTAATGTCGGTGAATACAGACAAGAAGCTCCTCCAGGGGCAACTTGTGGCTTGTTTGTCGAGCTCAGCACGATTCAAGATGCACAGGAATAAAATTCATTCACTTTGAATTTCTCACCTGAGTCGCTTTCACAATATTTTATTGAGAGGCCGGTACTCTCAAATGTAATCGCAGTTTTTATCATGGTCTTAGGCGGGGTGGCTATTGCCTGTCTTCCAGTCACACAATATCCGCCGATCACACCTCCCACAGTTCAAGTCACAGCAACTTATCCCGGGGCAACTGCACAGACGATCATTAAAAAAGTAGCGCTCCCGATTGAACAACAGGTTAACGGAGTTGATGGGATGCTCTACATGTCCTCAAGTTCGACGAGTACGGGGAATTACACGCTAACCGTGACCTTTAATATTGGGACAGATCCTAATATGAATCAAATTCTTGTCGAAAATCGAGTGAGCGCGGCCTTAGCACAGCTACCAGAATCAGTACAAAATCAAGGTGTCATTACCAAAAAAACCTCCACCGCTTTTTTGCAAGTTATTGCGCTCACCTCGCCAAGTAAGATCTACGATGCTTTGTTTCTCAATAACTATGCCATTATCAACTTAGAAAATGAACTCACACGTGTTCCAGGCGTGGGGAATATTGTCATCTTTGGGCTCGGACAATACTCGATGCGCATTTGGCTCCATCCTGATCAAATGCAGCAACGCTCCTTAATTCCCTCTGATGTGATTAATGCTATTAAAAATCAAAACCAGGAACTTGCTGCAGGTCAGTTTGGGGGAGCACCAGCGCCTGAGGGACAAGATTATCAGTATACGATTACTTCGAATGCTCCTCTTAATAAAGCTGAAGAATTTGAGAATATTATTATTAAATCCGATACTGCTCATGGAGGTCAGATCACGAGAGTCAAGGATGTTGCACGTGTGGAGCTTGGTTCTCAAACCTACAATCAGTTTTTTGAATTCAATGGTCATACCGCTGCAGGTATTGCTGTTTTTCAATTACCAGGCTCTAATGCGATTACCACAGCACAAGCTGTGAAAACGAAAATGGAGGAACTAGTAAAGCGATTTCCCCCGGGTATGGAATATTGCATTCCTTTTGATACCACACTTTTTGTGAATAATTCGGTCCAAGAGGTCTACAAAACCTTACTGGAAGCAGGTCTTCTCGTGCTCTTAGTGATCATTATTTTTTTACAAGATGTCCGTGCTGCGCTTGTGCCCGCAACGACTGTTCCGGTCACGATTATTGGCTCTTTTGCCGGAATGGCCTTACTTGGCTTTTCGATCAATACATTGACACTTTTTGCCATTGTTCTTGCTATTGGCATTGTCGTTGATGATGCCATTGTCGTTGTAGAAGGTGCTATGCAACACATCGAGCAAGGCAAAAGCCCCCGTCATGCTTCTATAGCAGCAATGCACAATCTTTTTGGCCCTATCATTGGCATTACTCTGGTCCTTATGTCCGTTTTCTTACCTGCTGCATTTATGCCAGGAATTATCGGGCAAATGTATCGTCAATTTGCCTTAGTTATTGCAACGACTGCTTTGATTAGTGCGATCAATGCGGTCACGCTCAAACCAACACAATGTGCCCTTTGGCTCCGAGCTCATGATCCAAACAAAAAAATCAATTGGTGTTTTCGACTCTTCAATGCCCTTTATTATCCTCTTGAAAAAGGCTACGGACAACTCGTTGCCTATTTAGTCAAGTCAAGCATGCTGATGACCGTGCTCGGATGTGCTTTGATTGGACTTGCCAGTTGGGGGTTAACTCAAATTCCCACAGCATTTATTCCTACCGAAGATCAAGGCTACTTAATGATTGCCCAGCAACTTCCTGATGCAGCTTCTCTGGGTAGAACAAAAAAAGTGATGAGAAGGATTGCGGCCCAGATTGCAAAAGTGGAAGCAGTCGATAGCATGTTTGTTATTGGTGGAGTCTCTCCACTGGATAATAATTCTGCACTTGCCAACTCAGGAATCACCTACGTCATTCTCAAACCATGGGGCCATCGTGGTGCTCGTGGCTCTCTACGTGATGTCTATGAAGATTTTTTTAAAATCGTGACTAGAGAAACAGATGCCAAGTCAATTGTTCTGGTTCCTCCGCCTATTCAAGGACTAGGCCTTGCTGGGGGATTTCAAATGCAGGTTAATCTTATGAATGGCACGTTTGATTACCCACTTTTGCAGACCACTGCTGATGCAATTACTAGCGCAGCATCAACCACTCCTGGATTTCAAGTGGCACTCACCCCCTTTCGCTCGAAAGTACCTCAAAGGAAGCTCACCATTGATAGGCGAGAAGCCGCAACCTATGGAGTGACTATTAGTGACGTGTTTCATACATTACAGACCTATCTTGGGTCAACGTATGTGAATCATTTTAATCGCTACGGATTTTCTTTTAATGTCTTTGCTCAAGCAGATTCTTTTTTCCGTACAGGGCCTGAAAAACTCAAATATTTCTATGCGCGTGGAAGTGATCAGGGGATGGTTGCTTTAAGTTCTTTTGTGAAATCTGAGTCATCAGAAGGTCCCTCTATTGTATCCCTCTATAACCTATATCCCTCCGCTGCCATTGTTGGTCAGGCAGCTCCTGGTTACAGTTCAGGACAGGCACTGCAAAAATTAGAAAAAATCGCTGGGCCTCTTCTCCCAAAAGGTGTTAGCACCTCGTGGACATCTATGTCTTATCAGGAAAAATTGGCAGGGAATTCTATTTACTATGTTTTTGCACTAGGTCTCTTGCTTGTCTATTTGGTGCTTGCAGGACAGTACGAAAGTTGGATCACGCCGCTTGCTGTTATTTTGGCCGTTCCTCTGGCCCTGCTTGGGACGGTGGTTTTTCTAAAATCCGTGGGGCTTCCTAATAACATCTATGTTCAAATTGGTATTGTCCTCCTCATTGCTCTATCGGCTAAAAATGCCATTCTTGTGGTCGAAATGGCTCGCGAATATCGTAATGCTGGCCAAGAGATTCCTGAGGCTGCCGCAAAGGCTGCATTGAATAGATTTAGACCCATTTTAATGACCTCTATTACTTTTATCTTAGGTGTCACACCACTTATTTTGGCTTCTGGTGCAGGTGCCATTGCTCGCAAATCTTTAGGGATTGCTGTGGCATCGGGCATGCTTGCCTCGACTTTTTTGGCCGTTTTTTTTGTTCCTGCTTTTTATGTCGTATTACAGCGCTTTGCAGAGAGTAGAGGCAAAAGGTGATTTTATGAGACTTCTTTGAAAACTCGCTGATAGTGATGAAAGACAAGGTGCTTGGGATGCTGATCTTTCAGACTTACCGAAGGATAGCCTCTTTTAGAGGTGAGCTGAAGTGGTACCGAGCGAATCAACTGTAGACTTGGGAATGTATATCTAATACTCGAGGACACGAGTGCCCCAAGTAACACTCTCATTGTCGAATGCGAAAAAGACCTGCCCCGATACGTTCAATTTCAGCGAGCTTTTTACCTGTGTTGCTCAACCAGACATGAACATTTGCATTTTTAACACCAATCTGACGCGCAATCTCAGGAACTTTGATTCCTGCTGGACCAGACTGCTGAAGTACTTCTAAGATCATGGTCTTCATGCTTCCTCGTGAAGCTCGTTTACTTCTTGCTGCAGGCTCAGGTGTTTGAGAGCTCTTCTGAGAAGTAGTATGAGTTTGTTTTTTTGGTATCTGTAATTTGGAAGGTATCAGATTTGAGTGTGGAGAGAAATGAGAGGCAATTTTTTCTTCAAGCTCTTTGAGATCCTTTAAAAGCTCCTCCTTGCGTTCTGAGAGCTTTAGCATTTTGTGTAAAGTGCTAATATGAATTTTTGTTAAGTCCATGAGGCGATAATCTATAAGGTGATAAGAATGTTAGCAACGATAATAGATGAATATGATTTTTCGAGTGTTTTATTTTATTAGTAATATT
>CAIWMF010000154.1 GCA_903913785.1 uncultured Spartobacteria bacterium | reverse complement strand
TCTTTGTGTGGCTTCAGAAAGGATGCGTTGATAGCGACGACGCACGACTTCCGCCATGGCGGCGAAATCATCTTGGCCTTGAGTGCTTGTAATACGGTAGCGTCGATAGTTTTTGCGCTCTGGCACACCCTTTCTAAATTGCACCATGGAGGCAACACAATGCGTGTCCGAGAGATTAGAAATATCAAAACATTCCATCACCTCCGGCTTGATTGGGAGTTGTAGCAGCTCTTGAAGCTCGTGCATGTCTGCTTCAGGATTAATGCTATTGGGGAGTGATGTGCGTGTGAAACGTCGCGTTGGTTTTGTGGTTTCCTCCAAATCCATAAGAAGATTACGTAGGGAAGTGGCTTTTTCAAAATCAAGTGCTTGAGCGGCTTTCTCCATCTCTTCTCTTAAAGACGTGATCATGGAGTGTGACTTTCCTTCTAAAAAAGTGCAGGCACGCATCACTCTCTCGTGATATTCTTCCTGGCTGACGCGGTTGATGCACGGAGCGGAACAATTTTGAATAATATGATCGAGACAATGTTTGAAATCTTTTTCAGTAGGAACGAGAGGATGACATGAGCGTATGCCAAATTCTTTTGTAACGGCACGCAAGGTGCTTCGCAGAGCACTTGCATTTGGGAAAGGACCAAAATAGCGCGCTCCATCCTCCTTGCGAAGTCGCACTAAATCAAAACGTGGAAATGGATCCAGTAGTCTCACGCGTATCATGAGAAAGCGTTTGTCATCACGAAAACTCACGTTGTATTTTGGTCGCCATTCTTTGATGAGTTTGCCTTCAAAAAGAACTGCCTCTGCATTGCTCTTCACTAGATGGTACTCGAAATTATAAATACTCTCGATGAGAGCTCGGGTCTTAATATCAGCCGATGTACGGCGTGAGGGAGTAAAGTAGTTTGCAAGTCGTTTGCGTAAATCATTTGCTTTCCCAACATAAATAATGCGATCTAATCGATCCCTCATGACATAGACACCAGGCTGATGCGGTACGGATCTGAGTTTTTGAAGAAGAGTTGTTTTTAATAAAGAAGACATCGAAAAAATAAAAAGCTAAAGACCAAAAGAGTCTATATGCGTCAAAGGTATAGAAGAGAAACTATTTCAACTTCGCTTTTTCCTTCGGATCATGGGCAGAAAACATTTTGGTTGAAATAAATTCATTCTACCAAAAACAATTCGCAAATTTTTCAAAAACTCTTTACCCATCGCCGGTGAAGGATTACTTGTTATTATCTATTTTTCCATGATTTCTATAACGATCCCTATTTATAATGAGCAGGAAGCGATTCATCCACTCTTTACTAAACTCTCTGAAGTCATGAATCGCCTAGGGAAGCCCTACGAAGTCATTTTTGTCAATGATGGAAGTAGTGATGGAAGCGCAGAAGTATTAGATGCCATTGCAGCCAAACATCAGGAAGCTAAAGTTCTACATTTTCGCCGCAACTATGGTCAGACAGCAGCGATGATGGCTGGTTTTGATTATGCCTCAGGAGAAATCATTATTCCTATGGATGGGGATTATCAAAATGATCCTGAAGATATTCCTAGAATGTTAGCTAAGCTCGACGAGGGATATGATGTCTGTTCTGGCTGGCGTCGTGATCGTCAGGACAATGCCCTTCAGCGTAATATTCCGAGCATGATGGCCAATAAATTAATTTCTGCAATCTCAGGAGTGCGTCTTCATGATTTTGGTTGTTCACTCAAAGCTTATCGTCGAGATGTGATTGAGGGGGTTCGTCTTTATGGTGAGATGCATCGATTCCTTCCTATCTATACGAAATGGCATGGAGCACGCATTACAGAATTGCCAGTTAATCATTTTGCGCGCACAACAGGTCATTCTAAGTATGGTCTTGAACGTGTGCTGAAGGTCATTTTGGATTTAATGGTTGTGAAGTTTCTTGATCGTCATGCGCAGAAGCCTATGTATGTCTTTGGAGCTTGTGGGCTCATTAGTTTGGGAGGAAGTTTAGGCTTTGCCATCTGGTCATTAACACTCTTATTCCTTAAGAATAAACCACTCATCACCACACCACTTCCTCTCATGGCTGTTTTTACCTTCCTCATGGGGGTTATGAGTTTTTTGATGGGACTCCTTGCTGAAATGATCATGCGTACGTTTTATGAGTCCCAAGGCAAATCGATCTATCTTGTGAAGAGAGCCTGCAATCTCCAAGAAAATAGGCTGCCTCATGTTAGTTAGGAATTCATGCACGATCCAAAAAGTCTCATCTTAGTTCTTGGGATGAAGCGTAGTGGCACCAGTGTTCTGACAAAAGGTCTGGAAACAATGGGTGTCTCACTGGGGAATCATTTCATGCCACCCAATGAATTTAATAAAACGGGATATTGGGAGGATCGGGATTTTCATGAATTGAATTTTGAAATGTTAAAATCATGTACCTCTAATCGTGCGCGTAGAATTCTACCACTGGGAGAAGCAGAGTTAGATTTTTTATTGAGTAGTCCCTACGTTATTCGTGCCAGAGAATTGTTACTTAAAAAAATTCCCAATCATCAACCTCTTGCCCTCAAGGTCCCAACAGCTTCACTCTTGATCCCTTTTTGGAAAAAAATTTGTGAGCAACTAGGGGTTGCCTTAAATATCATCATTGCACTGAGGAATCCCATTAGTGTGGCGATTTCTGTGGAGCGTAGTTTTCAAGATATCCAAGAAAAATCATTCTGGATATGGATTGCATCGCTACTCAGTTCTCTCAAGTATTCAGAAGGGCATCGTCGTATTATTGTCGATTATGATGCGCTGATGAAAAATCCTGCTCATCAAATGGGGAGGATTGCTCAGGTGATGGATCTGCCTATTGACCGGAAGGGTCTTCATGAATATACCGATCATTTTATTGATCCTTCGCTCAGGCATGTTTGCCAAGAACAAGAACTCTATAGCAATGAGGAGCTATGTTTTCAATTGGCCATTCAAATGTACAAGGAACTTCTTAAGATCGCTATGGATCAAATGCCATGGGATGAGTTAAAACAGCCATTTGAAAGATGGTTTCAAAAATTTTCCTCGATCCAAGGTCTTTTAGTGATCTTAGAGATGCATGAATTTACTATTGCAAAACTCGTTGATCTCTACCTTGAACAAAAGAACAAGCAGGAGCTCATTGTTTAATATTTTTTAAGGATCTATGAGCATTCTTGGCAAAGTAAGAATTCATTTTGACTATATCTTTCTCGCATGACTGTTTTCTCTGCTTGTTTCTTTATTTTAAATCAAAGTTTCATTAATACTCATTGACTATATGCATCTCCTTCGTCGTCCACGTCGCAATCGCCATACAGCTGCTCTTCGAGCCTTAGTACAGGAAACAAAACTGCATCAAGAGGATTTCATTCAACCACTTTTTTTTCATGGGGGAGGGGGAGATGCTCAAAAGATAGAAGCGATGCCAGGGATCCTCCGGCACACACTCAGATCGCTTGTCGACGAGTGCCGTTCTCTCGCTGATTGGGGAATGACTGCCGTTGCTCTTTTCCCATGCATTGACCCTGCCTGTAAAGATCCTCAAGCTTCACATGCACTCACGAAAAATAATATTCTTTACCGAGCTATTGAGGAAATTAAGGCTGCGACTCCTAGGCTTCTTGTCATTGCTGATGTAGCCTTAGATCCCTATACAAGCCATGGTCATGATGGTTTGCTGCATGAAGATGGACGTGTGGAGAATGATTCTACTGTGGAAGTCTTAGCCAAGCTGGCTGTTATGGAAGCAGAAGCAGGAGCAGATATTCTAGCTCCCTCTGATATGATGGATGGTCGAGTAAGAGCCATTCGTCAAGCTCTTGATAGCCGATCCTTTCAAGATCGTGCCATCATGTCCTATTCGGCAAAATATGCATCAGCTTATTACGGGCCATTTCGAGAAGCGCTCAAAAGTCAGGTTGGATCCATTCCTTTGGATAAAAAGAGTTATCAAATGGATCCAGCAAATCTTCGCGAAGCGCTCCTTGAAGTCCAGCTCGATGAAGAGGAGGGTGCCGATATTGTTATGGTTAAACCCGCAGGAACATACCTCGATGTCATACGGGCTATACGAGAAACAACGCTACTACCCATTGCTGCCTATCAAGTTTCTGGTGAATATGCTCAGATCTGTGCAGCAGCACGTCTTGGTTGGCTCGACTACCATGCAGCGCGTGATGAGTCATTGCTTTCCATCAAAAGGGCTGGTGCCTCGATGATTCTTACTTATTTTGCTGGAGAAATGCTTAGAGAATGGGCATGTGATGCAAACGCCATGAGGCATTTGACTCTATAGCCTGAACATTTATCTTCCCTTGACTCTTTTGAGTCCTGTGCGCTGAGCTGATGCTTCTACTAACTGTGCAACTCGTTTTTTAAGACGGTAAGCAAGAGTAAAAAAAGTACTTAAAATCACTCCGTAGAGTATCAGGTACCAGAGGGTACCCGAGGATGCCATAAAAAATTGATAAATAAGGGACCCGAGTATGAGGAGATTAACGACAATAGTCGTTGCGACCATACGTATGGAGAGTGCTACACGAGTAAGGCATTTTGGTCCGCCATGATACTCAGTGACACTACTCAATCGAATACCCCACCAAAAACTTCCATAAATTTGAATATCCCATTCCTTCCATCCTGTATCCATAGAATAACTCCATCCCTCACTTTCGAGTGCTTGAATGATTTCTTTTAAAAGTATTTCTCGTCCCAGACCCTCTTCATTCCAAAAATTAAGACACGAATAACCTCTGATGCGGCTAGGAGAAAAATCTTTTTCTTTAGCAGAGATCACAGACTCAGGGGTTCTTTTGAATTTAAGCCAGGTAAAATAACGTGCCCAGCCACGGACGAGTGGTTGACTAAGAGCTAAAAAGGCAACCAGGAGTCGGGCTCTAATGGTATCAAAACGCGGTTCGAGCTTAGCATGAATCATGTAGGAGAGAGAGACGAGCAAGGTGCCTCCAAGCATTAGAAAAGAGACAATGCCCAAGGAGGGGAAGGGCCACGAGAGTAGAAAAATAAAGAGTGTTAAGGTGACCCATTCAATACTACTGAGATAAGCCGCGATTTCCGATTGTGCTGAGGGATAAATACACTGAAATAATCCCTCGCCAAAAACACCATGATAAATAACCGGATGATTAATGAGCCAGGTAAAGCGTGGGGCTCCATAAACTTGACCCTTCCATTTTGCGGTTCCCGTTGGTCCAAAAAAGATAAGATGTTTAAAGCGCAGTAGTGATTCTGCCTCTCCATATCCCTCTTGTTGTTTGCGAAATGCCTTTAATGTAAAGCGACGATAATGCCAAACGATGGCTGCAGGACTAAAAGCAATCACAAAATTTTCTTGTTGAAGGCGCCAACAAAAATCAACATCATCACCTGCTTTTCGGTACTCAGGATCAAAGCCTCCAATACGATCAAAAGCCCATCGATGAAAAGCCATATTACATCCTGGAATGTGCTCTGCCACAACATCGGTGAGAAGAACATGACTGGGTCCACCTGGCGCAGCCGCGACACAGGCTTGAAGCCAATTTTCCGCAGGAGGGGAAATATTGGGGCCGCCCACGCCAGCGTAATCACCTGAGAGGAGTGTGCCTACAAGATAAAACAGCCAATCAGGGTCAGCCATGCAATCAGAGTCTGTATAGGCAATAATCTCGCCTGTAGATGCTGCTGCTCCAATATTACGAGCAACACTCAGGCCTTGATTATCTTGATGAATCGTCTTAACCCATGGGTGCGTCTCTAAAATCTCTTTTGTGTTATCCGTAGAGCCATCATCAACAACAATCACTTCATAACTCGGATAATCTACTTTTTTAAGAGAACATAGACATGCGTCTAAGGTCTGTCCCCCATTATAGCTACAGACAATCACTGAGACTTTTGGGATAACTTTTAAATGCACTTGATGGGTGATGGGCCCTTGATCTTTAGTATTAAAAAAATGATGTATCACTTCTAATGCTTTTTTAGGAGTGCGATCACGTCGCACTAATCCAAAATTCCAATCTAAAATTTCTTGCCCTCCACGAAACCATTCATCAGTCCATGCATAAATAATAGTGCCTGCAAGCCCTCCTCGAATAACAGATTCTAAATGCCAACGGAGCATATGAGCATGTTCCTCTTCCGTATGCCGAATGGTATCCATGCCGAACTCTCCAATAATAAGAGGTTTTTCCTCTGCTAGGTTTTGAAGTCGTGCTAAGTAGCGCTCAAAATCATCTTGGCGATGGAGATAGACGTTAAATGTTAAAAAATCAACATTTTGAGGCAGGAGATACTCTGTGGGAGGGTAACTAGCATAGGAATAAAGGACAAAAGGGTCTTCACGACGTGCAAGAGTAACTAGGTGTTCGAGAAATTCCGTGACCCGCTTGGCTCCCAGCCAGCGAACCATGGAAGAGGGAATTTCATTGCCCAAGAGGTATCCAAAAATGGCCGGGTGTCCTCGGTGTTGACGAATCGTTTGGATAACAACTTTTTCTATGGAAGTACGAATGGTGCGATCATTTAAGAACTCAACATGCTCCATCCATGGAATACTTAGTAAGACATACAATCCATGTTGATGACAAAGATCTAGAAACCAGCAAGGAGGAGACGTATAGAGGCGAATGACATTAGCCCCGCATGCTGCCATTGAGGCGAGGTCTTTTTGAGCCTGCTCATAAGTTCCATACTCATAGCCGTCCAAATCAGGCGCAAAAGGACCATAGGTGACACCTTTAAGAAAAAACTTTTGGTCACCCTGAAAGAAAAATTTTGCTCGAACAACAATACGATTACTCACAGAAAAAAAGATGGAGCAAAAAAGTAACCGTAAAGCAGCGAAAGAGACATAAAAAAATATTTATATTTTTTCTAATACTTCTGCTGCAATAGCTGCAGTCTTCTCAAGTGCTTCTAATGTATGGGCAAGACTGATAAATCCTGCTTCAAATTGTGATGGAGCAAAATAAACACCTCGGCTCAAACATCCATGAAAAAATCGAGCAAAATCTTCCGTGCGAGATTTTTTGGCATCTTCAAGATTATTCACCGGTCCAGGGTGAAAATAGAGACAAAACATGGAGCCAATACGATGGAAGGTTAATGGTTTACTCACAATGAGCGAGCGCATCTTTGTTTCAAGGATAGCTCCTTTTTCTTCGAGTTGTTCCCAACCATTGAGTCCAGCGACTTGATGCTCCATCTCGCGCAGCTGCGTGAGACCAGCCGCCATGGCAAGAGGGTTACCCGAGAGCGTGCCTGCTTGATATACAGGACCGATTGGCGCAAGTTGATCCATGAGGTCTGCACGGCCTCCGAAGGCGCCTACGGGCAGGCCTCCGCCAATCACTTTTCCGAGTGCTGTTAAATCTGGTTTGATCCCACAGAGCTCTTGAAATCCACCTCGAGCAAGTCGAAAGCCAGTCATCACTTCATCAAAAATGAGCAAGGCGCCATATTCTTGACACAATGCTTGAAGGCCCTCGAGAAATCCTGGTTTGGGAAGATAGAGCCCAGCATTAGCAGGAACTGGCTCAAGAATGGCACAGGCAATTTGACGCCCTTTTTTTTGAAAAATCTGTTCGACTTGATCAAGGTCATTGAAGGGAAGGGTATGTGTTAAGGATGCGAGTGCTGCAGGCACACCAGCACTGTCTGGATGGCCAAAGGTGAGAGCCCCGCTTCCTGCCTTCACTAGAAGGGAATCAACATGACCATGGTAACAACCTTCAAACTTAATAATCTCATCACGACGTGTTGCCCCACGTGCCAGGCGGATGCAAGACATTGTTGCCTCCGTTCCGCTATTGACCATACGTACCTTTTCAATGGAGGGAACCATGCTAGTGATTGTTTTGGCCATCTCTACCTCAAGCGGGTTAGGAATGCCAAAACTTAAACCATGTTTTGCCGTTTCATGAATAACATCAATGACTGCTTGCGGGGCATGGCCTAAAATAGCCGGTCCCCACGTTCCCACATAATCGATCAAGGTTTCATCATCTACAGTTGTAATATGGCAACCGGAAGCAGATTTTACAAAAAAAGGTATTCCTCCCACTGCACGAAAAGCCCTTACCGGAGAATTAACACCACCTGGAATGAGGCGCAGTGATTCAGTCCAGAGATGAGAGGAGAGTGTCGTAGCAGACATAAAATTTATTTTGACTATATTTCTAAAACTTAATGATGTTCTAAGATTGGATTTTCGATAGGTAGAGTAGCAATGAGCCGTGAGGATTATTAGTAAATTTCGACAGGTGAGCGTTTACCGTCTTCTAAACTTCTCTCTTTTGCTTTTTCTGCCCCAAGCGTATCAACCCGGAGCTGCCATACTTGCTCATCTAAACTCTTGAAGGCATCAAGGGAAAATGGATCTGGCGGTGTCATCTTTTTTTTGAAACGAGCTATATGAAACAATGCTCGCTCAAGCTCCTCCTTAGGAAAGGTGGCAAGGTGTTCTATTGCTTCTTGTGCCAAGGTCGTGCGATGGCAAATCATGAGGAGATCATTTCCTGCTTGCAATGCCAGACGCAGGGTTTCCTTAAAACTATAATTATTGATAATCGCTCCCATATCCAGGTCATCGGTCATGATGAGTCCTTGAAATCGCATCTCGTCTCGTAATAATTTCGTAATGATATTTGGTGAAAGCGATGCAGGCAGGCCAGAATCATCAAGTTCTTGAAAGGCTATGTGTCCAATCATCATGCTATCAACAAGTGATGCAAAGTGTCGGAACACTTTGAGTTCATGTGTTTCAAGCTCCACGCGTGGGCGAGGGAGAGCAGATAGGTCGTAGTGAGGATCGCTTGGAGCACAGGAATAACCTGGAAAGTGCTTGCCGCAACTAAGCATTCCTGTTGTTTGGAGCGCTTGATGAAAAATACCCGCACGTTCAATAACTTCAGTGGCACTATGACCATAGCAGCGACCTCTGAGAGAATTATCAGCATCCTCATCAAAAGCAATATCTAGGACAGGGCATAGATCGAGATTAAATCCAAAAAGTCTCAAGAGTTTTCCTGTGATCTCTCCATGACGTCTAATAAGTTCTAATTTGCCCGAGGAACCTAATTGGCGTGCATTAGGAGGTTCATGACCCAGGAGTTTCAAACGAGAAACACGCCCGCCTTCCTGATCAATAGTGATGATTGGTTCTATTTTACTATGCCTGCGGAGAGCTTCAATAAGAGCACGTAGTTGCTCTGGGGTTTGAATATTGCGTCCAAAAATAATAAAACCTCCTGGTTGAACATGCTTTATCATGTTGATGAAAGACTCATCGAGGGTAGGTCCTGGAATACCAAGGAGGAGGAGTTGACCGAGTGGTAAATTTTCCATAGCCTCCAATTCTATAGGTTGATTTTATGATGACGCAAGAACGTATCGGTCTTTTTGGGGGAACCTTTGATCCTATTCACTTAGGGCATCTTATTTTAGCACAAGATGCTCTTGAAATTTTACATTTAGATCGTCTGATTTTTCTGCCAGCACGTCTCTCTCCCTATAAAATAGGCACTCCTCCTTGTGCTTGTGCTGCGGATCGTTTGGCGATGCTTGCGTTAGCTCTTGTTGGGGAGCCTCGTTTTAGTATTGATTCTCGAGAACTCCGACGTGAAGGCCCCTCGTACACAATTGACACCATTCGAGAATTAGAAAGAGATTTTCCGCGAGCAACTTTTTTTTATCTACTTGGAGAAGATCATGCCGAGACTTTACAAGGATGGAAGGAGAGCGCCATGTTAAAAAAAAGAGTGACTTTTACTTTCTTTGCAAGAGGAAATAGTTCAAGATCGGGAGCTCTATTCGCAAGACGAATAGATATTTCTTCAACAGAAATTCGGGAGCGTTTGGCTCGGGGCGCTCATGTTTCCTATTTTTTACCACCTCCAGTACATACTTATCTTGAAAAAAAATCTCTCTACCGACGTTGATTCTTCAGAAAAAAATTCTCACGAACAACTTCCTTTCCTATGTCTTGAAGCAGCTGCTGATAAAAAAGCCGAAGATCCTATTATTTTAGATCTCCGTGGAATCTCCACATTTACTGACTATTTTGTGATTGTTTCTGGAAACTCAGAGCCGCAAATCAAAGCAATTGCAAGTTCTATTCGAGAAAAAATACGTGAAACACACAATCGCTCTCCCTTTTCCGATGATAGTTATGCTGGGAGTCCCTGGGTTGTCCTTGATTATGGGAGCGTCATTGTTCATATCTTTCACGATAAGTTACGTAAGCTCTATGACCTTGAATCGCTCTGGAGGGATGCTCCTGCTCTCTCCATGAATGATGTCCGCTCTTAAAGGAGTGCTCGAGAGGAGTATCAAGTTTCTTGATAAGATGCCCCCATCCACCTAGACATGGAACTTCTATGGACAAGACAATGGAATCATTGATTATTGAAATCTTAAGCAAGGCTTCTCAAACAATCGCAACTGCTGAATCTTGTACCGGCGGTTTGCTTGCACATCGTTTGACAAATGTTCCAGGTGCTTCCACGGTCTTTCAAGAAGGATTGATTACCTATTCCAATGCTTCAAAAATAAAATTATTACACATTCCTAAAAGTGTACTAGACACTCATGGCCCCGTAAGTCAGGAGGTGGCGAAGGCGATGGCAGAGGGTGTCCGCATCTTAAGTAAAACTACATTTGGTCTTGCAACAACTGGAATTGCTGGTCCTGCAGGCATTGGTTCTTCCAAAGGTTCCGCTAGAGATCTTCCTGTGGGTACACTCTTTTTAGCTATTGCTGCTGAAGGAAGACCAACGCTTGTCTGGAGAGAATTTTTCGCCTTAGCCCGGATATTTCATACTGATCGTGACGAGGAGACTGCGAAGGCGGATGGGGTAAGGCGAGTGATGAAGTCTGACGACGGCTGTATGAGTCCATACTGCCCGAGGAAGACTTCGAGCTCAACGCAGCATCCATCAGGCT
>CAIWMF010000153.1 GCA_903913785.1 uncultured Spartobacteria bacterium | reverse complement strand
TTTATAGAAAATTTATTTGTGACCCCTTTAAAACAAGTGGAAATTGAAGCTAGATTCCTCGAAGTAAAACAAAATATTAGTAACGAAAGAGGTGTTAATTGGTTGTTAGAAGCTTTTAAATTTGGCTGTCATATCAATGCCTGTGATGATACATCAGACTCTCTAGCAAGCACTCAGAAGATAGAATCTGCAATGAACAAGAGCAATCTTTCTTCGGATATTCTTAATAAAGAATCACTCACAAGCAACTCTGCAAGCATAGCAAATAGAATGACAGAGTCAGCTATGAGCGCTCATGCATTAGAAACATTATTATTTGGAAATCCTGCAGGATCAGCTATTGGCATGCTTTCACTTGCTGGAGTACTTTCCAACACACAGTTTCAATTCATTCTTCGTGCAATGAATCAGCACAAAGGGGTAAACCTTCTGTCAGCACCTAAAATAACTGTTTCAAATGGAAAAAAAGCTACCATTAGAATCGCACGCGAATTTCCATATCCATCAGATTATGCACCACCTCAGATCCCTCAAAATCAAGGAACGAGTGTTAATCCTGCCATTCCCACAACACCTTCCGCTTTTAAAAAACGCAATGTCGGTGTTGAATTAGAAGTAGAGCCTATTATTAATCCCTCCAATAACAATATAGAACTAAGCTTGTCTCCTCAAATTGTTGAATTTCAGGGTTTTGTTAATTATGGAAATCCCATTTTTTCTCAAGCTCCTAGTTTTTTAGCAGGACAAACCAATATGGTTACTTCAACAACACATATTCTTCTTACAGAAAATAATATTAATCAACCAGTTTTTAGTGTCCGTGAAGTTGATACGGAGGTAGTGCTCCACGATGGCCAAACAGTTGTTTTGGGAGGACTTATGCGCGAGGACATCAAACAAGTTAAAGAAAAAATTCCCATTCTTGGTAATATTCCGCTTGTTGGTGCTCTGTTTCGTTCCTCTTCAGAGCAAAAAATGAAACGCAATTTATTAATTTTTGTTACCGTGCACCTCTTAGATCCATCGGGCAAAAGCAGTGACCAAGTCATAAAAAATGCATCTAAATCGCTAACAGCAAAAAAAAGCAGACATAATTAAGATGGCTACAAAACCATGAAATAAATAAGCATTAATATAATTTAAAAGACACCATGCCCTTACCTGCTAAAACTAATTATTTACAATATTTTATTTATTATTCAAGTCTTGTTTTTTTATTAAATATTAATTTATTAGCAGCGCAAAATGATTGTAATAATAATTCAATCTCATATCTATTAAGAGAAGCAATTAATGCCCAGAAAAAAAATAACTATGAGCTGGCTTTAGAAGATTACCAAAAAATTCTAACTATTGATCCAAAAAATAAAAAAGCACTTTTAGAAATAAAAAAAATTTCCAAGCTAATTGCAAGAAGTCATCAGAGAATTCTTCAAGACACACGCCATTCTCTACTAAAAAATGTAGAAAAAACATGGGGCTACCCGAGTGCTGCACCCTCCTTAGAGCTACCTCCTAACTCTAAGGAAACTGATTGTATTGAACAGGATGTGGCTAGTAACTTGCAAGAAGACGCATGCAATAATGGTATAAATAATGATTCATTGAAGGCAAAATTGGACTCACTAGTGATTCCGAGTATCGACTTAGAAGATACTCCCTTAAGTGAAGCTATTGATTATTTAAGAAAAAGAAGTTGTATTCTTGATGAGAACAACAAGGGTATTAATATCTTTCTCAATCTTCCTGCTGCGACAGTAAAAAATGGTTATCCGCTCGACATGATGAGTAGCAAAGACAGTCAATCCGCTGAAGCGACTGAAGAGGAACATCTACAAACGGAATATTCTAGCAATATGGCGGATAGCAACAATACAGCACCCAACAAAGCAGAAATAGAAATTGCCGAAGAACCGCATATTTCATTAAAGCTGCAGCATGTTCCGATGCATATTGTTCTCGAGTATGTGGCAAAACAAGCAGGACTTACCATCAATATTGACCCTTATGCTGTTGTTTTATCACCAGAATCACCAAGTAGAGAAAATTTTATTACTAAGGAATATTTAATCAGCTCACCATCGATTTTCATGAAAGCTAAAGAGAGCCATCATGCAAATATGACCCCTTCATTAGCAAAAGATTTTTTTGAACAGGAAGGTATTACTTTTCCTGAAGGTTCATCTGCTAATTACTTTGATTCTTCGCATAAACTCATTGTCCGTAACACCAGAGAAAACATAGATCTCATTAATATTTTCATGGCGGCTTCTCAAAATAAAGCTACGTTGCAAGTTTCCATTGAGACAAAATTTATCGAGGTCAGCCAAGATCAATTAGAAAAATTTGGATTAAGTTGGTTGCTTGGGGCTTTGCAAATTGGCAATAGTGGTATCAATGTAAACGGCAGAAGTGGGTTGGATGTGTCGCACGCTGATGAGACTCCCCTTGTTGATAAAACAATCGATTCAATAGGCAATCTTCCATCTAAAAATAGCGCCATCCAAGAAAACCCTATTGATGCTGTCATAGATAATATGGGGAGTAATAGACATGATACAGCTTCTTCAGCAGGTCTCTTTAGTATTACTGGTGTTTACACGAACCCTCAATTTCAAGTCATTCTTCAAGCAATGCATCAAAAAAAAGGGATTGATCTCATGGCTGCCCCTCATGTCACAACAAAAGATGGGGTAAAGGCTACGGTGAAAATTATTGATGAGTTTATTTATCCCACAGACTACACTCCACCACAAATTCCACAATCAACAACAAATAGTGGAGGAAACATCCTCCATGAAGCACCACCTACGATTGCTCCATCTTTTCCAAGTAGTTGGACAAAAAGAGATCTTGGTGTGTTTTTGGAAGCAAAGCCAACAATAGGTCCTGATGGTTACACGATCGATCTTGAATTACATCCTCAGATTACTGATTTTGATGGATTCATTAATTATGGTAGCCCTATTAATACAATTGGTTATCACTTTTCAACAAGTAATGGTTGCGTTACTCCTTTTTCTTCGACATTAACAACCAATACAATGAATCAACCAGTCTTCACTGTTCGAGAGGTAAACACATCTGTCACCGTATATGATGGTCAGACTGTAGTCTTAGGTGGACTCATAAGGGAAGACATCCAAAAATTTGAAGAGAAGATTCCTGTTCTGGGAGATATTCCCTTAGCCGGCAAACTGTTTCGCTATAAATCTGATAAAAAGTTTAAAAAAAATCTGATTATTTTTGTCACTCCAAAAATCCTCAATCAAGATGGAATCCCTTTATCCCACGTTAACCCGCATATTTCATACTCATCGCAGCTAGGAAACCAGGAACTTCCACAGGAAAGGATCGATAGTTAGAAAGTTCTCAGGTAAGAGAAGAAAAAAAATCTAATGATAGCGCTGTACAGGAAAGAAGGGACCCTGTTTTAGGAGTCTTTTCTAAAACTTAAGTTACGCTACTGCGTGAATCAGCACAAATAAAACAGTCTAATAGACCATACGAATACAAGCGAAAACGCTAAGAAACTTCTAAAGACGCTCTTCTTCGATATCATAGACATCAAAAAAAGTGTACACGGGACGATTTCGCGGGAGGAACTTAGGAATATATTCTTCCATGTATTCCTGGAGCGCATCAGGCAACTCGCTGATTCTTTTACCACGAAGGTCATTATTCCAACGAATGATTTCAATGGCAGGCCGTTGTTTTGCATGAGTCGAGATCCATGTTGCAATCTCTTCATCAGTAGTTCCTTTTGCTACAACTTCCTTGAATGTCTCATAAGAGATTTCTATAAAATCAAGAAACATGATGTCTAAAGGACAACCAGAGTGATATTCACCGGCACAACCAGCAAGAAAAGAGCGACACTTATCAACTGTACGCGCTGCCAGAACATAACCTGCGAGAGTCTGCCTAGGACTGCGAGGAAATTCCTTTGTAAGATCTTTAGCAAGGAGTTTGGTTTTTTCTAGCTCGTTCATGAACTCTATTTTTTTAATTTCGATTTAATTTTAGCCTTAGCTTGTGATTTTTCCTTCGCGCTCTGACCACGAGCAGCTTTTGCACGTTTAACAACTTTGATTGGCGCTGCCGAACCAGGAGCAACTCTTAAATTAAAAATACTTTTTTTACGTGCCGCTTTATTTTTATGAAGAACACCTTTTTTAACAGCTTTATCAAGCATACTGGAGAGCTTTTCAAAAACTTTTTTCAACTCTTCTACCTCGCCACCCAGTGCTTTGAGAACTTTTTTCTCCATGGTTTTAAGACTAGTGGCTACACTGAGGTTACGTTGATGGCGTAATGCTCCTTGTTTCGCACGTTTGGTTGCGGAGTCATTTTTTTTTGGAGCTGTTTTAGATGTGTTAGATGTAGCCATATTGGGTAACTGTTAGATGAATGTGTTCCAACCTAGAGGTGAGAATAAAAAGAAAAAATATAGGCGCAATACCATATAACTAGCCCTAGGATCTGCCAAGGGGGAGAATTGAACTCCCGACCAAGGGCTTATGAGTCCCCTGCTCTACCTCTGAGCTACCTTGGCATTGAGGAGCATGGAAAGTAACACAGATAAGAGAAGAGCGAAAGTGATTTTTAAAAAAACTTTTATAACGACATCATCTGATAGTTTTCACACGCGTAAATCATGAACTCCTCAGAGTGATGATCTCGCTCTAAGGTGCCTCTACTAACAGGAATAATAGCTCCAAATGCACCTGAGATTGTTTCTGGCAGATCCTCAGCTAATTCACTGGTCACATAAAGTGCACGATGCCCGATAAAAGGACTGGTCATCGGTTCTTCCGTATAAAGTGGATCCATAAATCCAGAAGCTACCGCATCGGCATAGTGAGGCCAGAGTTGAAACTGACTTGAGAATGCAGGGGATTCCGGCGTAAAAACTGAAGGTGCACCCTGTAGTTCCGGATAGTCAATGGGTAGTAGAGCTCCTAAGAGTGAGGCCAACTCAGGGGTCTGGGCAATAATGAAAGGAGGAGCAGAGGATGAATGAGAATCCGGTGCATTATCTTTCTGAAGTGCTCGCAAGCGGAGTATTTCTAGCGCAAGTTTTTGCACGCCGCTGACACCAGATCTCCTGGGCACAGACCAGAGAGATTCATTGTCACTATTTTCGCGCAGGGGAATCATTTCAAAAATCACGAGGCAGGAAATAACTCCTGTCACACATAAGAGACTCAAGCCACCATATTGCCTCCATCTTGTTTGGAGAAAGAAATTGATGAGATTAGGCAAAATCATTGCCCAAAGAACAATTTGCAACCCCAAAGATGGGGCATCATGACCAACGCCTGCGAGACAAAACACGAATGGCACAACTGAGAGCAGAGAGAAAGAGAGATTTTTGTTACTCTCTTTTTTTTGATCTTGAGAGAAGAAGAGTGCATGCGTCAGGCTGAAAACAACTAACGGAATTAAGAATGCAAATTGCCAAAACACAAAGGAGTGTTGAACAAGACTCCAAGCAGGAAAATTATAGGACCAAAGAGAACCCCATGTCATCTGACTCCACTGCAACCACTCATTATGAAAATTCCACCAGAGCGGACCAATCCAGCTTGCAGCAAGCAGTAATAATGCCAATCCAACACCCAACCAAGGAAACCTAGACTGCCTCATAATAATCATAGCTATCACAACAATAAGCAACCATCCCACGCAGTAACTCACTTGAGTGGTGATTGCCAAGACTAGGCCATAAAACATCCATGAGCTTAGCGTTGTTGCAGCCTTGCTAGCGAGCAAGGAACTCCAGGCAAGAGCGATCATCCAAAACGTCCCTACTATCATTGCACCATCCATGACGAGCCCAGCAGCATTCACAAGTGGCAACAAATTGAAAGCAAGAACACTCCAGAAAGCCACTCTTTTTCCATCAAGGTTCGAGACAATCCACCATAGTGTCAAAGATAAGAGCAAGAGAAAACATGGCGATAACACTCTCACTCCAAAAGGACCACATCCTCCAAGCGAAGTACTAAGTCGAATGAGTGCAGGGACCCCAGCGGGGCCTTCTATAAATCCCCAATCAAGGCGTTTCCCGCAGAGCAGCAAGTATGCTTCAGGACCGCTTAAAAAGCCCCTGCTAGCATAAAAAATGCGACCTAGAGTAAGAAAAGAAAGTATAACCCAGAGCATAAATAAGAAATACCCTTACTATCGCTTTTCATACAAAGCGATCTAAAACGATGTCTTGCGCAAAAAAAGAACAAGTAAAAATTCATAATTTTTCACTTGTAACAAGTATCGTTGCGTTACACTTGAGTTTTTTATTTTAAAACGAGAGAATTCCACTTCACTCAAGATTTTCCTTTGTCATTTTCATTCATGGCTCTTTACCTGCGCATTTTTCAATATTTTCGTCAGTTTGTATGGAAGACACTTCTCTCCATCATCCTCATGGCTGTTGGTGTTGGGATGAATCTGCTCAAACCTTGGCCCTTTAAGTATATTGTCGATGGCATTTTAACACATCAGACAAACCCGAACACAGACTCCGCAAAGGCCTTCATCAATCATTACTTTGGATGGACTTCTCAAGCTGGTGCAATCCTACTTCTCTCAATAGCACTGATCATCATTACTATTTTCTCAAGCATGCTGAGCCTGGTGACTAATACACTGCTTCTACGGATTGGTCTGCAAGGAACTCTGAAGCTGCGCACTGATCTCTATAGCTGTTTGCAATCCTTGCCACTCAAATATCATGACGCCAGGCGCAGCAGTGATTCTTCTTATCGCGTTGCCTACGATTCACAATCCATTCAAACGATCTACAATAAAGGATTCTCAACCATCTTTAGTGCCATGCTCACATTGATAGTGGCCTTTATCATCATGGTAAAAATGGATTGGAAGCTAACTCTTATTTCCCTCATTATCCTTCCCCTCTTCATGCTCAGCATGCGTTATTATGCCGAGCGTATACGTCATGAATCCACTTCGATTCAAGAGCGTGAAAGCGACCTCTTAGCGACCGCACAAGAAAGTCTCAGCTCCATACGCATGATTCAATCCTTCGCAAGAGAAGCCTTTGAGATTGATCAATTTCATCATTATGCCAAGCGAAGTTTAGAAGCAAATTTTCGCTTAAATATTACCTCTACCAAGAGTGCTCTTGTTGTCGGCTCCCTCATGGCCCTAGGAACCTCACTCATGTATGCCGCGGGAGCCTTACAGGTCTTACATGCGACCCTTTCGCTGGGTGATCTGCTTGTTTTTGCCTCCTACTTGACAATGTTATATCAGCCCATTGAACAACTCACCTATACTGCATGGGCTCTGGAAGGGGCAGCAGCAGGAGCAGAGCGTTGTTTTGAAGTACTCGATGAGAAAGAGCAAACCATCGATTTGCCAAATGCCCTCCCTTTAGAAAAAGCAACGGGTGAAATTTCCTTTACCGATGTCTCTTTTGCCTACACTGCTGAAAAAACCGTTTTAAAAAAGATTAACTTAGTCATTACTCCAGGAGAAACGGTTGCCTTTGTCGGCGGGACAGGAACTGGTAAAAGTACGCTCTTAAGCCTCATTCCACGTTTTTATGATCCCTGCATGGGGCGTGTTCACATCAATGGACATGATCTGCGTGAGCTCACTAAAGCCTCCCTTCGCCAGCAAATCGGTATGGTCTTTCAAGAAACAGTCCTTTTTTCCTCTACCGTAGAAGAAAATATTGCCTACGGGTGTGAGGGAGCGACAAACGAACAAATCATCGAGGCCGCGAAACGTGCGAAGGCCTATGATTTCATCATGGGACTCCCTCATGGCTTAAAAACTCATGTTGGGGAGCGAGGCGGTCACCTAAGCGTCGGGCAACGTCAACGCATCGGTATTGCGCGTGCTTTTCTTAAAAATGCACCGATCTTACTTCTTGATGAACCAACCTCGGCACTCGATCCTGAAACAGAAAAAATCATTATGGAAACCATTTTTGAATTGATGCAAGGCCGTACTACCTTAATTGTGACCCACCGCATTGCAACAATACATCGACTCAACCATATCATCGTTCTTAAAGATGGCGCCATTGTTGAGCAAGGAAGTGGCCTCGAGCTATTGGCAAGAGGTGGTACATATGCAGGGTTGTATCATGCCATGGCCCACTAACAATAATATGATCAAAAAAAAAATCATCGTCCTCGGCTTCATGGGAGGCTGTCCTATTGCTGGGGTTATTTGGCAGCACTTGCATTATATCATCGGACTACAGCGCCTGGGGCATGAGGTTTATTATGTCGAGGACACCTCTCGTTTCCCGTACAATCCGGCAACCTTTGATATTTCCAGTGATGAGAGCTATGCTACACAGACCCTAGCAACCTTAGCCAAGGAACATGGCTTTGAAGGAAAATGGGCCTACTGCGCCCGCTATCAAGAGCCTTTGACAATAACAGGCATGGAACGCTCTGAGCTTCTTGAACTTTATCGCACGTGTGATGCTGCGCTCAACATCTGTGGCTCACATGACCTCAATGAAGACTTAAGCCTTATTCCTCACCTCCTCTATATCGAAAGCGATCCAGGAGTTGAGCAGATGAAAATTGATCAAAAAAATGAATCAACCATTTCATTCCTCCTAAAACACGATCATCTTTTTACTTTTGGAGAGCATGTAGGAACCCCTACTTTCAAGGTTCCCGCTCATGATATTCAATGGCTACCCACCCGCCAACCCATTGTGACAGATCTCTGGTGTAAGAGCCCATCGGCTTTAGCACCGGCAGAGGACGCGCTTTACACATCCATCTGCAATTGGTCAACCAGTGGCAAAAAAGATATTCTCTGGCAGGGTTCCAATTATCTCTGGAGCAAATCTCTTGAGTTTTTAAAATTTGTGGAAGCTCCGAAGAAATGCGGCGAGATTTTTGAACTTGCTACCGATATAAAAGAGAGCAATGAACAAGATCTCTTTTCTAAGAACAATTGGCGTCTAATACTACCACACGATCTGAGTGCCGACTGGAAAAGCTACCATCACTATATCAGCTCTTCGAAGGGAGAATTCACCTGTGCTAAGGACCAATACGTACGGCTTCAGACCGGATGGTTTAGCGATCGAAGCGCATGTTACTTAGCAGCTGGCAGGCCAGTCATCACACAGGAAACAGGATTTACTAGTCTTTACGGCAATGGCGAGGGTCTTATTGGCTTTTCAACGATTGAGGAAATCATAGAGGCCACACATCGGATTCAAGCGCATTACAAGCGCCATTCACAAGCGGCTCTTGACATTGCAAGAGAATATTTTGAAGCCGAGAAGGTCCTAGGATTGTTGTTAGAACGAGCAGGGGTCTAGCGCTAAGACAATTGCTTTACTTATGAGCTCTGCATCATATTTATCATCCTTATCTCACCCAACGGTTTTTGTTGGGTGTGGCTTTGCCGGAAAATACCCCATGGGGGGAGGGAATTTTTCTGTTCCACTGCAATACCTCCTTGGTCTCAAGCAACTCGGACGTCGTGGCATCTGGCTTGAAGTCATTCCAGAAACGGAAGACCCCCTTCATGATGCCGCGCGGGTAAGGACCTTTGTGCGTCGCATGAAGAAATATGACCTCGAATATTGCCTCCTCCTACAACCCATCTCGTTCCAGCAAAAAAACCCTGAAGAGCACGATCTTTCATCCATGAAGATTTTTGGAATGGATCGACTCCGCTTCCGTGAAGAAGCTCAACGCGGCATTCTTCTTAACTTAAGCTATTCGATAAAGGCTCCCTTACTCACGCTTTTTGAACGCCGCTTACTTTGTAGCCTAGATCCAACAGAAGTTGTTTTTTGGATGAGTCGCATGGAAATGGGCCAATCCTTTCATCATGAATTTTGGTCCGTTGGCCTCTCTATGGAGTCAATGAGTCCACTGATTCCTAAAAGCATTGTCCCCTGGAAATCATTTTTCCCCCTCGTTGACACCACCTTCCTAAAAGCTCAACCAAAACCACTTTTTACAACACGCCCCCGCTTCACCACCATTGGTCAATGGTATTGGGATGGGGCGATTGAAATAGAGGGTGCTTATATGGATTTTTCTAAACAAGCTGCCTTTGCCCCTTATCTTTCGTTACCAAAAAAAGTACCAGAAGCTATTTTTGAACTTGCTATCAATCTCAATCCAGATGATCTAGAACGCACTCGCCTTCGCAAACTTGGCTGGCACGTTGTTTCCCCCCACCGCTTGATGCCAACACCAAAGCGCTATTATGATTATCTCACTGGATCACTTGCTGAATTTACCGCTGTCAAACTAGAGAGTAAAATGCAAAGCGGCTGGCTCAGTGACCGTGCAGCAGCCTACCTAGCACTAGGACGCCCTGTTATTACAGAACCCACAGGTGCTGAAAAATTTCTACCTGCCGAAACAAGTCAAAGTGGCCTTTTTTTTGTACGTACACTTGAAGAAGCGGTCGAGGCAGCACGCGAAGTCTTACTAGACTGGCCACGTCTTGCTAAGGCTGCACGCACAACAGCAATCGATTATTTTGATGCATCCAAGACATTACAAAAAATGTTATAGCCTTGTACTAACAAGCTTCGCACAGCGCCTCATTACGATTCAGTATGAACTATCCGGGCTAGTCGAAAACTGCTTTTGCAAACTTGAGGATATAGATCGTGACGTGAGCTCTTAAAGAAGATACGTTTCAGTTCATGGAAAAACGTACCTTTGAGGCTCTCGGAGTCTCCCAAGAAATTATTAAAGCGGTTGCTCAGCTCGGTTTTGAGGAAGCCTCACCTATTCAAACTGCAGCAATCCCAATGCTCATGTCGGGCGTTGATGTCGTCGGACAATCTCAAACAGGCTCTGGCAAGACGGCAGCGTATGCTATCCCAGCTATTGAAAAAATTGATCCCGCAATGACTGCCGTTCAAATTCTCATCCTCTGTCCTACGCGTGAGCTTGCCACTCAGGTTGCAGATGAGGTCTATAAGCTGACGGCTTTCAAGCGCTCTATTCATTGTGTTCCTATTTACGGAGGAGCTTCCTATGAAAGACAATTATTTGAACTCAAAAAAGGAGTGCAAATTGTTATTGGGACACCAGGTCGTCTCATTGATCATTTAGAACGTGGCACGCTCAAATTAAACCAATTAAAAATGGTTATTCTCGATGAGGCTGATCGTATGCTCGATATGGGTTTTCGAGATGATATTCAGAAAATTCTTGAAAGCACTCCCCCGGAACGTCAAACAGTCTTCTTTTCGGCAACTCTTTCAAAGCCTATTCGTGATTTGATTAATCGTTTTTCGCGCAATCCACAAATGGTAAAAATTGAGCAAAAAGAACTCACTGTTCCCACAGTAGAACAATGGTTCTATGAGGTGCAGCCACGCATGAAAACAGAAGCCTTTATCCGTCTTATTGATTTTCACGGCTACAAACTTGGGATTATTTTTTGCAACACCCAACGCATGGTTGATGAACTTGCTGATGCCTTGTTAGCACAGGGATTTTCAACAGATCGCCTTCATGGAGGCATCCCTCAAGGTCAACGAACCCGCGTCATGAATAAATTTAAAAATTCTGAGTTTGAATTTCTTGTGGCTACCGATGTGGCGGGTCGTGGTATTGACGTTGATAATCTCGAACTTGTTGTTAACTATGATTTGCCTTATGACCCTGAAGATTATGTGCATCGGATTGGTCGTACGGGTCGTGCTGGAAAAAAAGGGATGGCAGTGACATTTGTTAGCGGTCGAGATATTTATAAACTTCAATATATCGAGCGTTACACAAAAACAAAAATTCAACGCGGCGTGATTCCCTCCGCAGGAGAAGTCGAAGGCAAACGTGCTGAATTACTCTATACCAAGCTTATCAAGACCCTCGAAGCTGCTTCTTTTAAGAAACATGATGTCATCATGGATCGTCTTTTAGAGGCAGGCCATCACTCAACTGATATTTCCTCAGCTCTATTTTCCCTCTTACTCGGTTTTTCCTCAGATGTACCTGCACTTCCAAAAAAGGAGAAATTATTAAATTCGCGCGAACGCGAGCATGAGGATGCCCATTTTGCACGTCATAAAAACTATCCAGGAGGAAGAGGTGATGGCAAATCTCGCTCTCGAGATAGCGAGGGGTATCGAGGTAATAGCTCTTCTCGGCCAGGAGGCGAACGACGAGCCTTTGGTAAAAAGAACTTTAGTCCAAACAGCAGTCAACCACCACTGCGTAAATATTCTAAAGCTGGCTCGAGGTAACCGTTTAGGTGAGCGGAGTAACAAGCGATCCCTGCTCTAAAATTTGAGTATTCGTTGAGTTGAGCGGACCAGTTACTCATCCTGGCTTTAAAATTTGAAGTAATTTTTGCAATGGGCGGGGGGGTTGATAAGTCAGGAAGAGTGAAATCATTCTTTCAATATATCGTTCTTCTCGCTCTGACCATGTGAAGCAGGAAGCTTTACGATGCACCCGTTGAGCGGAAGCGGAACGGGTATGCACAGGCAAGGCTTAACCCGGATATTTCACACCGATCACCTGCGGAGACCGGGAATGAAGATGGATGCTGCGTTGATCTCGAAGTCTTCCTCGGGCAGTATGTACTCATACAGCCGTCCTCAGACTTCATCACTCGCCTGACCCCATCAGCCTTCGCGGCCTCCTCGTCACGATCAGTATGAAATATGCGGGTTAACCCGATATCCCCTATGTCCATTCATATTCATATTTTAGTGTGACGTACTATCCCCAGCGAATGAGTTTTAATTCATGAGATTGCAAAAGATAGGGATGTTTTGGAATCACACGTATATTTAATCCATACGCACCGCTCTCTGCTGCAGGGATCCTAGTAACATAACGAAAAACGCCCTCAGCAACAATTGCCTCAACATGCATTTCTTCAACATGAGGATGCAAGACTTTATTTTTCTCAAGTCCACCAAAGTAAGCTTGGACGTGAACATCAACTGGTTCAATGGAACCCAAATGAATAGACGCCTCCACATCAACTTTTTCACCCACAAAAAAGTCATGATGATCTATTGGATGGATAATGCGATAATTGAGAACCTGAATCTGAGGCCACACCGAGATCATTTTATTTTTCCAAAGACTCAGCTCTTGTGCGGCTTTAAAATGATCACGCTCCATAAAAGCATAACCTCGTGCTGCTGGCTCATAAAGAGAGACGTAATATTCTTGAACCATGCGATGGGTATTAAAAAGTGGGACAACCGTACGCATGGATTCACGCATGGATTGAATCCAGGCCAGCGGGAGCTTCCCATCTGGCTTGGCATAGTAGAGCGGGACAATTTGATTTTCTAGCAGACTAAATAAGCTGGCAATATCTACTTCATTTTGATCCTCCTCCGTCCCTTCCAAAATATCACTCCCAATGGCCCATCCGTTCTTGCCATTATAGCTTTCCAACCACCAGCCATCTAGAACACTTAAATTAATACCACCATTGAGTGGAAGTTTCATTCCGCTTGTACCGCTTGCCTCATAGGGTCGCAAAGGATTATTGAGCCATAGATCACATCCTTGATACAGCTTTCTTCCAACATTGATGTCATAATCCTCGACAAAAATAATACGATTTTTAAAACGTGGATCACGCGAGTAGAGGTAGACTTGTTGAATGATTTTTTTTCCCTCCTCATCAGCAGGGTGGGCCTTGCCAGCAAAAATAAATTGAACAGGATGATCCTTGTTGGTGAGCAAACGTTCTAAACGTTCTGGATCACTAAAAAGAAGCGCTCCTCGTTTGTACGTTGCAAAACGTCTTGCAAAGCCAATGGTTAAAATATCCTTATCCAGTGTATGACTTACCTCTCGAATAGCATCAGGAGGTTCTCCATTACGAATACGTTGCAGACGGAGGCGCTCGCGCGTGAATTCAATAGTCCTTTCTTTAAGCACTTGGTGCAACTCCCAGAGAACGTCATCTGGAATATCAATGACCCCTCTCCAAAATTCTAAATCGCTTTGTCGATCCTCCCAATTATTACCAAGATATTGTTCATAAAGCTTATGAAATTCTCCCGCCGCCCAAGTCTTCGCATGCACGCCATTCGTAATGCTTGTAATAGGGACCTCATCAATTGGAATATCCTTCCAGAGATCTTTCCATAAGCCACGACTCACAGCGCCATGAAGTTTACTCACACCATTGGCAAAACGACTCGTTTTCAATGCTAAGACAGTCATGCTAAAAAGTGTTTTTGGATCGCTTTCCATTTCTCCTAAGTGCATGAAATGATTCCAGGAAATGCCAACTTCCTGAGGATATTGTGCAAAGTAATTTTTCATGAGCTCTTCGCTAAAGGCGTCATTACCTGCAGGAACCGGCGTGTGTGTTGTGAAAACATTCGAAGCAGCTACGACTTGAAATGCTGCAGAAAAATCGAGTCCATTTTCCTGATTCCGCACCAAATCACGAATTCTCTCTAAGGAAAGGAAAGCGGAATGCCCCTCATTCATGTGAAAGACTTGCGGGTTAATTCCTAGAGCTTTGAGCAATCGAACCCCCCCCATACCCAGAATAATTTCTTGTTTAATGCGAAGCTCATTGTTCCCTCCATATAAGCTGGCAGAAATTTTTTGATCAGCCGGTGTGTTTTCAGGAATCGTGGTGTCTAGGAGATAAATATTAATGCGTCCAAGCGCCAGTTTCCAAACACGAGCAATGACAAGACGCCCGGGCATTGGAATAGTGATTCTTAATGGCTCATCATCTATTTTCACCTCAGTAATTGGCAAGTAATGGAATACTTGATTCAGCTCTTTTGCTTCTTGCCATCCATGCAAATTAATCTGCTGTTTAAAATAACCATCCCGGTAAAGAAGCCCTACGGCCGTAAAATCCAAACCAAGATCTGAAGCTGATTTACAATGATCCCCAGAAAGAATGCCAAGGCCACCTGAGTAATTTGGAAATGATTCATGCAACCCGTACTCAGCTGAAAAATAAGCAATCGTACAAGGTGAATGTTTTGAAGCATAAGTATCCTTGCGTGAAAGATAGTTATGAAAAGTGGTGATGACTCTTTGTAATTCTTCGAGGTACCCTTCGTCCTGACTCATTTCTACGAGTCGTGATTGACGACAGAGCTGAAGGAGCCGCACCGGATTGTGATTTGTTTCTTCCCATAAGGCGACATCAAGCTCTCTAAAGAGACGCCGCGCCGTCGGCTCCCAACTCCACCACATATTATAAGCCAGTTCTCGCAGCGACTCGAGCGCAGGTGGAAGCTTGGGGATAACATTATAGGTAACAAGTGAGTTCATGGTATTTTTTTTGAATGCAACAAGGTGCATTTCTCCCATGAGGAGTCCTCTTTGAAAAGATCTTTTTTACATCATGGAGGTTTTTAAATTGATGAAAAAATCAGAGAAACGATGGGCTAGCATGATCGCTGGTTTATCGACGTACTGATAGAATAAACGTGAGCAGGATATAGCAAGCAAGAGATATAAGAAAAAATTTAAAATGAGCCCTAGGCATGTCTGCGGCAAAAAAAGATAGAGAGAACATGAAAAAGAACAAAGAACTAGAAAATGCAGTAAATACAGTGAAAAAGAAATCTTTCCAAAAAACTGCAAAATCCCACTCTCGAAAATCTTTTTACCGAAACCTTGAACAATGGGAGCAACTAATAAAATGGCTCCAATAGTGATATAAAAATCACTCTTCTTAAAAGGTCCTACCTGAGGAAGAAAATTATAAATTATATTTTCAAATTGGAATGCACCAAGGTAGAGAGCTGTGATGACAAGAATAAGATGCCATTTTTTTGGGATATGCACGGCATGAAGTAATGATCCTAGCATGATTGCAAAGAAAAAGAGAGCTTGTTTTCCGTAACACCAATAAAGGCATAAAAATAAACCTATCCATAACAAGAGAGATCTTTGTTTTGGTTTCAAAATATAAAAACCGAGCAAAATAAGAGAACCAATAAACTCAATTTTCAATGTCCATAAAACGGTATTAAAGCATGCATCACCGAGCACAATTGATTTCCATACGATATCTGCTAGGCCTCTCACATAAGAAAGTTTTGATGGGAAGTAGTAAGCAAGCCATTGAGAGCCTGATATTGCTGAGGCTTGAAGATTGGTGTAATGGCGACAACTATAGAGAACCATCGAGATGACAATAGAGACTGCAACCGGGAGATTGAGCCTAAGATAACGTCCTAAGAATCTTTTTTTAAGTATTAGAGACGATCTCTCTTCTCTGTAGTAGGGCGAGGATAATACGTAGCCTGAGAGAACAAAAAAAATAGCTACTGCAAAATTTCCGCTCAAGAACCAGATGGTCATTGGCGATGAAAATAGATCATCAAAGAGAGAGGGAGTGAGTTTTGCCTCAAAAACAGTTGGATAACTTTTATGAAGTAAGAAAGGTAAAAACGCTGCTATAAAATGATGCAAAACAACACTCAAACAAGCAACTCCACGCAATCCATCAGCACTTTTATTAATAGAGGGTTTTGTCTCTATTCGACCAATATTCATAGGAGGAGAGAGTTGTTGAGCTTGCAGCATAAAGGATTTTGAGGTTTCTAAAAAGACCATACAAGGCCAAGAGATGAATAATAATCTTTAATATTCGACAACTCTCCTTGTCATGCGTTCAAATAATAATCGTAGTTCCTGGGATTACGAATTTTCAGGTTAACGCGGGTATTTCTAGCTATCCTCACTCAAGTGCTTTTTTTAACTCTTGCTCTTGTATTGATAATTCTTGGGGATTTTTTTGAACTTCGTATTCTATTTGTTTCACAAGGGCTTCTACGATTTGTTGCAGCTGCTTTTCAGCATAACCACGCAGAAGAGTCGCAATAATACTTCCTGGGTCCACAAAATTAGAATAACAAATCAAGGTTTCTTTTTCATGAGGAACAACAAGCAAACTACCTTTGCCTGACTTGCTGTATTTGGAGCAAAGGACTGTCCAGGAAACTTCATAACCACCATCATGCGTCAATGATTGAAGTATATTAAGAACTTTGGACACTTCGTTAGATAAAAGAGGGATCGCAAGTTCATAGTTCACCTCCTTAATATTAGAAACAGGATAATTATCTAAAGTAACCTTCAGACAATGAGGAATAAAATGAGGAGCATTCCCAAAATCCCAAAAAACTGCGGTTACCTGAGTAGGAGTTGCATGAACTAAACGATAAATATGAAAACAAGGCCAAGAAACATCCTGAATGTTTTCAGTCACTAACACCTGTTTGCCCTCATTGAGCGCAATATGCTGCTTGGTGTTCAGTGAATTCCATAGAGTCACAGCATCCGTTCCAGGACACACAACTAGCCCGCATATTTCATACTGATTCGTCGCGAGGCGCCGTGAATCCTGATTTAGACAAGGAAGGTGATGGATTGCGACGACGGCTGTATGTTTCATACTGCCCGAGGAGCAATTCGAAGCTGACGCAGTATCCATCAGGTTTTCGCAAGCCGCAGCAGAATCAGTATGAAATATGCGGGCTAGAGTCGCTCCAAAAAAAAAGCAGAGCAGCGCTATCATTCTCAATTTAGATGTTTGCATTGGGAGCTTGGTTTGAAAAAAAAGTTTATGTTAGAAACGATAACACAGACTCTACTACAGGCGAGTGAAAGCTATACTTAGCGAGCAAGACTAGCATATAAAAGTTCTCCAGAGACAAAAAATCATTCATCCATCTAGTGAAGCTATGAAAACCAAGGAAAGTATATATTCAACAAGAATCGCAGGCATCCTAGCACCACTCTTTGCACTAAGAGGTAAATATGATCTTGGGATTGGTGATACCGCAGCCTTGTGTGAAATGATTGCTTGGTGTGCTCAACATGGATTTCAAGCACTTCAAATGTTACCCATCCATGAAACCAGCAGCAGCAATAGCCCGTATGAAATTCTTAGTGCAATGGCACTAGAACCCTCGACCATCACGACACACCCAGATTGGATGCCAGATCTTACCGAGCAAGATTACCATAGCATTCTCAAGCATTATGATATTAAAACAATGCAACAAGAGACCGTCCAATATTCTCTTGTAAAAGCATGCAAACAAGAACTTCTGAAAGCAGCCCACAGTCGTTTTCAGCAAAGAAACATTCAAGAAAAACGGACTCAAGAATATCACGATTTTCAAAAAAAAGAATCCTATTGGTTAGCTAATTACACACTCTATCGTGCTCTCTTAGAACATCACGGAAACCAAGAGGATTTTTCATTATGGAACCCCTCTGCTCAGAACGCTAGCTCTGCAAAACGTTGGCTCGAGAATCTCCTAGAAGCGGAACGTCGTGATTTGGAAGAACGTCGTGATTTTTTTTCCTACACGCAATGGATTGCGATCACACAATGGAAAAAAGTTTTTTCTACCGCAGCGTCTTTTGGTGTTTCCCTTATCGGTGATATTCCCATTGGTGTACATGTTGCTAGTGCTGACGTTTTCGCTCATCCAGAGTTATTTGATACAAAACAATTTGGAGGGGCTCCGCCCGAGACAATCTTTCAATCCGATCCCTTCACAATGCAATGGGGACAAAATTGGGGCGTTCCACTTTACAAATGGGATCAGATGGAAAAGGACAATTTTCAGTGGTGGCGAGAGCGTATTAAATTCTTAAAATCGTTTTTTCATTTTTTACGAGTGGACCATGCCTTAGGACTCTTTCGTATCTATAGCTTTCCATGGCCACCTAAGCGCAATCATGAATTTCTCTCACTTAGCGAAGTAGAAGCACGAAGAAAAACAAACGGTATCCTCCCTCATTTCACTGATTATGCTGATGACACCCCAGAACATAGAAAATATAACGAAGAAAGAGGCACTCACTTGCTCCGTATATTTCAAGAAGAAGCTGGACCTAACACCCTCATTGCCGAAGACCTAGGAGATGTACCATGCTACGTTCCTCATGCACTGGAAACATTAAATATTCCTGGATTTAAAATACCTCTCTGGGTACGTGATCAAGAACAAAAAATGATTCCAGCATGCCACTATCCCATCATCTCTATTGCAACCTACAGCACGCATGACCACGAGCCAATGCGGCAACAATGGGAAACATGGCAAAATGAAATTCAAAATAAAACATCAGGAGCTCCTAGTGCAGAAAAAAACATTCGTGAATTATTAAACTATATTGGGTTAACCCGGATATTTCATACTGGTTCGTCGCGAGGCGCCGTGAATCCTGATGGTGACAAGGAAGGTGATGGATTACGAGGACGGCTGTATGTTTCATACTGTCCAAGTCACAATGTGAGTCTAACGCAAGATCCATCTGACTTCCCGGTCTCCGCAGGTGATCGGTATGAAATATGCGGGTTAACACCTTACTCGGAGACAATTCATCAAGCCCTCTTAAAAACACTCTATGAAAGCAGCTCCTGGCTGGCGATTCTCATGATCACTGATCTATTTGGATTAAAAAAAACTTTTAACAAACCCGGCAACAATGCTCAGTCCAATTGGGTAGAAAGAATGAAGCTACCTATCAGCCAGTGGAATGAAAACTACGCTTCCATGCTCGCCTTTTCAGATCAAGCACTGCGGGAAAGTGGAAGGTTTTTGCGGCATGATGAAAAGGACTCTTCGTCAGTTTAACCAGGATATTTCATACTGATTGTTGATGAACAACAGCCAAGTTACTTGGCCATTTTTCTCATCGACCATCCACTTGCCTTCCATGCGTAAATCTCACATCATTGATCTCTGGTTACATGATGATAGCCTCTAGCCATGCTCGTCTCCTCGGTTGAACTCCTCAGAGATTACCAGCATCATGTAGCCTTTCTATTTTTTAATCGCTGTTGCACTTGGCGGTTGAAACAGCCATATATAAAAAATAGAAAGTTCAATGTTTTATAGCAGAAAATTTTTTAACTCGCATACTTCATGAACTTTGCATTTACTTTCCTCCTATGTCCATGGACCTGACTCAACTCGATGCCTCCGCCCTCACTGAACGCCTCAGTAGTTTGCGGAGGTTTCTTTGACGCTCCTGCTTTAAATCAAGAACTCACGGAGATAGAGGCCAGGATGGCGCTTCCTGATTTTTGGGATTGTCGTGAGCAGGCTCAAAAGGATGTCGAGCGCATTTCCAAATTACGCGGCAAACTTCACCCCCTCCTTGCTTTGGAAGAACGCGCAAGGGACCTTGAGCTTCTTAAGTTAATGGCCGTAGAGGAAACCTCACCCGAGCAGCAGGCGCATGCGGCCCGGGAAGTACACTCGGAGTTTCTAGCGCTCACCCAAGACGTGGAAAAATTTGAAATCCTGCAATTACTCCATGGTGAGTTTGATCATGCTGATGCTTTTCTAACCATCCACGCAGGCGCAGGAGGCACTGAATCCTGTGATTGGGCAGAAATGTTACTCCGCATGTATCAACGCTGGATGGAGCGCCGAGGATTTACCTCAAGCATCATCGATGTCCAAGAAGGAGATGAAGCAGGGATTAAGTCCATCACCTTACTGGTCAAGGGTGAGCATGCCTTTGGCTATTTACAGACAGAGCGTGGGGTTCATCGCTTGGTGCGCATTTCACCCTTTGATGCGAATAAACGTCGTCATACTTCCTTTGCCAGTGTTGATGTGGTCCCTGACATTGAAGATGCTCCCATTGTTATTGATGAAAAAGATATTCGGGTAGATACCTACCGCTCAGGAGGCAAAGGAGGACAAAATGTCAATAAAGTAGAAACCGCTGTGCGCATGACACACGTTCCTTCCGGAGTTGTTGTGGCCTGCCAAGCGGAACGAAGCCAGTTAAAAAATCGCGTCTTAGCTCTCAAGATGCTCCGAGCTAAAATTTATCATATTGAGGCTGATAAAAAACGTGCTGAACTGGATCGTCAATATGGTGAAAAAGGAGAAATTGCCTGGGGAAGCCAAATTCGCTCCTACGTGTTTCAACCCTATCAAATGGTCAAAGATCATCGTACTGACATTCAGACCAGTGATGTGAATGGCGTCATGGATGGCAATATCGATTTTTTTATTGAGGCGAAACTCAGAAGTCTCACTGAGTCAGTATAGCCACAGTAATTTGACGAGATCATTCATGCTGATCTCCT
>CAIWMF010000152.1 GCA_903913785.1 uncultured Spartobacteria bacterium | reverse complement strand
TGAACTCATCACAACACATGATCCAGATTCTATTGAAATGACACCTTATGAACGCGTCTTAACCGATGCGCTCGCAGGTGATCCTACCCTCTTTGCCCGTGAAGACTATGTTGAGGAAGCTTGGCGTATTGTCGATCCTGTGATCAAAGCTAAGACGCCACTTTATCAATATGACATCCATAGCTGGGGCCCGCAGGAAACAGACGCTCATATTCTTCCCAAAGGGGGATGGAATAACCCCCAGTAAACAATAGCTTTCTCTAATGAATTTCAGGAAATTTCACTGGCTCTACTCGTTCTTTGTGGCGGGGCTGCTCACCGTATGATCACTGCTCTTAGCTAGATATAACTCATCATACGACACGAGCATCATTACTATTACTCTAAAAATCTCATGATGAATATCGACATTTTCCCCGATGCCACCACGGTGGCCCAAGAGGCCGCCTCCTTTATTGCCGCCGAAGCGCGTGCAGCTGTTGCAGAGCGAGGTCGTTTTGTCATGGCTGTGAGTGGTGGTAAGACTCCCTGGATGATGCTACGAGCCCTTGCAGGCGAAAAAGTGCCCTGGGAAAATATGCATATTTTCCAGGTAGATGAACGCATTGCCCCCACGGGATCAGCCGATCGCAATTTAACACATCTTCAAGAAAGTTTACTCTCCCACGCTCCTCTTAAAACCGAGCAAATCTATGCGATGCCGGTCAATGAAACTGATTTAGAAACTGCTGCACAAAAATATACTCACCTCATAGAGTCGGTAACAGGTTGCCCCATGTTCTTTGATCTCGTGCACCTTGGACTCGGGGCCGATGGACACACTGCTTCCTTAATTCCAGAAGACAGCGTCTTAAAGGTCATTGATCGGGATGTAGCCATCACCGGCATCTATCAGAATCATCAGCGCATGACCTTGACGTATCCTGCGTTGAATCGCTCTAGGAAAATTCTTTGGGTGGTGACAGGCGCCGAAAAAACAGAAGCCTTCGCCCACCTCTTAAATCGTGACCTCCAAATCCCAGGAAGTCTCATTGTCCAAGATCACGCGACACTCTTTGCCGATAGAGCCGCTCAGGGCCACTTGGATATTGAACTTTGGAAGAGGTCTCCCTTGAACATTGGCATTGCCTCGGATCATGGAGGCTTTGAATTAAAAAAGGAATTAATCATGCGACTGCAACATTTGGGTTATCTTGTGACAGACTTTGGGGCCCCGTCCCTGATTCCAGAAGATGATTATCCAGATTATGTCATTCCCTTAGCACAGGCTGTGGGAGCAGGTCGTGTGAGGCGCGGTATTGCTATTTGCGGCAGTGGAGTTGGGGCAACCGTCTGTGCTAATAAAGTTAAAGGAGCGCGTGCAGCTCTCATTGAAAATCATTTTTCCGTAAAACAAGGAGTTGAAGATGACCATATCAACATTCTTTGTCTGGGAGGTAGGACCATGGGGCTAGAAGTGACTTGGGATCTTGTCCAGACGTATCTTCAAAGTCATTTTAGTCATGCTGAGCGACACTTGCGTCGTTTACACAAGGTCGATGCGATTCTCTAAGTAGTTGCAAGCGGCACATCATGCCTTCCAATGTTGTGAAGACATGAAATATTTCTTAAAAAACCTGAATTCTTCCTATGATGTCTTCTCGACGCAAAAAAACTCATCTCAACATCGAGGATCAGTCGCGTCATCTCTCAACCCTAAAAATGGCCTTTCAACAAGGAGCTGGGCAAAGCTTCCCTCTTGGAGCAACGGTGTATCCGTATGGAGTGAATTTTAGTATTTTTTCTAAACATTCCAAAAAAGCAGAGCTCTTGCTTTTTGATTCCATCGAGGAGACAACCCCTAGTCAGAAATTTGATCTAACTCCAGAAAGAAATAGGTCCTATCACTACTGGCATATTTTTATTCCAGGCATCAAAGAAGGCCAAATCTACGCCTGGAGAATGCATGGTCCTTATCAGCCAAAAGAAGGGCTGCGTTTTGATGGAGAAAAAGTTCTCCTCGATCCTTATGGAAAATGTATTGCGATTCCCTCCAAGCGTTCTCGCAGTGATGCGGGAGCACCTGGTGATAACAGTGCTACGGCTTTCAAAAATGTCGTTGTTCATTCTAAATCATATGACTGGGAGGGTGATACTCCACCGCGACATTCATTAAGTCAGACCATTATTTATGAAATGAATGTTGGCACCTTCACTAGCAATCCAAACTCTGGTGTTGCTCAGGAAAAACGAGGAACCTATGCCGGAGTGATGGAAAAAATACCGTACTTAAAAGATCTCGGTATTACCGCTGTGGAATTACTCCCTGTTTTTGCTTTTGATCCTGAAGATGCACCCACAGGACTCCATAATGTCTGGGGTTATCAGCCCTATGCATTTTTTGCTCCTCACCCGCAGTATGCTTCACAAAAAGCACCCTTAGCTGTCTTAGATGAATTTCGCTCGATGGTGAAAGCACTACATCGTGCCAACATTGAAGTGATTCTTGATGTCGTCTTTAATCACACAACAGAAGGGAGCATGCATGGTCCAACCCTCTGCTTTCGTGGGCTGGCTAATGAGACTTATTATATTCTAGGAAGTGATCCTTCGAATTACGCCGATTTTACAGGATGTGGCAATACCTTTAATGCCAATGAATCTATTGTGCGTCGCCTTATTATTGATTCTCTGCGTTACTGGGTTGAAGAGATGCATGTGGATGGTTTTCGCTTTGACCTTGCTTCGATTCTTTCACGTGATGAGTTAGGAACACCGATGGCACATCCTCCCACTATCTGGGATATTGAATCAGATCCTGTCTTAGCAAATGTTAAATTATTTGCAGAAGCATGGGATGCTGCTGGACTCTATCAAGTCGGACAGTTTCCCGGAGACTCCTGGAATGAGTGGAATGGACGCTTCCGTGATGATGTGCGCTCTTTTATTAAAGGAGATGATAATAGTATTCGGTCGCTTGCGTACCGCATGACGGGAAGTCCTGATATTTATGAACATGAGGAACGCAATCCAGAACAGAGTGTCAATTTTATTACCTGCCATGACGGTTTCACACTCAATGACCTTGTCAGCTATAACGAAAAACATAACGAGGCTAATCAAGAAAATAACCGAGATGGATCCAACAACAACATCAGCTGGAATTGTGGTGTAGAAGGACCGAGTGAAGATCCAAGCATTGAAACATTACGCAACCGTCAAATTAAAAATTTCTTAACAATTCTCTTCTTTTCTGTGGGCACACCGATGATTGTGGCAGGAGATGAAGTGCGACGGACTCAGAAAGGAAACAATAACGCCTATTGTCAAGACGGTGACATCGGTTCCTTTGATTGGTCACTACTCAACAAACATGCTGATATTTATCGCTTCACCAAAGAGCTCATTAATTTTAGGTTAGATCGCAGTCATCTCTGCGATACCTATGATAAGACATTACGTGAACTGCTCGTTGACAACACAATTCAATGGCATGGGGTGCAATTAAATAGTCCCGACTTGAGTCCTCACTCGCATGCTCTTGCCGCAACGGTGCGCAATATTGATGAGAAAATATTAATTCACATGATGATGAATTCCTATTGGGAGCCCCTTGAATTTCAAATTCCTATTTCCACCAATTCCTACACACCCTGGCGTCGTTGTGTGGATACTTTTCTTGACAGCCCTCAGGATATCCTTCCGTGGAAGGATGCTCCCGCATTTGATCAAGAAAATTACTTAGTGCAAGCACGCTCTATTGTGATTTTAGTTTCCAAAATGGATGAGGACATGGCGCAAGATCACAAGCCTCAGCAATCCATGCATCCACTTCATGTGATGAGCACGTAAGAGTCTCATGACATGACTCCACAAGGGTTGATACATCGACTCTGATCCTTTCAATAATTTTATAGATCTATGAGTAATATTTCTCACAATGCTTCTCACCAAGATGCATGGCAGGAGATGTTCCATTCTTTAAGCACATCAGATCATCAGCAACCAAGCAAAATATCTGTTCATTTGGGTGAAAACGGAACATTAGTTATCAAAAAAAATCCAGCCCTGGCCTCTCTCGCACTTTCTTTTTTGAGCTCTCCACAAGAGACACAAGCCAATCACAATGCACACCAATCATTTCAAAGCGCCCTTGAAAAAAAATATGGTCCAGACATTGCCGCGTTTGCCTTTGCAAAGTCAACATACAAAGAAGGAGCTCCTCTCTCACTACGTAAAATCAATCAAATCTTAACAATCGCTTCCACAGCCCAAGAAATCAAGCTTCTCAATGATCAAGCAGACTATCTTAAAAACGACCTGCAGACGATCTATGAAACTCTCCAAGAAACATCGAATGATGCGTGTGAAGCATTTCATCCAGATCATTTATCCAGCGAAGAGAGAAGTTCCATTTTTTCCAGATGGGATCAATCGTGTAGGTCTCTCCAATCTAAGACGAGAGATCTTCAGAGGAAGATTAGCAATCTTCAGTCTGAAATTCATTCTCAAGGAGCAAAGGGCCCTCAAGTATTGAGCAGGGAGGAATTAAAGGGACTTCAAAAAAAATTCAAGACCCTAGAAGAAAAATATTTAGCATTAGAAAAAGAGTGTCAGCAACTCCATCTTATCGATGAGATCACGCCTGAACATGATGACCTGCAATCCGCTCCAGAAGGATTAGAACGTCGAGAACCACGCAATGATTTTCCAAGAGTCACTCGATTATCCGAGAGGCGGCAAAAAATTCTTAAAAACCTCTTAGATAGATATGAAAATTACGTCTACTTAAGGGAAATTGATAAAACTAACCTCACAGCTTTACAAGCCTCTTATGATCCAAACACGTTCTCCCATCGAGCCTGCAATGGGATTCGAGGGTTACCCAATGCTACAGGCAACTGTGGCATCAACAGTGCGACGCAGCTACTGAAAAGCACTCTGCAAAGCATGCGTGATGACTGTGATGATCGTGAAACACAAGAGCAGT
>CAIWMF010000151.1 GCA_903913785.1 uncultured Spartobacteria bacterium | reverse complement strand
TGATACAACTGAAGATGAGATGATTGCTGAAGCCGCATTGCGTGAGAATAGCAATTATGCTCCAGAGCAAATTACCCGTGTTCTCCAACAGGGGGCAAAATTTAAGAAAGCCAAAGCCTATAGTTTCGCTCTTGAAAAAGAAAATGCAGAGCTTAAAGAAACCATCAAAAAAATGCGTGGTTCTTCTACTGGCGATGGAACTATAGGATCTTCTTCAGCGGGTAAAGCTAATGATGCAGAGGAAAAAACTCCTGCCGCTTTGTTTCGGAAGTTTCAAGGTAGATAGTTGACATATTAGATTTTACGCATAATATATTATGCATGAGATTGAAATGTGGGGACACCCGTAAAAAAGATAATAAGATATTCTGGGCTTACGACCGATCTTCAAAAAATGGAGAAAGGTGGTTAAGCCCAGAACAGTTTTTGCATTACAAGAAACGCAATGCAGAAACATCAAAAGATTGTTACAACAGAAATCCTAAAGCATTTTGGGATAGAAGCAGAAAAGCTGACCTAAAAAGAAGGTTTGGATTAACTCCTGATTTGTATGAGAAAATGCTCATTCAACAAAAAGGAGTATGTGCAATTTGTAAAAAACAATGCAAAACAACCGAAAGATTGTGCGTTGATCATTGTCACCATACCAATAAAATAAGAGGTCTTTTGTGCCGTAGATGCAATGCAGGAATAGGCCATCTTGATGATTCAATTGATTTATTGAAAGAGGGAATAAAATATCTAAAAAAATATAGTTGACGCATATGAATGTTTTTAGTAATAGTCGCATATCTGGATTGGTAGCTGTTTTAACAATTACTGATTTCAGCCAAAGCACCATATCGGATAGCGACCGATGTAAAAAAACAAGCGGGGTGTGAGGTTGACATCAGCAATTGGAGTAACAAATACCCTGCGAGGTTGCCAGTCGCTCATAACCAAAACCGTGTTTTGGAGAGGCGACTCTTTTCAAGGCACACAACTTAACCAATAACAAATTAATCATATGGCGCAAAACGGCGTTACTTTTAGTTCATGCCAGGACGTGGACACCCTATTTAGGGAAGCAAGGGTCTATTACAACCCCTTCTTTATCAAGAAGATGGCCATAAATAGTATTTACTATGGTCGTCTTGAGACTGAAACTTGGCCTCTGAATACCCTTCCGACCCAGAAAGCATTCCGTTTTGGTCGTGGATGGTACAATCCAGATCAGCCTTGGCAGGAAGTTCAGTCTGGTCGTTGCATTCAGAATGCTGATGATGTTCAGTTTGAGTTCATTGCTCACCCTGGTACGGAATCCTACAGTTTCAGCCTTTTCACCAAGGCAATGCGTACCGATTGGTATCAGCTTACTGATTTCATGTATCGTCTCTTCCCTCAAGAGGAGATGGATCACATCATGGCTACCAATGTCAACATCACCAAGAATGTTCATGAAGAGTTCGCCCGTTCCAACTGGATCGGTGGTGCTGGACACAAGTGGGTTCCGATCAGCAATGGTCAGTCGCTTGTTTCTTGCGCGACTCCAGATGATCAGATGTTCATCGTTCAGCCTTTCGAGGGTACGAATGAGGGTTCCTTCAACATGGGCTATGTTTATGTGAAGCTCCCTGCAAGCCAACTTAACAACATCGGTCTTCTTTCTCTGGATACCCTTGATGACATCCTCATCAACCTCCAGCGTGAAGATGACGCTTATCGTCTTGATGTGAGTGAGGCCGCTGGTC
>CAIWMF010000150.1 GCA_903913785.1 uncultured Spartobacteria bacterium | reverse complement strand
TTCTAAGAGTTGTTTTTCTAGGGCAGCAAGTGATTGCTTTTCACAATCGCGCAGAACAGGGACGAGCAATCCTTTCTCCGTACCAACAGCAACACCAATATCGTAGTAATGATTTTCAATGAGCTCCTCATCTTCTAAACGAGCATTGATGCTTGGAACGCTTTGAAGAGCCTCTACAACAGCTTTAATAAAAAACGACATGAACCCAAGCTTGACTCCATGCTTTTCTTGAAAAGATTCCTGAACCTCACGACGAAGTCGCATAATGGGAGCCATATCAACTTCATTGAAGGTTGTTAAAATGGCTGCTGTTTGCTGCGCCGAGACTAGTTGTGCTGCAATTTTACGACGCAGCGGAGTCAATTTGCGCCGCGTAAAACGTTTTTCTAAGGTCGCCTCCATGACCACTCCTGGAGCGTCAGATTTGGGTATGGATGTCTCTTCTGCAACCAAAGAAGAGATCTCGCGTGGTGCAGATATAACGAGTTTCTGGTTGTCTATCTCTAATGCTTTGTTAGAAACAAGATCACTTGTGGCTACTTCTTGATCTACCATAACAGGTAAAATATCAGGTAAAATATTAGCCACAATTTGTCCTATGGAGACCTCAGCACCCTCATCAACGAGTCTCATGAGAATACCAGCCTCCAAGGCGGTGACTTCTGTTGAAACTTTATCGGTTTCTAAAGTAAATAAAAGATCACCCACTGAGATAGTGGTACCTTCTTCTTGATGCCATACAGAGAGAACACCAGAGGAAATAGATTCTCCAACAGAGGGTACTTTAACAGGAGTCATAACGGTAATAGTTAATGAAATATACTTTTTGATGGATGAATAGAAAAAATTCCTAAAATGCTAACGCGATACAGGCCCCTAGAGACGACTTTCGGTGACTATAAATGCCTTGCTTACTAAACGTGCTTGTTCGATGTGATGCAAAGCAAGCGCTCCAACAGCGGTGCTAGAACTTGCTTCACGCCCAGCGTAGATGATTGTTTGATGAAAGAGTGCTTCAAGACGTTTTTTCATAAATTCATAGGCTCCCATATTTTCTGGTTCTTCCTGACACCAAACTAATATTGGATTGTTTTTTAAATAAGGCGTCACGAGTTCCTCCATGAGCTGCTGATGAAATGGGTAAATTTGCTCTACTCGAATGAGCAATACGTGATCTTGGCCTGCTTGGCTTTGTTGATATTCTAAAAGATCGTAGTAGACTTTACCGCTACAAAAAATGAGGCGCGTAATGGTTCCAGACTCTAATGGGCGCGGGCCTAAAAGAATTTCTTGAAAACTCCCTTCGGTAAAATCTTTGCTTGTGGAAACTGCTTGCTTAAGACGCAAGAGCTTTTTGGGAGTCATAATGATGAGCGGTTTTCTAAACACCCGTTTCATTTGTCGGCGTAAGAGATGAAAATATTGGGCAGGAGTTGTCAGATTACAGACCTGCATATTTTCGTGAGCGCAAAGTTGCAGGAATCTTTCCAGACGTCCACTCGAATGTTCTGGACCCATCCCTTCATAACCATGTGGCAGGAGCATTACGAGCGAGGAGGGACGCAGCCATTTTGTTTCTGAGGAAGCAATAAATTGATCAATGATGACTTGAGCCCCATTGGCAAAATCACCAAACTGCGCTTCCCAAAGACAAAGCATTTTTGGAAAATCCATGGAATAACCATAGTCAAAGCCGAGCACCGAAGCTTCCGATAAAGGACTGTTGTAAACGCAAAACTTTTCTTGCTCTGGATCCAAGTGCAATAAGGGAATATAACGCTCACGAGTCACTTCATCATAAAAAACGGAATGCCGCTGACTAAAGGTACCACGGCGACTATCCTGTCCTGAGAGACGGACAGGAGTTCCCTCCACCAGTAGAGATGCAAAAGCTAATGTTTCTCCAAAAGCCCAATCATAGGGACCTCCATTTTCTAGGAGTTTTTGACGATACTCGATGATATTTTTTTTGATTTTAGGGAGGACTCGAAAGCTTTCAGGAATCGTCGTTAACCCTTGAACGAGTTTACGAAGCTGATCGTTTGAAATAGCTGTCTTCACAGGATCAAAATTATAGGCAGGTTGATAAACTGCTGTAGATCCAACAAAAGCCGCGTTTTTACCATACCCCGAAACCGCAAGACCTTGTTTCATTTGCTCAAAAGCTTGCTGAAGATGTTTGGTCGTTCGCTCACAACTTTCACGAACTTCTTCGTCCGTGATGGTTCCTAAGGCAAAGGCCTCTTTAAGAAAAACCTCACTCACCCGAGGATGCTCTTTAATAATTTTATAGAGATTAGGCTGCGTGTATGAGGGCTCATCTCCCTCGTTGTGCCCATAGCGGCGATAGCAAACAATATTGAGCGCAACATCGCGCCCAAATTCTTGCCGAAAAGCAAGCGCATAACGAGCCATGCGGCAGACCGAGATGGGATCGTCTCCATTCACATGAAAAATGGGAGCCTCAATGAACTTCAGGATATCAGTACAGTGCTTTGTAGAACGTGCATCTGCAGGCAGGGTCGTAAAACCAATTTGATTATTAACAACCAGATGAATGGTGCCCCCCACACGATATCCTTCAAGCTGAGAAAGATTAAGGCATTCGGCAACGATACCCTGACCAATAAGGGCTCCATCTCCGTGAATCAAAAGAGGCAGCACAGTACGACGTGATTGTGTATCATCGAGAATACGTTGACGCGCACGTGCCTTGCCCATAACTACCGGATTCACCGCTTCGAGATGGCTTGGATTGGCAGCTAAGTAAATTTCAACCGGATGCTCAGGATCATCGTCTCGCCTTGTATGATAGCCAAGATGATATTTTACATCTCCACTAGCATCTCCAATTTCGGGACGATATTCGTCAGAAAATTCATTAAAGATAATCGCAAATGGTTTTTTTAAAAAATTAGCCAATACGTTCAAACGACCACGATGGGCCAT
>CAIWMF010000149.1 GCA_903913785.1 uncultured Spartobacteria bacterium | reverse complement strand
AGCTATTTTAGTCCTCTATTTCACAAGCCAATTGCATTTTTCTGATGCAGCAGCTTACCAACTTTTTGGAAGTTTTATTTCTCTTGTTTTTATTACTCCTATTCTAGGAGGCTGGCTGGCAGATCGTTATTGTGGTTATCGTTACGCTACAGCTACAGGTTCTCTTTTAATCATTTTTGGCCATCTTATGCTTACGATGTTTGGCCAAAATGTTTTTATTGGATTATCACTATTAACAATGGGGATCGGTTTCTTTAAAAGTAACGCTGTGTGTCTTATTAGCACATGTTATCTACATGATCCTATAGGTGCTACCGCTGCTTTCTCATGGTACTATGTTGCCGGGAATATTGGCTCTATGCTTGCAAGTGTTGTGTGTCCTTATTTAGTAGAAAATGTGAGTTGGGATCTGGGATTTATTGTCGCTGCTTTTGGAATGATGTTGGGATACCTTATTTTCTTGTTTTCCAAACGCTATTTTGTATGGGAGACAAATACAAAAAAAACAGAGGCATGGGATAATCTTTCATTTTCGAAAAAAATTGCCATCACTAGCAGTATCCTCACTATTTCCTTTCTTTTTTTCTATGAGGTGCTTAGGCACGACTGTGTAGCCTATTTACTCATGTTTGCCGTGATTATTGCTCTTACTATTTTTGCAAAAATCTATAAAAATACTACTTCTGCACATAGGAAGGGACTGATGATGATGGCGTGGTTAACAGTTTTTGTAACCTCTTTTTGGATATTTAGTAATCAAGTCTCTAGTTCATATCCATTGTTTATTTTACGCTATGTGAATCGCAACATTGGTGGGTTAACAATACCTACAGGTATGTTTCAATCTCTTAATGCTGGAAGTATTTTAGTTGCTGGTGCATGTATGGCCTACTTGTGGCGTTTTTTAGGACGTCACCATATTCGTCCGCAAACTGATACTAAAGTAAGTATAGCTTTAATGCTATTGGTCTTTGGTTTTGGAACGATGACCTATGCAGCAACATTAGCTCATGAATATGCTCCTATCTCTATGCTATTGCCGATTTTTAGTATTATTTTTCTAGGGGTAGCTGAGCTCTTTACCGAGCCCGTGATGTTAGCGGCATGGGGTGATATTGCTCCCCATGATACAGAAGGTCGTTTAGTGGCGATTTATTTTTTATTTATGGGTGCGATTGGTAATTATTTATCGATCTGGGTCGCTAAGCTTACCGTTGATCCCGGTACAAGCCATGCTAGTGCGACCACATATCATACGGCCTATTCTCAAGTCACTCGTATTGCTCTTGTATTGCTTGGACTATTACTTCTTCGCGTATGCTGGCGTAAATACAGAGTCAAACATGTCATCAGTTAACTAACCGAGATATTTCAGATATATGCCTTTTTCAAATGAATTTTAACCCGAATGTTTCATACTGATCGTAACGAGGAGACTGCGAAGGCTGATGGGGTCAGGCAGACGAGCATTTTGACGCCGAGCTGTCTGTGTACATACCGCCCAAGTCACAATATGAGTCTAACGTAGCATCCACCCTACTTTCCCGTTCTCCGTAGTAGATCGGTGTGAAATATTCGGGTTAAGGAAATAGTTCTTATCCTGATTTTCTCTATCATCGCTCTTAGAGCTTGAATGATCTGTTTGAAAAGCATTGCTCTCTTTGGTCAGCAAGCGAAAAATTCCAGTCTAAAACAACTCTAAAATTCATCCCAAAAAAGTATAACTATGAATAACCATGCTCCTTCCCGTATCATTCGTTCTCCTCGTGGTACAACGCTCGTAACAAAAAGCTGGTTAACAGAAGCGCCACTACGCATGCTCATGAATAACTTGGACCCTGAAGTTGCTGAGCGACCCGCGGATTTGGTGGTTTATGGAGGAATTGGCAAAGCAGCTCGAAATTGGGAGTGTTTCGATCGTATTATTGAAACACTGAAACACTTGGAGGATGATGAGACGCTTTTAATTCAATCTGGAAAGCCGGTTGCTGTTTTTAAGACGCATGCTGATGCACCGCGGGTGCTCCTTGCTAATTCTAATATTGTTCCTCACTGGGCTACTTGGGAGCACTTTCGTAAATTAGATAAGCTCGGTCTTATGATGTATGGTCAGATGACAGCCGGATCTTGGATCTATATTGGAAGTCAAGGGATTATTCAAGGGACCTATGAAACTTTTGTAGAAGCAGGCAAAAAACATTTTTCTGGAGATTTATCCGGCAAATGGATTCTCACATCCGGGCTTGGTGGGATGGGAGGAGCTCAACCCCTTGCTGGCACTATGGCTGGGGCATCTGTTTTAGCTGTAGAATGTGATCCATCACATATAGAAAAACGCTTATCAAAAGGCTTTGTCGATTATTCGGTTAGTACTCTTGAGGAAGCGCTCACCTTAATAGAAAAAGCATGCCAAGAGAAAAAACCAATTTCTGTGGCATTGCTCGGTAATGCTGCAGAGGTCTTTCCAGAAATTGTGAAACGTGGTATCAAACCAAGCATGGTGACCGATCAGACGAGTGCACATGATCCACTCAATGGTTATTTGCCAGCTGGATGGAGTCTTCAAGAAGCCATTGAAGCGCGTCGATTAGAACCCGAACGTCTGATTGCTGAAGCAAAAAAATCTATGGCTCGTCATGTTGAAGCAATGCTTGCCTTTCACGAGCAAGGTATTCCAACCTTTGATTATGGTAATAATATTCGTGAGGTTGCTTTTCATGAGGGCGTGAAACATGCGTTTGATTTTCCAGGGTTTGTCCCCGCCTATATCAGGCCTCTTTTTTGTCAGGGTATAGGTCCTTTCCGTTGGGTCGCGCTCTCCGGAGATCCTGAAGATATTTATAAAACAGACGCAAAAGTCAAAGAACTCATTCCCAATGATCCCCATCTCCATCATTGGCTTGATATGGCTCGTGAGCGAATTCAATTTCAAGGATTACCAGCACGCATCTGTTGGGTAGGCTTAAAAGATCGCGCACGTCTTGCTCTTGCTTTTAATCAAATGGTCGCTTCAGGAGAACTTCAAGCTCCCATTGTTATTGGTCGAGATCATTTGGACTCTGGCTCGGTAGCCAGTCCTAATCGTGAAACAGAAAGTATGCGTGATGGATCTGATGCGATTTCTGATTGGCCACTTCTTAATGCTTTGCTCAGCACGGCAGGTGGAGCAACCTGGGTGAGTCTGCATCATGGAGGCGGTGTTGGTATGGGATATTCGCAGCATTCAGGTTTAGTGATTGTTGCAGATGGAACTCAAGCTGCAGAAAAACGCCTTGCACGTGTTCTCTGGAATGACCCAGCAACAGGAGTCATGCGTCACGCTGATGCTGGTTACCCGGAGGCAATTCTATGTGCTAAAGAAAATGGATTGCACCTTCCTATGATCTATGAAAGGCCCGTTCATAACTGAAGTTTAACCCGGATATTACACATACAGCCCGGCGTCAAAATGTTCGTCTGCCTTACCCCATCAGCCTTCGCGTCCTCCTCGTCACGATCAGTATGAAATATCCGGGTTAACCTCTTGGACTCAAAAATCCCTTTGCATTTATGATAAAACATACCATTACAATTACAGACGCTGGACTTTCTCTTGCCGAACTTCGTGCGATTTATCTTGAATCAAGGAAATTGGAAGTTACCTCTGCACTGCAAGTAGCCGTGGAGCGTTCAGCTCTTATTGTAGTTGAAGTCATGCAACAAGGGAAAACTGTTTATGGTATTAATACTGGCTTTGGTGCTCTGGCTAGCACACGCATTGAGCCCGATAAGCTAGGAGAATTGCAATTTAATATTATTCGGTCTCATAAGGCTGGAGTAGGGGCTTATCTTGATGAGAGAATTTGCAGATTAGTCTTAGCACTTAAAATTGTTGGGCTTTCTGCCGGTTATTCTGGAATACAATGGATTCTTGTAGAAAAATTATTAGAACTTTTTAATCGAGGTTATATTCCATGCCTCCATGGAAAGGGATCTGTTGGTGCTTCAGGAGATTTAGCACCGCTTGCTGATTTAGCAGGTGTTCTTATTGGAGAAGGCGATGCATGGTTTGAAGGCTCTATTATTCCTGCCAAGGAAGTATTACGAGCACTGCAATGGGAACCCTATCAATTCGCACCAAAAGAAGGGCTTTCACTCATTAATGGGACACAGGTTTCTACAGGATTGGCCTTGGCTGCACTCTTTAAGACCGAGCGTCTCCTAGGTTCTACTATTGTCTCCGGAGCACTTGCCCTCGAAGCAAGCAAAGGTACGAGCTCCGCATTTCATCCAGCAATTCAACAATTACGACGTCAACGAGGGCAGCAACAGGTTGCTGCTTGGTCACGTGAGTTATTGGAAAATAGTCCTATTGCTGAGAGTCATCGCAATTGTGGTAAAGTGCAAGATCCCTACAGTATGCGATGTCAAGCTGTTGTCATGGGTGCTTGCTTGGACATTATGAGTCATAGTGCAGAGATCTTACACCTCGAAGCAAATGCTGTGACTGACAATCCACTGATTCTTCCTGATACTGGAGAGGTTATTAGTGGTGGTAATTTTCATGCCGAACCTGTGGCTTTTGCAGCTGATCATTTAGCCCTTGCCATTGCCGAAATAGCTTCGATTGCAGAACGACGTGTTGCGCTCCTTATGGATCGTCATTTTAGTGGACTCCCACCCTTCCTCGTAGCCAATAGTGGATTGCACTCCGGTCTCATGATTGCCCATGTGACAGCTGCAGCTATGGTGAGTGAAAATAAATCACTCGCACATCCTGCAAGTGTCGACAGTATACCAACCTCAGCTAATCAAGAAGATCATGTGAGTATGGCGACCTATGGAGCACGACGCCTTCATGAGATGCTTGATAATGCCGCTTATGTTACAGCAATTGAATTAATTTCCGCAGTACGTGCTCTACAATTTCATCATCCGCTTAAAACGAGCGAGCGTCTTGAAAAAATCCTTGAGTATCTCGTGCCTCTTATTGAACTCGAAAGTTCTGATCATGTTTTATCTCCTGAAATAGAAGCCCTGCAACAGGCTGTCTTACATGGGAAGGTTGCTACTCTTGTTCTTGCCATTGATGAACCAACAATCTTTCGCGATTGCTCCCAAAGTGAAGCATCAGAGAATGAGTAGTTTTTTCAATAGTCTCATATTTGTCCATGCACTTACTTAATGACCATTCCTATTTTTCTCCATCATCTTGGAGTGAGGGAGAGGAAAGGACTTCGGGGCGTTTGTCTCAGTACGTACAACCTTTTGATCTAAGAAACCCCCCTCAGCCTTTGCCTCATAAGAGTATTGTTTTTCTCGGGTTTTCTTGTGATGAAGGAGTCAGACGGAATCTTGGACGTTTTGGATCAGCTGATGCGCCTGCATCATTACGTAAAGTTTTAAAAAAGATTCCATGGAATGCAATTCATATTCCTATTTGGGATGCAGGGACTATTTGTTGTTGTGAGGATGATTTAGAAAAAGCACAAGAGACCATTGGAGAAATGATTGCTGCTCTAAGGTTAGCCGGAGCCTTTGTTATTATCCTAGGGGGAGGTCATGAAGTGGCTTGGGGGCATTTTCAAGGTCTCATTAAATCGAACTGCAAGCAAGAAAGCCACTCAGAGAGTCAGAACATTGAAATGCTTGGTATTGATGTGGTCAATTTTGACGCTCATTTTGATTTACGTCCTGTTTTTGCTAATGGCAATGGATCTTCAGGAACGAGCTTTCGGCAAATCCATGACTACTGTGAAGAGAATAAACTTAGATCGCGATACGCCTGTCTGGGTATTCAACCTTTTAGTAATACCATGGATCTTTTTACCTATGCCCAGTCTATTAAGACGTATTATGCCTTAGCCGAGGAGATGGTTTATCGCCCCCATCTCGTGCATGAATCTTTTAATACGTGGTTGTCTTCTGCTCAAAAAATTTATTTAACCATTTGTCTTGACGTTTTTGCAGCAGCCTATGCTCCAGGAGTGAGTTCACCACAGGCGTTGGGGCTTGCGCCCTACACAATGCTACCATTTTTTAAGCAAGTCTTAGAGAGTGGCAAAGTGATTGGAGTTGATATTGCAGAGCTTAATCCTATTTACGACAGGGATGATCAAACGGCAAGACTAGCAGCTTGTTTGATTGGAGAAATTTTAAAAAGTCATGTGGGATAAATTGTGGCTAAATATTCACTTAGCAACCTTGCGTCCCTCAAAGACTCCTTATGGAGCCATCAATGATGGCGCTATAGCCTCTAAAGATGGAAAAATTATTTGGCTTGGTAAAAAATCTGATCTTCCTAATGTGCCATCTAAGCTTGCTTCTCAGATTATTGAGATGGATGGAGAGTGGGTTACTCCAGGCTTGATTGATTGCCATACGCATTTAATTTTTGGAGGTCAGCGTGCCGATGAATTTGCACGTAAACTACAGGGTGAATCATACGAATCGATTTTAGCCTCAGGAGGTGGTGTTTTATCAACTCTACAGGCAACTAGAAACACTTCCTTTCAAGAGCTTTTAAAAATTGCTTCGGTGCGTTTGCAGGATGCTATGAGGCAAGGTGTGACCACCATTGAAATTAAATCTGGTTACGGTCTGAATTTAGAAAATGAATTAAAAATATTATGTGTTGCCAAGAAACTAGAAAAAATTTTCCCAATCACTATTCAATCTACCTGCCTAGCTGCTCATGTGGTTCCACCAGAATATCGCTCTCAACGTGCGCATTATGTTCAATGGATAATTGATGAGCTTTTGCCTGTTGTTAAAAAAGAAAATCTGGCAAGTGCCATTGATGTTTTTTGTGAAAAGATTGCCTTTTCTTTAGAGGAAACAGAAATTATTTTTAGAAGGGCGAAAATTCTTGGGTTTGATCTTAAAATTCATGCTGAACAGCTTTCTTGGTTGGGAGGGGCTGCACTAGCAGCTCATTATCAGGCGCTTTCTGCTGATCATCTTGAATATATGAGGGAAGAAGATGTTATGGCTCTTGCAAAGGGAGGAACAGTTGCTGTTTTACTTCCTGGAGCATTTTATTTTTTACGTGAGATACAGATTCCTCCCATCGATTTGTTGCGCCAGTATCACGTTCCTATTGCACTGGCGACAGACTTTAATCCAGGAACCTCGCCGATCAATTCATTATCGACAATTATGAATTTGGCCTGTGTCTTGTGGAATTTCACTCCCGAAGAAGCATTGCGCAGCGTGACGGTGAATGCTGCCAAGGCACTAGGACTAGAAGAGGAATGTGGTTCTTTGGAGGTTGGAAAAAATGCTGATTTGGTGTTCTGGAAAATCGAAACCCCAGCAGAACTTGCATATTATCTCCACGGACGTCGTTGTGAAAAATGGGTTAAAAAAGGAGTGAGTATGGATTTTAGCTACTTCTCATGATCGATAAACATATAACTTCTAAATTTTTTTTGAAAAAGATCTAATGACAATTCATCCGACAGAGGCATGCATTAATCGATTGATCTCATGTACTGTAGTAATCCCCTCTCTCACGTAGCGATCACACTCAATACGTAAAGAAATCATTCCATGTTGAGCTGCCATTGTGCGGAGTTGATAATGTGGAGGTTTTTCATTAATGAGCAAACGCAGCTCATCATTGATAGTAAGCAGTTCAAAAATAGCGATACGTCCTTGGTATCCGCTATGATTACAGGAATCACATCCTTTGCTCGCATATAGTTGTGGGGGCAATACGTTCATATCAAAAAAAGTTAGCTCTTCTTGAGAAAAGGTCGCGATAGGATAAGAAATACGACAGATAGGACAGAGCTTACGCACGAGCCGCTGAGCTAGAATGCCTTCTAATGTCGTAGAGATCATGAGTGGATCAAGTCCCATATCTATGAGGCGAGTGATGGCCCCTGGTGCATCATTTGTATGAAGTGTCGTCATCACAAAATGACCGGTGAGGGATGCCTGCATTGCCATTTGAGCTGTTTCCTCGTCACGAGTTTCACCAATCATAATCACATCAGGATCATGACGTAAAAAGGAACGTAGTAGCTCGTGAAATCTTCTACCAATAGATTCTTGAACTGGCACCTGAATAATCCCTTCGATTTCATATTCAACGGGATCTTCTGCGGTAATTAATTTAAGATGCCGCCCTTGAAGTTCTTGCAGACAGGCATATAGGGTGGTTGTTTTACCAGAACCAGTCGGACCAGTAACAATAAAAAGACCATTTTTTTTTTGGAGTAATTGATTCAGCGCATCTTCCATCAATAATGGTAGTGCAAGTGAGGAAATATGGCGTATAAATTTGCGACGATCTAGTAAGCGTAACACAAGACTTTCTCCAAATTGTGTTGGTAGTGATGAGAGACGAAAATCAACAGTGATCTTATTCCACGTGTGCTGCAACCTTCCATCTTGGGGAAGGCGACACTCTGTAATATCGAGTTGAGCTAAGAGTTTGAGTCGTGACATTATTGGTGCAGCAAGTGTGAGCGGCACAGATTGTTTCTCGCAGAGTAGCCCATCGATGCGATAGCGAATACGACATTCATGTTCAAAAGATTCGATATGCAAATCACTTGCTTCTTTTTTAATGGCCTCATCAAGGAGCATGGTGACATGTTGAATTACAGGATGGGTTTCAACGGCGTTGTTAGAAAAATCATCTTCACAGAGAATGATCGTTTCCATGGGGGGTGGCATGGCACGAGGATCCATTCTAGAAAGGATGGAGGTTTGTGGATCCTCGTCGAAGACCTTCTGAGAATAATACTCCTTTATTAAGGTTTCGATTTTTTCTTTTGGATACAGACGTAAATGAATTGTACGCTCTAGGCTAAAACGAAGTTTCTCTAATACTTCAGGATCGAGAGGATGAAAAGATGCGAGAGTAATACTGTGTGCATCGGCCTCTAAAGGAAAAATATGGTAATTTTGAGCCCATTTCTCGGGTAGCAGTTCTAAGAGAGCAGGTGTCATGAGGAAGGGACAAGAAAGTGAATGGTAAGTTAACCCGCATATTTCATACCGATCACCTGCGGAGACAGGGAAGTCAGATGGATCTTGCGTTAGACTCACATTGTGACTTGGGCGGTATGGACACATACAGCCCGGTGTCAAAATGCTGGGTCTGCCTGACCCCATCAGCCTTCGCCGTCTCCTCGTCACGATCAGCATGAAACATTCGGGCTAGCTTCCCGGGCTCCGCAGGTGATCAGTGTGAAATATTCGGGTTAGGGCCTTTTCTACTTCCTGTTGATTGAGCTGCGGTATGTTGTTCATAGGATAGAGATGCAAATATTTTTCATTTGATTTCTTTCCAAATCCAATCTGATGTGTAGAGCTCACAAGAAAAAATATTGCATAGCAAGACTCCAGAAAAAAAGAGTGCTCCGGGTTCCGCATGAATGCTTGCGAGTATCCCTAGCTGACCGACGGCAGCAATAATAGAAAGTAAAAAAATATCAATCATAGCCCAGTTGCCTATTTTTTTCATGATGCGATGAAGT
>CAIWMF010000148.1 GCA_903913785.1 uncultured Spartobacteria bacterium | reverse complement strand
GTCAGCCATCAAGGATATGTTCATAAAATGCTCACCGGGCGTCGCGATCAATTATCAAGTATTCGTCAGCATGGAGGCCTTAATGGGTTTCTGCTACGTAGCGAAAGTGAACATGATTGTTATGGAGCCGGGCATGCAGGAACAGCGCTCTCGGCAGCTCTTGGAATGGCTACAGCACGTGACCACCATCAGGGTCAGGAGCATGTTGTGGTGATTGCTGGTGATGCTGCTTTTACCTGTGGCACTAGCTATGAAGCCTTAAACAATCTAGCCGCTACGACCAAACGATTAATCGTAGTCTTAAATGACAATAAATGGTCCATTGCCAAAAACACAGGAGCCATCGCGCAACATTTTAATCGTATCACCACAAGCCCTGCATATGCGCATCTCCACGAGCAAGCAGCCAAATTTGTAGAATGGATTGGTGGAAAAAAAGCCCGTCATCTTGCCCACAAAATTGAAACGGGTTTTAAGCAGATTCTTTTACCTGGTGTTATTTTTGAAAATCTCGGGCTTCGTTATTATGGCCCTATTGATGGTCACGACATCCCTTTACTCATTCGTACTTTTGAATTTCTTAAAACACAGCAAGAACCTGTCATCCTTCACATCTTAACTCAAAAAGGTAAGGGATATGCTCCTGCCATTGCAAAGCCAGATAAATTTCATGGTCTTGGAAAATATCAACCAGAGACAGGCGAAACCGACACTTCCATAACACCTACCTATTCAGAAATCCTTGGAAAGACACTTGCCAATTTTGCGGATCAAGATCCCTCTCTTGTTGCCATTACAGCAGCCATGCCAGATGGCACGGGCTTAATACACTTTGCCCAACGTCATCCAGAGCGATTTTATGATGTCGGTATTGCTGAAGGTCATGCTGCTCTCTTTGCCGCAGGAATGGCCACCCAAGGAATGAAACCATTTCTTGCTATTTATTCGACCTTTATGCAGCGGGCTTTTGACATGCTCGTTCATGATATTGCCTTACAAAATTTAAATGTCAGTCTTTGCATGGATCGTGCCGGACTCTCAGGCGACGACGGCCCGACTCATCATGGACTCTTTGATATTGCCTACTTGCGTGCTATTCCCAATATGATTTTCATGCAGCCTAAGGACGAAGAGGAGTTTGTTGATATGCTCGCAACGATGGCTCATTACACCCAAGGACCTACAGCCATTCGCTATCCTCGCGGGACAGGAACAGGAGCTACTCCTAAAAATAAGCCCCAGATTCTTCCCATAGGAGAAGCAGAGATCCTCTCTGAAGGAAAGGATATTGCCCTTTTTGGGTTAGGAAATTTTTGCCCAGTGGCAAGAGAAGTATCTTTCTTACTAGCTGAACGAGGCCTTGAAGCCGCAGTGATTAATCCCCGTTGGATTAAACCACTGGATACAAAAACAATTGATTTTTTTGCAAAAAAAACACGCTGCCTCGTCACCATGGAAGATCATGTGCTTCACAATGGCTTTGGAACAGGGGTTGCCGAACACCTTGAAGATATACAAGCAAGAACTCCACTTCTACGCATTGGCTGGCCTGATCAATTCATTGAGCATGGCTCGCTTCCTATTTTAAGAAAAAAATATGCCCTCACTCCACAAGCCATTACAGAAAAGATCCTCTCTTTTTATAATTCTTATTGCTGCTAAGTACTTTTTACTTTAGAAATTCAGCCTCCCTTTTTTAAATTCTTAGTCCCAAATCCTTAGCCTGAAATTCTTAGTGCCTTATGAATTCCCAAAATATTGACCAAGCCTCTCTTGTGATCCCCAACAAACAACTTCTTGTCAATGTTGTTAGCAAACGTGTGCGTCAACTCATGGCTGGCAGTCGTCCTTTAATTGCTAATTCCTTTAACATGGGTCTTGCGGACATTGCCCTGTTAGAAATTGCTGGAGGCCATGTCGCCGTCATGAATTTACTTTCTGACAAAGAAGTTCAGTAAGTTTTTCCCTGATAAAAAAAGTGAGCGTGAGGCGTATAGACCTTTCACGAATATATGGGCACTGATATCGTCGTGAATCGAAAAGCGCTCCGAGACTTTGAAATCCTCGAGCGCTTGGAGGCTGGTATTTCCTTGCGTGGCACAGAGGTCAAATCCATTCGTCGAGGACATGTTGATTTGCTAGGTGCTTTTGCGCGCGTTGAAAAAAAGGGAGTCTATCTCTTTGATGCCACCATCCAAACATATGCCCAAGCAAGTCATGAAACACATGACCCAAAGCGCCCTCGATGTTTACTCCTCCATAAAAGTGAAATGAGTCGTATCGCCGAGCAAACCTTGCGCCATGGAAGAGTGCTCCCTGCACTCCGCCTTTATTGGAAAAAAGGAAAAGTCAAAGTAGAAATTGGTATTGGCAAAGGGAAAAATAGAGGTGATAAACGCCAAGATTTAAAAAAGAAAGATGCCCATCGTGAGATGAAACGTGAGGTGGTACTTTTTGAGAAACAACGAGGGTAATGCAGATATTAGATCATCAACCATCGGAGTAACGAATATGCTCCTTCTCATCGATCATTACGATTCCTTTACGTATAATTTAGTTCAATATTTTGGTGAGCTTGGAGCATCTCCTCATGTTCACCCCCATGATCACATCACGCTTCAAGAAATTGAAACACTCAAGCCAGATCACCTCTGCATCTCACCTGGTCCAGGCAAGCCAGCTGATGCTCATGTCAGCAAGAGTATCATTATGCATTTTGCAGGAAAGATTCCGATCTTAGGTATTTGTTTGGGCCATCAATGTATTATTGAAGCCTATGGCGGCAGCATTATTCGAGCTCAACGTCTCATGCATGGGAAAACTTCTCTAATACGTCATCATGGAAAAGAGATTTTCCATAATCTTGCTAATCCGTTTTTAGCAATGCGCTACCACAGCCTTTTAGCAGAACGAGACACATTCCCTACCTGCTTAGAGATCACTGCAGAAACAGAAGAAGGGGAAATCATGGCCCTGCGTCATCGTGCATTACCCATTTGGGGAGTCCAATTTCATCCAGAATCTATTTTAACGACAGAAGGAAAACAACTCCTCAAAAATTTTTGCAACTCTTAGAGCATAACAAACGTAAAAACCTTACTATTCTTATTGATCCCATTGAAATCATTCCAACCAATTCATGAGATTAAAATTCAAACCTATGGAAATGGCGATGAGCACGACAAGGAGCAGCAACGCTGAGATCAGTAAGCCTGGCGCTAGGAACAAGAGATAACGAATCAATTGATTTTCGACAACAACCTCATATTGGGTAGGAATTTGAGGAGATGGAAATTGATCCGTGAGATGATTCATAATAATTTTCGACAATAATATGATGAAAGCTAAAGACGTAAATG
>CAIWMF010000147.1 GCA_903913785.1 uncultured Spartobacteria bacterium | reverse complement strand
TCAAATGCTGGATATTTAAAAAGTTCTTTGGTACAGTTTGTCATTAGCGAAGTTTTTTTGTGGGTTGTTGTAACAAGCGCCAACATAGCAGATTATCTGCGGAACTTCGCTAATTTTTTGCACTAATGTGAAATATGCGGGCTAACCCGAATATTTCACACTGATCACCTGCGGAGCCCGGGAAGCTAGGGTGGATGCTGCGCTCAAGCTCGAAGTCTTCCTCAAGCAGTATGGACTCATACAGCCGTCGTCAGACTTCATCGCTCGCCTTACCTCATAAGCCTTCGCTGCCTCCTCATAACGATCAGTATGAAATATGCAGGCTAACAAGAGCTCTTGAGGAATGTCTTTCGGCCAAAGGATTCCGGGCTGATCAAATCAATCCACATTTTGTTTATCGAATTTTCAAATTGTAAAATTGACACAAGCTCCTAGAACGTGAAGAATATCGTCCTGATTTTAGGCAATGCGGGTGTAACTCAGTTGGTAGAGTGCAACCTTGCCAAGGTTGATGTCGAGGGTTCGAATCCCTTCACCCGCTCATAAAAGCTCCTTCCTGTTTTTTACGTTCACCTATGGGAGATCGCTTCAGCCTAAGTAATGCGTTGTTAACAATACGTTTTTCTTACTGCTCTGCTAACCATCGTTCTGCCGAAATTGCCGCGGCGCATCCAAGGCCTGCCGCGGTCACCGCTTGGCGGTAGACCTGATCGGCAACATCTCCTGCAGCAAAAACACCTGGCACATTCATAGAGGTTCCATGTTTTGGGGCAAGATAGCCTTTACTATCAATGTCCAATTTCCCAGCAAAAGGTCCTGTATTAGCATTATGGCCAATGGCCACAAAAACACATTTCACTTCAAGTTCGCGAGTGGCGCCTGTCGTAAGATCTTTGAGCAGCACCGCGCGCATCTTCTTTTCATCATCGGCTAAATATGCCTCGAGGCCACTATTCCAAAGAGGCTTAATCTTAGGATGCGTGAGTGCTCGATCCGCCATGATCTTAGAGGCACGCAACGTATCACGACGATGGATGAGATAGACTTCGGAAGCAAAACGAGTCAAGAAGAGAGCCTCCTCACAGGCAGAATCACCCCCACCCACAACACAAACAGGAACATTTTTATAAAAAGCGCCATCGCATGTTGCGCACGAGGTGAGTCCATGACCGATGAGTTCCCTCTCCCTAGGAAGACCCAGCCAACGGGCAGAGGCACCACTCGCAATAATGAGGGCCTTTGTTTCAAGCCACTGTTGATCAACCTTGACGCAATTTATTCCCTCGCGATGCTCGAATTCCTCAACACTCCCATAAAGAAAGCGTGCTCCAAAACGCTCTGCCTGCTTGTGCATGCGCATAATGAGTTCTGATCCATCGATACCTTCTGGGAAACCTGGAAAATTTTCCACTTCTGTCGTTGTGGTGAGCTGTCCTCCTGGTTGACTCCCTTCAAGGACGAGGGGAGAAAGATTTGCCCTTGCGGCATAGATGGCTGCAGTTAATCCGGCACAACCGGTCCCAACGATAATGACTTGTTCCATAAGAAAAAAGACAATAACTCAACAAGCGTGGATAACAAGCCACCAATGACAAAAATAAGAGAATGAGGCACGTGGGGTATCATGCATGAAAATCCACTTTACTTGCTAGGATTGCTTGCTATTTTTCCCTCCCATGAATATGAAGCCCCCCTTTTTCGTTGCTGCCCTCTGCATGATGGCTCACCTACTCCCATTACCAGCCAGCACGCTTGCTCGTGAAGGAATGATCACCACCGACGACTATGCCACCTTTCTAAAAACACCAGAAGGCGAGGAGGGTGAAACATCGCCTTTCTTA
>CAIWMF010000146.1 GCA_903913785.1 uncultured Spartobacteria bacterium | reverse complement strand
CCCGAATATTTCACACCGATCACCTGCGGAGACCGGGAAGTCAGATGGATGTTGCGTTAGACTCACATTGTGACTTGGGCGGTATGGACACATACAGCCCGGCGTCAAAATGCTCGTCTGCCTGACCCCATCAGCCTTCGCAGTCTCCTCGTCACGATCAGTATGAAATATCCGGGTTAATTCCATGAAAAAAACCTTCACCTTAGCGGAGGCGCTCCTCCTCTGCGAGTCATTTGACTATATGGTTTGTGAAATCTATAGATGTTTTCTTTTCTGATGAAAGAGGCTACGATTTGCCTTCATGTCTCACTCACTGAAATCTACAAAAAAGAAACTCATCCCACCTCCGGTGATTGGTCTTGTCATGGGGAGTCAATCCGATTGGCCAACCATGCAGGAGGGCGCTCAGGTGCTCGAAGAATTTGAAGTTCCCTACGAGGCCCAAGTTCTCTCTGCCCATCGCATGCCTGAGGCCATGGCCCTCTATGCCTCTCAAGCAAGAGAACGCGGTCTTGTTGCCATCATTGCTGGAGCAGGTGGTGCGGCGCATCTTCCCGGGATGATTGCCGCACAGACAACACTACCAGTACTCGGCGTTCCGATCAAAAGCAAGGCATTGGGCGGTATCGACTCTCTCCTATCCATTGTTCAAATGCCAGCAGGCATTCCGGTAGCGACCTTTGCCATCGGTGAGGCAGGAGCTAGGAATGCAGCGCTTTTTGCAGTGGCACTCCTTGCGCAACATAACTCTACCCTCAGAGAGAAATTACAACACTTTCGCCTCACACAAACCCAAAAGGCCGCAGCAAGCACCCTGGGACCTCTTAAAAAAACAGGAAAGAAAAAATAATCATGGAGACGTGCGTGCTCAGCGAGGAAAAAGGACTTAATCTTGCTGTCCAACTTTTAAAAGAGGAAAAGATCGTAGCCCTACCAACTGAGACCGTTTATGGACTTGCCGGTGATGCTTTTTCGCCACGAGCTCTTGTCTCCATTTTTGAGGCAAAAGAGCGCCCTCTCTCCGATCCTCTCATTGTCCATCTCCTAGATCTCTCATGGCTGGATCGTGTGGTGAGACTTTCAGGAGAAATGAAGGCATTAGTTGATGCACTTGCACATGCCTTTTGGCCAGGTCCTCTCACACTCTTGCTCCCACGCAATGATACTCTTCCAAGTTTAGTCAGCGCCGGTCTAGATCATGTGGCAGTGCGTGTGCCCTCGCATCCTCTTTTTAGAAAAATCTTATCACTGGTCGATCGCCCTCTTGCCGCTCCAAGTGCGAACCAGTTTGGCCGCATTAGCCCGACAAGGGCATGTGATGTTTTTGAGGAACTACAAGGAAATATTCCACTCATCCTCGATGGAGGAGCATGCCTGCATGGTCTCGAGTCAACAATCCTCTGGCCCCGTGTTGATGGCTCCACGTCTCTCTCTGCGCACGCATCTCACTTACCTCATGCGCATACAAAAAGTGTGCTGCAAATATTACGCCCAGGTCCTATCACCGCTGATATGCTGGCTCCATTTGGCGAGGTGCTTGCTCAATCGGTGCGTGGTAAAGCCCCAGGATCACTCGATAGCCATTATGCACCACGTAAAAAACTCTTCTGGTATGAGCACCAAACCATCAAAGATGCAAATATTGGCGTGCTCGCTTTTTCTACCCCACCTCCTGGCTATAAAGTCATAGAAGTCTTGAGCCCTTCAGGGAATCTCGTAGAAGCAGCAGCGAATCTCTATGGAGCCCTGCGCCGACTGGATGAGAGTGAGGTTGATTTTTTGCTCGTAGAGCCTGTGCCCATCGAGGGAATAGGAATGGCTATTATGGATCGACTTAAACGAGCCGTCTCCGCGTGAAATATTCGGGCTGGACCGAGGCAAGGGATGTCAAATTCAATGATGACTTCCTGGGAGTGGGATCAGACTTTTTTTAGAACGTTACTGACTTCTTCTACGGAAAGTTGAGAGGCTTGAGAAAGCTGTTCTATCGAGAGCCCAAGCGCATGCAGATTGCGAATCATTT
>CAIWMF010000145.1 GCA_903913785.1 uncultured Spartobacteria bacterium | reverse complement strand
GGGATCTTGATCTTTACTTGTTCTCCGAGGGAAGGCATGCGGAAGTCTATCGTCACTTAGGAGCTCATCCAAGGGTGATTGATGGGGTGGCAGGGACTTATTTTGCCCTCTGGGCTCCGAATGCCCAGCGTGTGAGTGTTGTCGGGGATTTCAATGCGTGGGATGGACGTTTTCATATGATGCGCCGCTTAGGGCCCTCGGGGGTGTGGGAGATTTTTCTACCCGGGGTTGGCGAGGGAGCCCACTATAAATATGAACTACGCGGGCCGAGTGGGGAGGTTTGTTTAAAGACAGATCCCTACGCAACCTTTGCTCAGCACGATTGGCGCACGGCCTGTATGGTTTATGATCTCACACGTTATGGGTGGAATGATGACGCATGGATGCGTGAGCGCGCCAGGCGTGATCCGTATCAACGGCCGATGTCCATTTACGAGGTTCATCTTGGTTCCTGGCGACAGGTGCCAGAGGAAAATAATCGTCCACTGAGCTACCGGGAGCTTGCCGACCAGCTGGTGACCTATGTTCTTGAGATGGGATTTACCCATGTTGAACTCATGCCGGTGATGGAGCATCCTTTTGATGGGTCGTGGGGATATCAGGTGGTCAATTTTTTTGCACCAAGCAGTCGCTTTGGAAAGCCTGATGATTTTCGCTATCTTGTGGACCACTTGCACCAGGCAGGCATTGGGGTGCTCCTTGATTGGGTGCCGGGGCATTTTCCACGCGATGCCCATGGGCTTGCGCGCTATGATGGAACAGCCCTCTATGAACATGAGGACCCACGACGTGGCGAACATCGTGATTGGGGAACGCTTGTTTTTAATTATGGTCGCCGGGAGGTGAAGAATTTCTTACTCGCCAATGCACTCTACTGGCTCGAGGAGTATCATATTGATGGGCTCCGTATGGATGCCGTCGCCTCAATGCTCTATCTCGACTACTCGCGGGGCCACGGAGAATGGATCCCCAATGCATCGGGAGGACGTGAAAATCTCGATGCCGTTAGTTTTATCAAGGAGTGTAATGAGCTCTGTTATAGCAGGCATCCAGGCATCATCATGGTGGCTGAGGAATCAACAGCCTGGCCCAACGTTTCGAAGCCGACCTATGACCAAGGTCTAGGATTTGGGTTCAAGTGGAACATGGGGTGGATGAATGATTCTCTACGCTACATGAGTCGCTCGCCGATTCATCGCAAGCATCATCAAGGTGACATCACCTTTTCCATGCTCTATGCGTATCATGAACATTTTATTTTAGTCCTCAGTCATGATGAGGTGACACATGGCAAGGGGTCCCTTCTCGCTAAGATGCCTGAGGATGACTGGCAGAAATTTGCCAATCTCCGACTCTTTCTAGCATGGATGTGGGGACATCCAGGTAAGAAATTGCTATTTCAAGGAGGTGAATTCGCCCAACGCGATGAATGGAATCATGAGCAAAGTATCGACTGGCATTTACTTGTCCATGACTCGCATCACGGGATGCAGCGCTTGGTGCAAGCGTTAAATAGGATTTATAAGAATGAACCGGCTCTTTTTCTTCTCGATGATTCGTGTGAGGGATTTAGGTGGATTGATTTTCAGGATGCGAGCAGTAGCGTTTGGTCCTTTCTGCGCAAGGCACCTTCCCCGGTGATGGCGTCACATGGTGAAAAGTACTCGGATCTTGTCGTGATTGTTAATGCCACACCGGTTGTTCGGGAGAACTATAGGATTGGAGTTCCCTCAGAGGGCTCCTATGAAGTCGTTCTTAATACTGATGATGTTTGCTTCTGGGGAAGTGGGCTCCATTCCACGCGTTCCTTTCCATCACAAGCAATCGCGATGCATGGTTGTGAGCATTCCATCGCCCTGGACCTGCCCTCCTTAAGCACGATCTATCTACGTGTGCCAGCCCCCCCCTTCCCCAAAACACTCCCTCTAAGACCATGATGAAGAAATCTGCCGCCTTCACGCTGCTCGAGTTATTAATTGTGATTTCTATCATCGCGATCATGGCCTCGCTTGCCTTACCTCATTTGCTCGTAGCACTCACCAAAGGCGAGATGATGCAAACAGCGAGCAATGCTCGCCAGCTCTATCTTGCCACAGAGTCGATGTCTATTGATGCTAATACAAGCAGCGATCCAAACGTTGGCTGGCCTGGTGATATGAATATTCCGAGCTTCAAAGGATGGGCAACGGCGCTCTCTTCGGGCTATCTCTCGAAGAATGAATTTTGCAAGCTGTGCAGTGCCCCTGGCGTTGTTGTCTCTCCAGAGCATTTTCCAACAAGCGCTAGTCAGACGGCGTTTCGACTTTACGGGGTGAAGGAGCAGAGCGATGGGAATGCGATTTTCTTAATCACGCGCAATGCCACGCCGCATGAGAATGGCTCAGCGATTTCTATCACGCTTGATAAGCTTGTGAAACCGTATGGAAGTAAAGGGTGCGTGATCATGCACCGCGCAGGAGATGCCCTCACCCTCATGCCCGCTCAGCTCAATAAGAACGGTGCGTTAGGAACGCTTGAAAATAATCCAGAGCTTTAGAGCGTTTTACAATGCTCTACTTATATCCATAGAGGAGTGTGCACTCAGCTGGGGTCATCCCATGGGATTTTACTAAGGTTAACTTCACAAAATAGGTACCACTTTCTGTGGCTAGAAATTTCACGCTAGCTCTTGCTTGAGGAGTCGTAAGATGATCTTTCCAAACATCCAATTTGACCTCATGACCGGTAGAATCAAAGATCGATATTTTTAGAGCAAGTGCAGGAGGAGGGGCACTCGCCATAAAGCAATATTGATTCCCTCCAAAGAGCGTCACTTGGATGATACATGGTGTCTTGGGTGTGAGAGAAAAGAATGAGTCACTCGCCCTCATCTTCCAGTCATCCTTACAGATCATCTTGGCATCTTCATGAGCACGCTGTTTGAGGAGTTCCGTTGCTTGTACGAGCGTGGAAGAAGAAATTTCTTGCCCGTAGGATGTTATCACAAGACATCCAGTTAAGAATGGTAATAAAAAGAGAGGGTGTGCTTTCATGGGGCGATGGGGACAGCGATTTGTGGCGCAATGATCGATGAATTGGAGGTCGTAATATCAGCAACGATTTTCTTGGTCGCTTGCTCGAGGATGGTAAGATCTTCCTTGCTCAAACCATGCTTTTCTTTGGTGAGAAGTGCGGCCACCTCTTTTAAGGTCTGCTGGGCACGCAGCACTAAGGGATCCGTGCGTAACTTAAACGGTAGGGCCTCCATGCTTGCCGCTAAGTTAAGCGCCAGGTCGGGCTCTCTTAAGAGCGCCGCTCCACGCGAGGAATAATGATTTAAGATGATCTGTGATCCTACCTCTAAAGCCCGTAACCAAAGACCTACAGAAATAAGTGTGATGAGACTCTGGTCCTGCTGAGTGATCATGGTGCTTTTGACGTCATTTTCGGTGGCCTCTAGGTCGTACTCAAGAGCCTTCCATTCATGATTGTCGGCGAATTCGATAAGGTTACTACCACGACTTAAGATCGTTTGGCTCACCCCAAGCGCTTTGGATAAGAGGATCATATCACGGCCCATGTTTTTGACCTGCTGTCCGTCCTCTGCTTGAAGAGCCATATAGCCATTGGTCACGAAAACCCCAATAGCCAGCGCAAGCTGCGCACGGTTGGTCGTGACTGGAGCATTACCTGCATGATCGAAGGTTGTCCAATTAGGACGACTGACCTTATTAATTGCGGTGAATAATTCTTGAGGAGAAGGGACACTCAGCGCGTCGATAAAAAGAGCTCCTTGCATTTCTTTAGCTGTTATGACTGGAGCATGATGATGCTTATTGAGCGAAAAGGCATGACTCATCTCCACAATCATGAAAAACAAGAGAATTATTCTGTAAGCAGTCGACATATCGCGCTAGGATACCACACTTTAAAACAGACGTGCGAGCTCGGATATTGCGTCTTCATCGATGAAGTAAAACACACTGCCTTCTCCTCTCCTCTTAACATATGAGCCTACTGCCAACACTTCCCATTGAAGAACTACGTGCAAGCATTCTCAGAGCACTCTCTAATCGTCTGATTGTGGAGGCTCCTACTGGTTCCGGTAAATCGACACAAATCCCACAAATGCTTCTTGATGGAGGTATTTTAGGTGATGGCAAGGCCATGATTTTACAACCACGTCGCTTAGCTGCAAGGATGTTGGCAGCGCGTGTTGCCGAGGAACGCAAGGGATCCCTGGGTCATGAAGTGGGTTATCGCATCCGTCATGATGAACAGTGTGGGGCGCAGACGAGGCTTCTTTTTGTGACCGAGGGAATCTTAATGCGTCAAATGCTCACTGACCCTCAGCTAGAGGGTGTGAGCGCCTTGATCTTTGATGAATTTCATGAACGCCATCTCTATAGCGACATTAGCTTGATGCAGGCATTGCTATTACAAAAAACGAAGCGTCCCGATCTAAAAATCATCGTCATGTCCGCAACCCTTGATACACAGGCCTTGGAGAGCTACCTAGCACCGTGTGAAGTCTTACGTTCCCTAGGAAGAACACATCCTGTCACCATTGAGTACCTCACGCGTGAAGTAGAAGATGAAAGCCCCTGGGATCTTGCCTTAGAAGGAGTGACAAAATTACTACACCGCACGCAAGGGCATCTCCTTGTCTTCATGCCCGGGGCTTATGAAATTTCAAGAACCATCAACCTCTTGCGCGCGCAACTTCCTGCCTCGGTCCTCATTTTTCCCTTGCACGGGGAACTTACCCCGAACGATCAGGATGCGGCAGTAGCCCACACGGAGGCACGCAAAGTCATTGTGGCGACCAATGTCGCAGAGACTTCCCTCACCATTGATGGGGTGACGGGCGTGATTGATACAGGACTTGCACGCATGGCACGTTTTGATGCACGTCGGGGAATGAATACCTTACTCATTGAAAAAATCAGTCGTGCCTCTGCGGATCAACGCTCCGGGCGCGCTGGACGAACGGCTCCTGGTCACTGCTTTCGACTCTGGAGCGAGCGTGATCACGCGCGACGTCTACCCCGTGAAGCTCCTGAAATTAAGCGTGTCGATTTATCCGAAGTTCTCCTCACGCTCCAAGCAATGGATAGTGACGCACTAGAAACCATGCCATGGCTGGATCAACCAGAAAAAGAAGCGCTCCAAAAAGCAACAGAACTTTTAAAAGATTTAGGCGCCCTCAATCATCAGGGAATGATCACGCCGCTTGGGAAACGAATGCTCACCTTTCCCACGCATCCACGCTATGCTCGGATGCTCTTAGCCGCCCAGGAATATGGCTGCGTGCGTAGCATGGCCTTGATGGCAGCGCTCACACAATCACGTCCCCTACTCCTGCGTACTGATAAAAAAACCCAGGAAGAGCGCCAAGAGCTCTTTGAAGGAGGAACCTCAGACTTCCTCGTGCTCTCGCGTGTCTTCTCCTGGGCCGAGAAAAATGAGTTTCGTGCCGATCGCTGTCGTAAATATGCCATCCATGCCGATGCGACCCGACAAACAGGACGTATTTTTGAACAATTTTGTACGCTCGCTCGCTCTCAGGGACTGAATACCGAGACCACACCGGCATCTGATGAGGCCATTGCACGGTGTATCTTGGTCGGATTTGCCGATCAGGTAGCCCGGCGTCGTGGCGCAGGAACCAACTTGTGTGACATTGTGCATGGACGACGCGGTCTCTTAGTCAAAGAGAGTGCGGCCGCATCCAGCCGCCTCTTTGTCGCTGCAGAAATCACCGAAATTGGACAAGGCAGCGGAGAAGTGCGAACCCAACTCTCCATGGCCACCGCCATTGATGAGGCGATGCTACGCGAGTTGTTTGAAGAGAGCTTTTGCGAAAAGAAAGAATTATTTTTTAATACAGCCATCAACCGCGTTGTGTGGAAAAAAGAGAAAATCTATCGTGATCTCGTCATAGAACTCATCGAATACGACGCCTCCCCTTCTCTTGAAGCAAGCAATGCCCTAGCAGCAGCCCTTGCCCAGGGCGATCTGCCGCTCCCTACCTGGGGTGAAGAAGTCGATGCCTGGATCGAACGCCTTAGATGGATGGCGTATTTTTATCCTGAACTCGAGCTTCCCACATGGGATGAAAAAGAGCGTATGCGGTCCTTAGAGCGCTGGTGTGAGGGATCTGTGAGCTACCGAGAAATCAAAGATCGTCCTGCGATCCCAAGCCTAGAGTTACTCTTAAGTAGCGCGCAAAAAGACGCGCTCACAACCTATGCCCCACTCGTTTTTCTACTTCCCTCTGGTCGTAAGGCCCGCCTCTCTTATCAGGCAAACGGTCATGTGATCTTAAAGGCAACAATTCAGGAGCTCTTTGGACTCACAAAGCCCCCTTCACTGGCAGGCGGGCGAGCCCCGGTGATCTTCGAGATCTTAGCGCCTAATAAACGCCCCATACAAATCACCCGTGATCTCCATTCCTTCTGGAGCGAGACTTATCCGAAAATCAAAGGAGAGCTCGCACGTCGCTATCCCAAGCATGAATGGAAATAACCCAATTCTCTTGCAAGGAGTCTTGAAATGCGACTCTAGAGCTTTTTCTCTACTAGAAATCCTTCTGGCCTTGACACTCTTTGGCGTCGTCATGATGACCATACTTGATCTGTGGCGAGGGGCTCTACGAGTGAATGAAGACGCAGAGGATCAAGAGAAGGCAACCTTGATCGCACAAGGTATTGTGGAAACCTTGCAAATCACCTCTCCTCTTCGAGTACTAGCAACAGGAGCTGATTGGAAAAGTAATCCCGCTCATTGCATAAGACTCGATCTCTCGTGTGCACAGACCTATTACCTAGCCTATAGTGCTGAGGGAAAACCCTGCCAAGCACTGAGTGCAAGCGATTACAGCAATCTGATCAAAGAAAACAATAATTTCTATCCCGTGCAAATCGTCATCACATGCAACCCCTTTCCTGGGTTAGCCCAAGTCTCTATTAGCGTAGCAACACGAATGAGAGTTGCAGACAAACAACGTCATCATCGTGAATTTGTTTTTGTACTTTCAAGAGAAGTTCAAGAAGCAGCAAAGAGTCACTAACATTTTATTTCGATGACTCTTTGTACACATCGTGATCCTCAAGCTGGATTCTCGCTGCTAGAAGTGCTTGTTGTCCTAAGTCTGCTAGCCCTCCTCATGAGCTTGCTTTGTAGCGCAAGCAACAGCTGGTATCATCAATGGCATCAACTCGCAGAGCGCCAAAAAAGCGCGTTACAGGCGAGCCTGCTCTTACAAGAGATGCGGCATGATCTCCATGCTGCTATTCCTGTTGCTGGGAGTTTTTTTGTGAATCTTACAACCGTTGATCCAATGGCTAGAAAAAATATCTTTTTTCTTTCCACAAGGTCGTCCTTAAAACATCCAGGAGAATTGCATGCAATTGGTTATTTTTTTACCCAAGAGAAAAATAGCCTATCAGATTATGCATGCTATCGCTTTGAAGCTAGCCCAGAGGAAACACAAAAGGCACTGGAAACTCAAAATTTCTACACCCTCTTTAGCAAAGCCTCACCAACCAATCATAGCTCATCCCATCAGGTGTGCTCGCACATCTTAAGCTGGAATTTCCAACCACTCTGGCTTCTTAAGGAAAAAATAAGCTCCACTCCTCCAGAGGTATTAAGCGAGGTGATTGCACCTCCCAATCTCCTTGAAATCACGTTCACCAGAGAGGATCACTCCTTGAGAGGTTTTTCCAAGGAAGCCACAAAAACTAAAACATTTTCTACGGTATTAGGAATTTCTCATACCATCTCAAGCTCATAAAATAGCATATGCGCTCACCTACTCGAGGATCAGCTCTCTTGCTCGTGCTCGTATTGATCGGATTTTTTAGTCTGATTTTCTTTTTGATAGCAGAGATGGGACTCTTTGAAAAAAAAAGAGCCCATATGGCTGCCTCCACCTATCAATCTTCTCTTGCTGCGGAGTCGGGTCTAAGCGCTGCGATGGCACAACTTTCGCTTGCAACAAGGAATCAACCCACCTTTCTTGTCGGCACTACCAATGGGCAGGGAGCGTTAGCCCGGATATTTCATACTGATCGTGACGAGGAGGACGCGAAGGCGGATGAGGTAAGGCGAGTGATGAAGTCTGACGACGGCTGTATGAGTACATACTGCCCGAGGAAGACTTCAAGTTCAACGCAGCATCCATCTGACTTCCCGACCTCCGCAGTAGATGAGTGTGAAATATCCGGGCTAGCACCTGTTCTCATGATCGGAGCGACTCACCTTACCAATAAGGAACAACTCATGCCTTTGATTTCAGGAGATCTTGGGACGCTTTCCAGTTACCCACACCTAGATGAAGGAGCCTTTGATACCTATCTTGGCGCCTGTCAATCCAAGGATCCTAACGAGAGCGTTGACATCAACCGTACACCTCATCCGATCGCTCCGAGTGGCTCTTACCGGGCGCCTTGGGTGATCATCAAGAATCAAGAGGGTCATCCACTTGCTCGTTATGCCTATGTCATCCTCGATGAACAAGCCAGGCTCAATCCCTTTCTCCATCAAGGCACACCACGTAATGATCCTACCAACTGGGATCAAGGGGCCTCGGCAATCTCATGTTCCCTTGTACTCGGAGAAGACGAGGAGAAAAAAGTTTTAGCGCTCTCACCATCATTTTTCCCCTTAGAGGGATGGCGTGCAATCTTTGAAAACCCTCTCGCCTATGATCAAAAAAAAGAATTTCTTTCCTCCATATCGATTGCGCTTCCTCCCTTGATCCCCGCCGGCCTACCCGAGGAAGGACGCACCAAATATGACCTCAATGATCTTGCCACCAATCCTATCTATGGAGCCACCCCTTGTGAGCGCGCGCTCTACATTGCTTCCATTATTGATCGTAACCTTCCACATTTTAAGGAACGAGATCCCAGTTTAAAAAATCTTTCCCTCACCGAGCAGCGCCGCTATCTCAATCGTCTTGCAGCCTGCATCGTGAATTACATTGGATCTGAAGAGGCACCCATCATCATGAATCAAGGAGAGCCTGCAGGAGCAGCACTCACACCCCTGGCCACTCAGATCGCAGAACGATGCCGACTTCTAGAGCGCAGTAGCAATAATGTGACCATTGAGAGCCAATATTTTCTTCAACTCTGGAACCCTTACACCACCTCGATTCAAGCAGGAGGCAGGGCAACATTAGAAGTCAAGAATCGTCAACGACTCCACTTTGGAACTGCCTCTTTGCAAGCATTCGATGATTATGTGCAAACAGGTGATGTGGTGAGCTCACTTCGTCCCAATGAATCCATTGTGGTTCCTTTTCCCTCAGTCATCCAACGCTGGCATAGCGAAACACCTCTTTCCTCCCATCAAGCTCCCTACTGGCTCAAAGGCCCCGAAGGCAATCGTGAGGAAGGACACCATCAGGCGTTTCGTTTTTCCTGGAATGGTCATCTTGTCATGATGAGCCGTCGCACGCCGATTGGCCCAGGCCTTGCTGAGGGAGGATTAGAACATGATGCACAATCCCTCACTGACATGCTTGATTTCTGGCAATGCAATTTTATTCCTACCGAAGTCGATCAGAGCGGACATTTTCGCTTTGTGGGTGATCCTAGAGAAAATTATTTAAGCAACTATCTTTGGAAATCCTACTCCAGCGACAACAGCTACCTGAGGGAAACCCGCTGGAAGGGAGTCATGAGTGATGCGAGCTCCGAACGCCGCTTTGATCCAGCAATATCATGGAACAATCGAGATTATGTCCCTCTTAATCCTGTGCCGGGAAATCATCCTACATCCCGATCGATGCCTCCAGATCAAGTCTCCTCATTGTATCAAGAATCACGAGATGCCATCACGGCTCCACTCGTCATGCGCCATGGACCGATGCATTCGATTGCTGAACTTGGTCATATCAATGATCCCGCACAAGCAGATGATCTAGGCCATGCACCTATGGCAGGTTCTATGGATCATAAAAGTAGTATCTATGCTTCTGGTGGAGGACGTACACTACGTGTGGGACAACCAGAATTTTCGTACTGGGATGTACCAGGAATGCGAGCGATTGAATTACTCGACCTTTTTACCGTGGCCACCCAAGATGACACTTGGGCTCAAGGAGAGAAAAAAAATTTAAATCAAACAATCCAAGCTAATGCCACACTCTCCCGCCAAGCCCAGATATTTCATACTAATCGTGACGAGGAGACTGCGAAGGCTGATGGGGTAAGGCAGACGAACATTTTGACGCCGGGCTGTATGTGTACATACCGCCCAAGTCACAATGGGAGTCTAACGCAGCATCCATTTGGCTTCCCGGTCTCTGCAGTAGATGAGTATGAAATATCCGGGCTAGGTCTCATCAATATTAATACTGCTCCCGATCAAGTTCTCTCGGCTCTTTTTTATGGCATCACGCCGACCTCAGATCAACGTTTTACGCATTCGAAGATTTCTGCTAAAAGCGCAGTAGAAATAGCCAGAGTGCTCAAAGAGCATCGTCCTTATGAAAAACTCTCTGACCTTCGAGTCCTCACACCTCTGCTGGCTAATGCGACAACCTACACGCCCTCCTTATCGACCAACACCCTCTCTGATGGCAAATCGCTCGCTGCTGTTTTTGACCGAGCCCGTGAGGAAGGATTTGGAAAAATGATCTCTCTCTGCACCATGCAGTCACGAGCCTTTCGCGTCTATGTCATTGGAGAATCACTGAGTGCTAAAGGGATCAGAGAACAGGATTCCCTCCTCGAAGCCTCCATCCTACTTCTTCCTAAGCATGAAAAGGACAAAAAGGATGATGACTCTGATGCTATTCTCATTCCAGTCGTTCAACAAAAAGAATGGTTGCCCAGCGCTCGATGATCCGGGCCAGCTCGGCGCGACATCGTTACTTGCAGCTTGAGTAGATTCTGAAAACAGGTTCTTAGTGAAAATGCTAAAAACCAAATTGACTCTAGACATCATCTCTACTACTCTTTGAGGCCCCTCATGCTTAACAATTATTCATCTCATCTCGTGCCTCAACAACTCACCTACGTCATTATTACGCCAAAAGCTCTTTATAAGGCGCGCACTGGAAACATTCTCTCACGTCTTCTCTCTCGCTCTGGATTAGAACTTGTGGGAGCAAGAATGTTCGCTCCTAGCACAGAGCTTTGCGAGGGCCTTGCCGAGAATTTTAGCGCACAAGAATTCACCAGCACTTTTCTACGAGGATCACTCTCTCAACCTGAAAATCAGATGCTCTGCCTTCTGCTCCATGGAGAGGAAGCGATACAAAAAGTCAGTCTTATTGTCGGTGATGACGATCATATGGATGGTCGTGGAGAAACATTGCGCGATACCTATGGTGATCATGTGATGCTTCGCGAAGAGGAAGGCGATCAACTAGCAATGTACTATTTTGAACCTGCAGTCATTGCTCCAGCCACTATAGAAGAGGCTACGCAAGGCCTTGCACTCTTAGCCGAGCACTCTGATAGCGATGGAGGGATTCTGGATCTTTCCTCGCAGTTTCCATCAGCATCGAAACTTGAGAAAACCCTCGTGCTCATTAAACCGGATAATTTTCACTTTCCAAACACTAGACCTGGCGGCGTCATTGATCTACTTGCGCGCACAGGACTTGCCATTGTTGGCGTAAAGATCCAGCAAATGAGCGTGGCCCAAGCAAAAGATTTTTACGGACCAGTACTTGAAGTCTTAGAGGCCAAACTTCCCGATGGCCGCATTCATTGGGAATCCATCATTGCATTTATGTCTGGAGCGCGTCCTTCTGACCTTCCTGATGACGAACATGCTACCCCTGGCAGCCAACGCTGCGTGGCACTTATTTATCAAGGAGTAGAGGCTATTGCCAAAATCAGAGAGGCCCTTGGCCCCACAGACCCCTCCAAAGCCCCTCACGGAACAATTCGTAAAGAATTCGGAAAAGATATCATGATTAATGGAGCTCATGCTTCAGATTCTCTAGAAAGCGTCATCAGGGAAACTGCTATCATTGATATTAATGAAAATAATTTTAAATCTGTTATTCTCTCCCTCCTCTAACATCAACACTCACTAACGCTTTTTATTATGGAACTCTCGGATCGTATCGCTAACATCACCCCTTCACTCACTCTTGCAATTGATAGCAAAGCAAAAGCACTACGTGCTGAAGGCATTGATGTCTGTAACTTTGCTGGTGGAGAACCTGATTTTGATACACCTGATCACATTAAACTCGCTGCCATTCGGGCCGTAGAAAATAATTTTACACGTTATACAGCCGTTGCTGGAATCCCAGAGTTACGCGAGGCAATCGCCCGCAAATTCGTTACAGAAAATCAACTCGATTACCGTCCTGAAGAAATTATTGTTAGTAATGGAGCTAAACAAAGTTGCTTTAATGCCATTATGGCATGTGTCGGACCGGGTGATGAAGTGATTATCCCTGCTCCTTATTGGATTAGTTATCCTGACATGGTACGCCTTGCAGGCGCAGAACCAATCATTGTGCCAACAACAGCAGCAAACAACTGGAAGATGACTGCTCAAGACTTTGAAAATGCGATGTCACCACGTACCAAAATGATTGTCATTAATTCTCCAGGCAATCCTACGGGAGCTGTTTATACAAAAGAGGAACTTCGTGCCATTGCAGAAGTAGCAGCTGATGAAGAAATCTTCATCCTCTCTGATGAAATTTATGAAAGCCTCATTTATGATGATCTCAAGCATGTTAGCATTGCTTCGGTGACTCCTGAGGCTCGGGATCTGACTATTACCGTTAATGGTTTCAGTAAATCTTATGCTATGACTGGTTGGCGCCTTGGTTACCTGGGTGCTCCTAAAAAAATCACTCAAGCCATTGAAGCTCTTCAAAGCCATAGCAGCTCACATGCCTGTTCCATTGCTCAATATGGTGCACTTGCAGCTCTAGAAATGAGCCAGCAGTGCGTTGCTGACATGCGTGAAGAATTTAATATTCGTCGAGAATATACGTTTAATCGCCTCACCAAGATGCCTCAGATTACGACAGTCAAACCGTCAGGAGCTTTTTACATGCTCGTTGATATTTCTAAACTTGGAATGTCCTCGATGAACTTTGCCGATCGCCTCCTGAGCAAAGCTAATGTCGCAGTCGTTCCTGGCATCGCTTTTGGTAATGACAAAACAATTCGTCTGAGCTACGCAACAGGAATGGACATGATTAAAGAAGGACTCGATCGTTTAGAGAATTTTTGCAAGACTTTGTAGCCAAAAAGCCTGAGATCGAGTTTTGCAATTTTGATCCAGAGTGAGTTTGAATAAACTGTGTGATATAGTCAAATTACTTTGACCATTATGGACGTCAAAGACGATACCTTCGCTAAGCTCACTCACCAGAGAATCAAACTCATTAATCGCGGCTTGCGACAAGCCTTGCCTAAGGCAGGTAGCAAACCAAGAACCATTCATCAAGCAATGGGCTACAGCCTCCTTGCGGGCGGAAAAAGGCTTCGTCCTCTTCTCTGCCTGGCAGCTGCAGAAGCTTGCTCTCCAAAACCAGATAGCTTCAAGTTCGCATTGCCTGCAGCCTGTGCCCTTGAATGCTTGCATACATACTCACTCATTCACGATGACCTTCCTTGCATGGATAATGATGATCTAAGAAGAGGAAAGCCGACCTGTCATTGTGTCTTTGGTGAAGGTATCGCCATACTAGCAGGAGATGCTCTGCTCACCTTAAGCTTTGAACTTCTTACAGAGATCCGACCACCCAAGCGCTATCCTTTACAAATTTTTTTTAAAGAGATGGCTCATGCTGCAGGCAGCAAGCAATTAATTGCAGGCCAAGCAGCCGATCTTCAGGCGGAGGGGTCACAGAAGACGCTTCGAGAAGTCAATTTCATTCACCAGCGTAAGACGTCAGCACTGATTATTCTCTCTTTGAGACTCGGCGCCATGTCTGCCAATGCCACTGCTCAACAATTAAATATCATGACCTCATTTGGATCTCATCTAGGACTTGCTTATCAAATTATTGATGACATTTTGGACGTGACTAAGTCTCGAGAACAACTTGGAAAAAGCTCTGGAAAAGATCTTGCGGCACAAAAAGCCACCTACCCTGCCGTCATAGGAATACCGGCAGCATGGCGTGCCGCAAAACAACACACATCGAAGGCTATGCTCGCATTAAAACCTCTCAGAGCTCAAGGTGCCAGACTAGAGCTTATGGCAAAAGAACTCTTAGAAAGAGAATACTAGCCCGGATATTTCATGCTGATCGTGACGAGGAGACTGCGAAGGCTTTGAGGTCAGGCAGACAAACAGTTTGAAGCACGACTGTATGCGTAGAGCCCTCCCCAAGTCACAATGTGACTTGAGCGCAGCATCCATCAGTCTGCCCGGGCTCCGCAGGTGATCGGTGTACAATATGTGGACTAGCTTCATAGATCGCAGTATTAAAAATATAGCAAGAAAAAAACATCATATTTCAAAAAAAAACAAGAATCAGAGTTGACATGATGAACCACTTTTTGGGATTTCAATAGTGCTTCTTATCAACTAGAATCAGCATCCACAACTAACCATAATATTATTTTTATGAATAAAGCAGAACTCATCGTCGTCGTCCAAAAGCTCCTCGGCAAGGAAGTCAGCAAAGCTTCCGCTGAAAAATCCGTCAATGCCGTCATTGAAGGAATCAAAACAGGCATTAAGAAAAAGAAAAATGTCCAACTTATCGGTTTTGGAACATTTAAGATCGCTAACCGCAAAGCACGTCTTGGCATCAATCCAAAAACAGGAGCACAAATTAAAATTAAAGCATCCAAAACAGTTCGTTTTGTTTGTGGAAAAGCATTAAAAACTTCTCTCTAAGTTTTTCTGTTGTTAGAGGAGAAAAGAAGATGGCTTCCTCCATTCTTCTTTTCTCCTTTTTGCTATTTATCTATCTTGAATATTTCATGCTGATCTACTGAGGAAGCCTGAAAGCGTTATGGATGCTATGCTCAAACTCACATTTTGACTTAGAGAGCGCTGTATCCATACAGCCCGGCGTGTTAAAATGCTCGCCTTCGTTGACTCGCTTGGCAAAGCTCATTTTTGCTCTTCGAAGGTCTGCTTCAAAGAAAGAGAGAGAGTCTGTAAATTCCGGTCAGTCTCCCCCGCGGTCCCTTGGGCCGCCGGTGGTACCCCATCAGACTTCACAGCCTCTTCGTTACGATCAGCATGAAATATTCGGGCTAACTATACATTAATGAATTTTTCTCATGAATAAAGCACCCATCACCATTTCCATTACAGGAGCTGCTGGCCAAATCGGTCATGCACTCATCCCACGCCTTGCTTCTGGTGCAATTTTTGGACCTGATCAGCCAGTTTCCTTACGTCTTATTGAAATTGAATCAGGAATGAAGCCACTGGAAGGAATAGTCATGGAATTACATGATTCTGCATTCCATCTACTCGAATCCATTGAGGTGACCTCGGATCCTAACATTGGCTTCCAAGGAGCCAACTGGGCTTTTCTCCTTGGAAGCGTACCACGCACTGCTGGCATGGAACGCAAAGAACTCCTTCACATCAATGGCAAGATTTTTGTCACGCAAGGCCAGGCCATTGCGAAAAATGCCGCCTCAGATGTTCGTATACTTGTTGTCGGCAATCCTGCAAACACAAACTGCCTTATTGCCATGAAGAACGCTCCTGAAGTGCCTAAAGACCGCTGGCATGCGATGAGTCGTCTTGATGAAGATCGTGCACGCGCTGTTCTCGCGCACAAGGCGAAATGCCATTCACGTGATATTAAACAAGTAGCCATTTGGGGAAATCACTCGAGCACCCTGTACCCTGATTTTGAACATACGCTCATTACTGGAAAACCTGCACCCGAAGTTATTACTGATCGCGCATGGCTAGAAAACGACTTCATCACACACGTTCAACAACGAGGTAGCGCTGTCATCCACGCACGAGGCCTCTCTTCAGCCCTCTCTGCAGCTAATGCAGCGATTGAAACCGCGCGATCAATCCATGAAATAACCCCAGATAACAACTGGCATAGTGTCTCAATCGCTTCGGATGGAAGCTACGGAATTGATCCAGGGCTTATTTCCTCGTTCCCAACGCGCTCGGATGGTCACTCTATTTCCATTGTCCAGGGACTCACTTTCAGCGCGTTTGCAAAAAAGAAGATTGAGACGACTATCCAGGAACTACGTGAGGAAAAAGCAATGATTGCAGATTTACTGCCGCGATAGCACATTGACGTTCGGTCTTCGCTTTGTAAAAAATCTAAATTTTATTCGTAACGATATCTCTTGAATGTTCCTGCTCATAGCTTGCCAACTCTTCCAAACGACGTTCGTGTCGTCCAGATTCAAAGGAAGTTTGCAACCAAAGCATCACAAGCCTTTGAGCTGTTTCTCGTGAGATCATTCTTTCACCAAGCGCCAGAACATTAGCATTATTATGTGCTCGAGACAGGCGAGCTGTCTCTTCATTCCAAGCTAGAGCACAACGAATGCCATAAACTTTATTAGCAGCAATGGCCTCCCCATTACCAGAGCCGCCAAGGACAATAGCTCGTTCACACTCTCCAGAGGCTACTTTCTCGGCTGCTGCGATAATGTATTTTGGATAATTGGTCGCCTCCAAACTATCTGTACCACAATCAATGATTTCATGACCTTGCCCAAGAAGCATTTCTTTTAATGCTTCTTTGTAAAGGAAACCCGCATGATCTGAGCCAAGTGCAATTTTCATCAATTGAAAAATTAAATCATCCTAAGATGACCTTTTGTTTGAGAATCCAAAAAATCAACATAAGTATCTTTGATGCCTGACTCGAGGTCCAATTGAGGCTGCCAGCCTAAATTCATCAATTTACTACTATCCATAAGCTTGCGGAGAGTGCCATCTGGACGCGTGGTGTCCCACTCTAGCCTCCCATTAAAACCGGTAATCCCTGCAATAGTCTCTGCAAGTTCACGAATCGTCACATCTCTACCGCTCCCGACATTGATCCAGTCAGGTGGATTTTCAATATTCATTAACAGTAAAAGAGCGCTCGCAAGGTCGTCGACGTGTAAAAATTCACGGCGGCTTCTGCCGCTTCCCCAGAGAGTGACAGAAGAAGCATTTTTTTCTTTGGCCTCATGAAAACGCCGCAGAAGTGCCGGAAGTACGTGAGAGTTTTCTAAATGATAATTATCACCTGGCCCGTAGAGATTGGTAGGCATGGCGGAGTGAAAACAGACCCCATATTGCTTGCGGTAAAATTGACAGAGCTTGAGACCTGCAATCTTTGCAATCGCATAGGCTTCATTAGTCGATTCTAAGGGGGAAGTAAGCAGGCAGTCTTCTTTCATCGGTTGCGGGGCTTCCCGTGGATAAATACAAGAACTCCCTAAAAAAATCACTCGTTCCACATGGTGGAGGTAAGACTCATGAATGAGGTGATGAGCACTAGCGAGGTTTTCATGTAAAAATTCCGCAGGATAGGTAGCATTTGCATGAATACCTCCCACACGTGCCGCAGCAATGAGCACCACTTGTGGTTTCTCTTGATCAAAAAAACTCCTCACGCTGGGAGCGTCACACAGATCAAGTTCCTGGCGTGTACGAACAATCAGGTTACTATATCCTTGTGCTTGGAGAGCTCTAAGAAGCGCAGAGCCGACCATCCCACGATGACCGGCAACATAAATACGCGAAGAGAGAGGAAGATTTTTTTTGAGCTCGTGCATAGGCAATTTAAAAAAAATTTTAGAAAGTTTCTAAAATACGCTTACTTCTTTTGTTCTTTAAGACGAGCTATCACTTCCTTGTGTGCTAATTCCTGTTTTGCTAGTTCCAAGTCAGCTTCAGTCATAATTTTTACAAGTTCTTGAAACTTAACTTGAGGCTCCCAGGCAATTTGACGTTTTAGCTTCGCCGGATCTCCTATGAGTAACTCGACTTCACTGGGTCGCTCATAGCGCTCATCATAGGCGACGTATTGTTTCCAATCCAAATCGAGCAGGCCAAAGCATTCTTCGCAAAATTCACGAATCGTATGGGTTTCTCCCGTAGCGCACACATAATCATCGGGTTGGTCTTGTTGGAGCATCATCCACATCACCTCAACATATTCCTTGGCATATCCCCAGTCGCGCTGCGCATCAAGATTTCCTAAAAACAGCTTTTCCTGTAGCCCAAGTTTAATACGGGTTGCTGCGCGTGTGATTTTTCGTGTGACAAAAGTCTCTCCACGACGTGGGCTCTCATGGTTAAAAAGAATTCCATTAGACGCGTGCAGGTTGTAGGCTTCACGATAATTGACGGTAAGCCAGTAAGCAAAAACCTTAGCACAACCATACGGAGAACGTGGATGAAAGGGAGTCGTTTCACGCTGGGGAACCTCATGAACCTTACCAAACATTTCAGAAGAGGAGGCTTGATAAAAACGTGTCTTCTTGGCAAGTCCAGCTTCACGAATCGCTTCTAATAAACGCACCGTACTTAAACCTGTCACATCACCCGTATACTCGGGAATATCAAAAGAAACACGCACGTGACTTTGGGCCCCGAGATTATAAATTTCATCTGGCTTTAAATCGTAGAGTAATTTGACCATCTGTACGGAATCCGCTAAATCCCCATAATGAAGAAATAACTTTGTCCCATTGATATGGGGATCGTGATAAAGATGATCAATTCTATTTGTATTAAAGGTGGAAGCACGGCGAATGACTCCGTGTACTTCGTAACCTTTTGTGAGCAGTAATTCGGCAAGATAAGATCCGTCTTGGCCAGTAATACCTGTGATTAATGCTTTTTTCATATTTTTAACGTTATAGTTTTTCCCGATGAATTTTAGGATTATTTGAGACGGAAATTTTTGAATATATTGTATGAAGGCAGATTATTGTTCTCATTTTTTATGTCCACTCATAATGCGCCTAACGAAAATTCTTATCCCGTCATCAAGCCGACGAGGGGATTCGAACCCCTGACCTGCTGATTACGAATCAGCTGCACTACCACTGTGCTACGTCGGCAACTTGTGAACTACTATGGTAAAAATATGAGTAAACATATCATGTTTTAGAAGAATCTGAATGATGAGTTTCTGAAAAATTAGCAAGAGATGTCAAGGGTCTCCTCTATTTTTACAAAAGGGACGCATTGACTCATAACTCATGACACGGTGGGGAGGGAAAATATTAGCGAACAAATCCTAACATTCATTCGAAAAAGGCATGCATAGGAAATGTTGCGTGAATGCGTCCTTCCCTCTATGCTGAAGGGCGTTTTCATGAATTCTAGCACAACTTTTACTCCCTTATCAGAGGCAGAGGCAGGCCCCGTTTTGTTAGTCGAGCGACTTGATGGCACTGAACAAGTTTGTCGTCGCTTACGCGAAGTGGGATTCTGTGAAAAAGCAGAAGTTCGTTTACTAAGTCGTGGAGGGCAAATTATTTGTCATGTTTGTGGTACACGCTTAGCATTAAGTCGTAAATTAGCTAATAAAATTTGGGTGAAACCATTTTCCCAGACACATCCTCTATTTTCTCAGAATAAATGAATATACCCCTTGCGCAGTTAGAATCGAACGAGGAAGGTGTTGTCATTGAATTACCCCGTGACGAGCGTATTGCCAATCGCCTGCGTGAAATGGGTCTTTTGCCTGGCACGACTATTGTGTTTGTACGTCGCGCCCCTCTTGGGGATCCTATTGAAATTAGATTACGAGGCTATAGCCTGAGTCTACGCAAGAGCGAAGCAGGAGAAATTATAGTTCAAAAAAATAAGCACACTCCTCACGAATGAAAATGTTCATGCAGTGACTAAAGTTCGATGAAGATAAGACCTTCTATTCAGGCATTACGATGAGCGAACACATTGGATCATGAACCCATAAACTGACCAACATGATAGAAGAGAATATTTTTTTTCAGAAAAATTATGCCGTCGTGGGTAATCCTAACAGCGGGAAAACCACCTTATTTAATGCGTTAACTGGTCTCAGACAAAAAGTTGGCAATTATCCTGGAGTAACCGTAGAAAAAAAATTAGGCCAATTTATTGGCCAACATGGTGAAAAAATTGAGCTCCTCGATCTTCCTGGAACTTATAGTCTGAGCGCCCATGCCCCTGATGAATGTGTGACACGTGATGTTTTGCTTGGATTGCGGAGTGATACGCCGCGACCTGACCGCATTCTCTGCGTAATTGATGCCTCACATTTAGAGCGAAACCTCTATTTTATCACACAAGTTCTTGAGCTTGGCATTCCCACCATTATCGCCTTGAACATGATTGACCTTGCCCAGGCACAAGGAACAACCATCGATATTACAAAACTCTCTAGTGAGCTCGATGTTCCAGTGATCGCATGTCAGGCGAATGCAAAAGAAACATTACTTCCCTTAAAAATCGCACTCAGCCGTGCTGAAATCACACGTAGTTCTTGGTCTCAACAACTGCCCTCCCCATGGGCCCGTGCTATTGATGGAGTGGCTGCTATTTGGACTCATGATGAAGAAAAAATCTCTCAACGTGATCCACTCGTCCGTATGAAATCACTCCTTCTCTTGGCTTCTCCGGATACTGAAATAGAAGGCTTAGCGAAAGAAATGAATGCAGGATCATTGCTCGGTATTGCTCTTGCACAACGCAGTATGCTCGATCGTGAATTGCCATCATGGCGAGAGGTCCTTGTTTCTGCTAGATACGAACGCATTATGGAGCTTTGTCAAGCAGCTCAAGGCCGAACAAGCAGCACAAGCGAAACCATGACACACCATTTGGATGAATTTTTAACACATCCTGTGTGGGGATGGTTTGGCTTTTTCAGTGTCATGGGGCTCATGTTTATATCTATTTTTGTCGTTGCTGCTTACCCTATGTCATGGATTGAAGGTGCTTTTGGGTGTGTTGGAAATCTCATAAGAGAATTCATGCCACAGGGTGATTTACGTGATCTTATGTGTGATGGTATCATTGCCGGCATTGGTGGCGTGGTCACTTTTTTACCCCAAATTCTCATCCTCTTCTTTTTCATAGGACTACTTGAAGATACTGGCTACATGGCACGTGCCGCCTTTCTCATGGATAGGGTGATGAGCAAGGTTGGCTTGCATGGAAAATCATTCATTCCACTGCTCAGTTCGTATGCGTGTGCTATTCCAGGAATTATGGCAACACGCACCATTGAAAATGCGAAAGATCGCTTAGTGACGATCCTTGTTGCCCCTCTGATGAGCTGTTCGGCACGCCTTCCTGTTTATGCACTCATGATTGCAGCGCTCTTTCCTGCTGGCAGCGTCTCTCTTTGGATGAAAGGAGCACTTATGATGGGACTCTATATTTTTGGAACCAGTGCAGCACTTGGCTTTGCCTGGCTATTTAAAAAAACAATTCTTCGCGGAGAAACATCCATTTTTTTAATGGAGCTTCCTCCTTACCGATGCCCGGTCCTCAAACATGTATTTCTACAAATGATGCAACGTGCCGGTATGTTTTTAAAACGTGCTGGTACAGTGATTTTAGGTATTTCGATATTACTATGGTTTGTGGCAAGTTTTCCAAAAAGCAATTTGGAAAAAAGCAACCACGATAAATCGAGTCAGCTTGAAGAGAGCTATGCAGGCCGATTTGGACATTTTATAGAACCCGTGATTGCACCCCTTGGATTCGACTGGAAAATTGGCATTGGTCTTGTAGCCGCACAAGCCGCACGCGAGGTTTTTATCAGTACCTTGGCCATTATCTACCATGTTGAAAATGATGACGAAACCCCCTCTTCACTTAGCACAACGCTGATGAAAGAAACTCGTCCCAACGGGATGTTGGTCTACACGCCGCTCACCTGTCTATCGATCCTTGTTTTTTTTGTTCTCTCGATGCAATGCATTAGCACCTTGTCAGTAGTTCGTCGTGAAACCAATAGTCTTCTTTGGCCTCTATTTCAATTTTGTTACATGACGGGAGCTGCCTATCTAGCTTCGTTCTTGGTGTATCAAGGAGGCAAACTCTTAGGGTTTATCTAATCCCGATATCTTTTAGGTTGAACCCATTTCGAGATGACAAAACCTTATTTTCATTCGTGACGAGTATATTGAAATTCATTACCCTTGGCTCATGATTACTTCACTTTCACCTCTAGTAGGAGGTCTCCTTGGAACGCTCATCATGACCTTATCTCTCCTCCTGCCTAAATGGCTTGGCATAGGAAATGTTGATGTCGTTCGAGCGGTCGGAGCATTAATCACAAAAAAAGTCCATCATGCCTTTGTGCCCGGAGTTATCATTCATTTTATATCAGGTATTTTTTTCGCATACATCTATTCATTGATTCTGTTTCTTTCACATATTCCCTTTAATGCCATGACCGGTTTATTGATGGGAACACTCCATGGAGTTGTTGTCATGCTCCTTGTTTCTATCATGATTATGGAACACCACCCTATCGCCTACTACCATAAGCGTGGCCCGATGACTGGATTTGCTCAGCTTTTAGCACATATGCTTTACGGCCTTATTGTAGGCAGTGTCGTGCAAATTATGAGCTGATATACCTTCTCGCTTGGTTTTCCTTTCGAAAACTTACCTTGCGACCGCAAGTGAACCTACCTCTGCCAGTAGAGAAGCCGATACTACAGAACCTCCGACAAGCCCTTAACCCGGATATTTCATACTGATCGTAACGAGGAGGCTGCGAAGGCTGATGGGGTAAGGCAGACGAGCATTTTGACGCCGGGCTGTATGTGTCCATACTGTCCAAGTCACAATGTGAGTCTAACGCAAGATCCATCTGACTTCCCGGTCTCCGCAGGTGATCGGTATGAAATATGCGGGTTAACCCATCAGCCTTCTCGGTCTCCTCGTCACGATCAGTATGAAATATCCGGGTTAATGCGATCCGTGATCCTCAGAATGCGGAAAGTGTGAGCACTTGACTCAAAATTCACGCCACATACCCTTGACCACCGACAACCAACTTGATTGCTTATCCTCCGGCGGCAACTGTTAAAATTTCTACCTGATCATCTGCCTTCAGGACTGCCTTTTCGAGTTCGTGCCGAAGCAAGGCAACACCATTGTGTTCTACTAAGACGGTGGAAATGGGTAATGTTAATTCCTTGAGCAGTTCTAAGAGCGTTGATGCTTCAACAAGAATTTTTTTTCCATTCAGTTCAATAGGCTGTGTCATATATCGTCACGAATGAAAATTAATTTTTACGTTAAAATGACACTATCCCAATCCTTCCAGACTGGGTCCAAGCCTAATGATACAAGTTTACTAGCTATCATGCTCGGAGAGCGATCATCGGAAATTTCAAATTGCTTGGTGGCATGAGTCGAACTACAGGTAATTGGGACACTTTTCCCACGAATCGTGTGATGCAACTGCTCGCTCGCTTGCCCTGTATAGCCACCTGGCTCGGTATGGCTTCCTGCACTCATCATCGTAACACCTAGAGGGGCCATCGCATCACGGAAAGCAGCTTCCTCTCGAGTGCTCATGACTAATTGAATTGTCGGAAAAGTGATACGAAGGGCAAAAAGCAGCTGTGCAAAATCACGATCACTAAAAGAAAAGCGAGGTGTGAAATTTCCGGCTGCAGGACGTAAACGCGGTAAGCTCACTGAAAGTTGCGCCTTCCAACAATAACGCTGCAGAAAAAAAAGATGTGCGGCAAGAGCTGTTGCTTCGGCGCGCCAATGAGCAAGGCCAAAGAGAACACCCGTTCCAAGGCGACGAAAACCGCCCTCATAGGCTCGCTGTAAGGAATCAAGCCGCCAATGAAAATCTTTTTTTGGACCCGCCGTATGAAGTTGTTTATAGGCTTCTAGGTCGTAGGTTTCTTGATAAACAAGAACACCCTCAGCACCTGCCTCAACGAGAGGCTCGTATTCTTTTATTTCCATAGGTGCTACTTCAAGCACAATACTTGGAAACATCGGCACAAGACGCTCAATGCATTTTTTTAAATATCCATTAGAAATAAACTTGGGATGTTCGCCGGCAACAAGCAATACGGAACGAAATCCCTCTTGTAGTAAATAAGAGGCTTCACAAGCCATCTGTTCAACATCTAGCGTCACACGTAAAATTGCATTATCTCGTGAGAATCCACAATAAGCACACGAGTTAATACATTCATTTGATAAATACAGTGGCGCAAAAAGTCGCATTGTCCGTCCAAAATAACGACGCGAAATCGCAGTAGAAGAACGTGCTCTTGCTTCTAGGACGTCATCATCACAAGGCTCCAAGAGCTTTTGAAAGGCCATTAAGGAGGCTGATGGATACTCCAAATCACGAGCCCATTGATGAGAAAAAATCATATTTTGTTTAACTTCGCTAACACAAATCTCCCAAGCGCACTCATTTCTTCCAAGCTTGGCGTTCTGCCTGGCAGTCGTGATTCCTCGGTAAGCTGATGATGTAACTTTAGTTGCCCATGCTTCCAAACAAGGGATTCTAAAGGCCATGGGCCAATACGAAGAGGATCACTCCAGAGATGAATGGCAATAAGCCTCTCTGGCTGCAGTGCTGCTGCAAGGTGCATGGGACCGCTATCAGAGCTTAGCACAAAAGAAGCTTTTCGCAAGAGACCAATGAGCTCCAATACACTTGTTCTTCCAGTCCAGTCGGAGACATTCTCAGGAAGGTTTTCCATTTTTTTTCCTTGTCCCACAATCACAACAGAGAATCCCATAAGAGCCCGAGCCAAGGCAATGACTTGTTCTTGAGTAAGATTTTTACCATGACCACGAGCATAGGGATGAATGACAATAAAGGGAGTTTGTATTGCAAAATTCAAAGGCATTTTTCCTGATGGAAGATGAAAAATGGGCCCACTTGACACACATCCTAATGCTTTTACAAGAGCCATATAGCGCACGACAGCATGATTGTTGGGGTTGACTGTTGCGATTGAAGAATAAAAAAAAGAAGCACCCTCCCTAGCATCGCTTAATCCCATGACATCATCGGCTCGGGCAGCGCGAGCCATCAATGCACTTCGCAGGAGACCTTGTAAATCAAGAGCCAAATCAGGCTTGAGATTTCCCAAGCTATTAGCCCACTTCAAAGCGCGGATACCGCCGAAAAAACCTCGAAATTCTTCTCTGGGAAAAAGAATTGTTTTAGAAATAGCAGGGTGACTCTCCACAAGATCCTTGAAAGCAGGTTGAATAAGCCAAGAAATTTCTGCCTCAGGCCAAGTCTCATGCAATGCGGTTGCAACAGGTAAGGCATGAATCACATCCCCCATAGAACTTGGTTTAATGAGAAGAATGTGACGTGGTGGATGAAGTAAGAAATTCACAAAAAATATAGTAGTAGACTGAAGTAGAAAAAAAGCAAAAGAGCATCGAAGAGATCAGTTTTTTTTGCATTGCCTTTCTAATTTTTCTTCGAGAGCTAGAAGTGCGGGCGTACGTTGAGCCGAATCATTTTCAAGTTTTTTTAATTCGATGAGGGCTTCTGTTTCATGGTTTTCTAATGCTGCGAGTTCATAAACAACGAAGCGTCGTAAATAAGACTGCCCCCCTGGTAAGATTACTGCCTTACGAAAAGCAGCTGCAGCACCTTCATGATCATGCAAGCGGTCGCGTAAGAGCACTCCTAGATTTTCATAAAGCAGCGAACTTTCTGGATTCCTGATGATTCCTTGTTCTAGCAGTCGACGTCCTTGATGAATATAATACAGAGCCATGCTTGGATCACTACTAGCACTGCTCGCATTCCAAGCTAGTTGCCATGCGACCATCGTATAATAAGTGACTTCATAGGGTTGTAATTCTAAAATGAGTTCCATCAAGTGATGCATTTTTATCCACTCTTGATTTTCCCAGCAAGTGGCAACCTTTATCCAGAGCCAGATTGCTAGGGGAACACGTAATCCTCCAAGAAGAGTCATACAACGTGATACTCGATCCACCTCGAAGCAATCATCTCTTTTCTCTTTCAAAAAAAAATCTTTGTCTTTTCGCAATAACCTCGCAGGAAATCCAGAAAATAGACTGCTTCCCGTCACAATAAGAAATAGAACAAGCAGAAGGGATCTTATTTTCAAGTGCATGTCGGGTGATGGTGTCTATCCCTTTCTCGAATGATCTTAACACCGGCATGCAAAAAGAACATGAGGGGAGAAAAATGCGTTGTTCTTGGAGCTGAGCATTTCATCTACATGCACTCTTTCTTCTCAAAAACAAGGCATCCTATAACCACATAAATTCCAAAATAGAAGAGAGCTAATTGCGTCATGGAATAGGTATAGGTATCCAATTGGCATGGAGAGGTCAGCTTGTGATCACTAACATTAAAAATTGAAAAATCAGCAATCAGGTAAAGAATACTTTTTATCACGCAATAGCCCCAAGCATGGAATGGCATCAGACTTCTAGGAACTTCATAAAAACCTTCCTTGAGATTGCCTATCATGTAACACACGATGGCCGCTAACATCGTCAATAAAGAAGAGCTCGATATTGTAGAAATTAAGAGTGTCATTGCTGCCATGAGAGATGCCTTCATGAGTGCTCCCAAAAGCATGACAAAGAAGAGATCTCGCTCAATATTCATTTTCCACGCATGCTGAACAATCAAAAAAATTATTCCAAAGCCCGCAGTAAGGCTTAGGAGCATCAAGATAATTCCCAATAACTTTCCAAGAAAATATTCATAACGAGGAAGTGCTCTTGCAAGAATCATCACCTCTTCTCCATTGGAAACAAGCAACGTAGCTGATGTGATCATAGCCAAAAGACTTAAAAAGAGAGAGAAAAGGTCCGTCGTCATTTCTTGAAATAGAAGCGCTCTCGTCTGAAAAGAACAACTGATGGCAAATCCAGAGATTCCCAAAATAAGAATCAAAAGGATCACAAAAAGAGATAAGACTTTTTGATGTAGCAACTCGCGAAAGGTCATCGCAGAGAGAAGTTGAAGACGCTTGAAACAAAAGACCATCTTGCCTCACCCTTCCGGCACGAGAAAACGTGTGCCGACATTTTTTCCTGCAAGCACCTTTTCAATTTGTTTTGGCTGACGTCCATCAGCAATAAAAGTTTCAATGCCAGCACTGAGCGCACTTTGTACGGCCTTGAGTTTTGTGGTCATTCCTCCACGAGAATGCTCCCCTTTTTCTGGAGTCACATGGCAGAGAATATCTTGAATATTAGTGACCGTGGAAATCCTTTTTGGAACAACATCTTCTGCCCTTGCCATGAGACCATCCGAGGTCGTCAGTAGAAGCAATAAGCGCGCCTGCATCATAATAGCCACTTCCGCAGAAAGCTGATCATTGTCCCCCAAATTTAATTCCTCTGTTGCGACTGAATCATTTTCATTAATGATGGGAATAAGATCAGGTGACAATAGCAGGCGCTTTAATGTTTCCTGAGCATTCTTACGTCGCTTCTCAGTAAAAATATCTTCATGAGTCAAGAGCAACTGAGCTGTCGTAATTCCATAACGTCCAAAACATCTCGCATAAGCAGCCATCAGCGCAGGTTGACCTACGGCAGCGCATGCCTGTTTTCCAGAAACATCAGCAGGTCGTTTCTCAAGCCCTAGCACATGAACACCAGCAGCAATAGCCCCGCTACTCACTAGAATACAAGGGATTCCTTGCTTCATGAGCTTGCTAATCTCCTTAGCAAAACGTTTACATTGCCCGAGATCAATCGCACAGCCTCCAGGTTCTGCTAAAATTCCAGTGCCAAATTTAAGGACCACTGGGGGAGGAGACTTCATATCATCTTTAAAAAAAAATGGGACCATTTGATTTTTGTGGGTTGGCTTAATCTGACTCATCTATCCTTAGGCTATAAAACCTAGCCCGAATATTTCATACTAAATCTATTACGGCTTGTGGAAAGCTCTATTATACTGCGTAGGTCTCGAATGGTGATTTGGGCGGTATGGACACATACAGCCCGGCATCACAATCCTTCACCCGCCTTGTACTAACAAGCTTTGCACAGCGCCTCATGACGATTCAGTATGAAATATTCGGGCTAGGCACAACAACGCATGAGTTCCAAAAACGCAGCCTCTAATGCTAAAGCCTCTTGCACTCCCTGCTCAAGAGAATGACGTAATGAGTCGACTGCTTCCAAAGCACGCAAGAGAGGCAGGCTCTTTGTTGGCCCCTCTTGCTTATAAAGATTTCTCAAGCGTTTAGAAAAATAATTTGTAACCCCAGCAAGTAGCAATGATCGAGTTTCTAAAGCTTTTGCTTCTCCTACTGCCTTGAAATGTTCTTCACGCAGACTTTCCCAAGATCTATCTGTTGTTTTACCATACTGTTTTTTTTCAATCTCAAATTCCTCGTCAACTGCCTGCAAGGCTTCCTTTCGAGCAATTGCAAGCAATTCTTGAAAAGCCCGAGCACAGGCAAAAGCAGAGTTGATATCATGGGGAGCTCCGTCATAAAATTTGTCTTTCATGAGAATCTCGATCTTACTTGTGTATTCACATTGCTCTGATTGACCTGCTTCGTGCAGCGATATCATCAGACAGCGGGAGCGAATTGTTGGGAGTATTGCTTCGGGCAAGAGAGTTACTAAAAGTAAGACTGTTTTATCAGGAGGCTCTTCGAGTGTTTTCAAAAAAGCATTTGCTCCTGCAGGAATCATACGATCGGCATCATGAATGACAGCAACCTTGTAGAGACTTGTTTGAGGCTTAAGATGCAGTTCATCTTCAAGATGACGTATCTGCTCGGTAAGAATTCTTCGCGCTTTAGATTCTGGCTCTACATCATGAAAATCAGGATGTGCCTGCAGGTTTAATAAGCTACATCCTAAAATCAAGGAAGCCATTTCTTCACTTAATAAACCAACATCTTCCTTAGAAGAACCAGAAATGAGATAAGCATGTCCCAGTCGATTTTCATCCAATGCTTTTTTAAATAGTGAAAGAGCTTCCGTTTTAGAAAAGGCCATATAGAGAAAGAAGCAACAACGTAGAAGATCTTAAAGAAAGAGTGAAACTATTTCACGCACGCGATTTTTTCTTGCAGCTTCATGATGATATTTTGAGCAACTTGTTCTGGCGGCAATGAAGCATCCATCACAATCCATCGCTCTCTTTGAAGAGAAGCTAAGTTCAAATACTCTTTTCTTACAGACTCATAAAAAGCTTCTGACTCTTGTTCCATGCGGTCGATCATTGCTGATTTCTTGCTACGTTGATGCACGCGAGCTCGCCCTAAAGTTACTTCCAGATCGAGTAAAATAGTGAGATCAGGAAGCAATCCACCTGTTGCAAAAGTGTTGATGACCTCAACAATATCATGATTTAAAGCCCTTGCTGCTCCCTGATATGCAGTCGTGGAATCAAGAAAACGGTCACAGAGCACAACCGCACCTCGCTGCAAAGCTGGACGAATGACTTCACGCACAAGTTGCGCACGACTTGCGGCAAAGAGGAGCAATTCGGCTTGAGCCACAATGGAAACATGAGAGTTTTCATATTGCAGGAGCTGGCGAATTTTTTCTCCTAATGCCGTCCCCCCCGGCTCGCGTACCGCAATAACTTCACGCAAAGGATGTATTTGTTCAAAATATTTTCTAAGATAAGTAATCTGTGTTGACTTACCGCATCCTTCGGAACCCTCAAAGGTAATAAAAAGTCCTGGAGTGACCATATGAATCGATTGATCGTTTTGATTAGTAAGTATAGTTTTATCCGATGAATTTCAGGATTTTTGTACACGCGAATATCTGAGATCGTTTTGGCTAAGC
>CAIWMF010000144.1 GCA_903913785.1 uncultured Spartobacteria bacterium | reverse complement strand
GCGAAGTAACACGAGTGATAATAAGAAGGAACAATAAACGATGGCACATCATGACTCTCTAAACTACTGGCTTGTGAAGCAAGAACCAAGCACTTACTGCTGGGATACCTTTCTTAAAGAAGGAGAAACAGAATGGACCGGGGTGCGTAATTTTCAAGCCCGCAAGAACCTGCGTGCAATGCAGGCAGGCGAGCAAGTTCTTTTCTATCACAGCGTGATCCGTCCAAGTGTTATGGGTGTTGCTCTAGTCGTTACAAGCGCTTATCCAGATCCAACAGCCACAGAGGGCGATTGGAGTGCTGTCATCCTTAAACCTGTTTACACACTGAGACGTCCTGTAACCCTCGCTGAAATTAAGGCGGATTTAGATCTTCAAGACATGGCGCTTATTAAGCAATCGCGGCTTAGTGTCATGAGTGTTACCAAGCAGGAATTTTCTAAGATTCTAGCAAAAGCTTAGCCCAAATATTTCATGTTTATTTTTCGTGAATTACGCAGTGCGCTATGTATACTCTCTTGTCTTGTAAATTCCAATGAATGGAAATCTTTTCTCAGTCTGGCTAGTACAGCAGAGTCCTTAACAGCAGAGTCCTTATCCCAGAAGTGTTAGTGATACCATTTATTGCGTCATGATCGATCTTTTTGAGATTCATTAGGATTGGGCAATGAAGGTAGGAAAACACAACTCTATCGTATTGCTCAATACGAGGAGACGAAGAATATCCGGAGGGGTGGTAGAGTGGTTTATTGCACCGGTCTTGAAAACCGGAGAGGTGTTAAAGCCTCCGTGGGTTCGAATCCCACCTCCTCCACCAAATCGTCTGGAGTGTGAAGTATTCGGGCTGACTACTCTATAGCTCGACTTTGTCCATTCATTTCGTGGGTTACTGAAACCAAAAGCGTATCTAAAATACGATCTGCAATCATCAAAGCCCGCATCATGGCCTCTAAAGGCTTGATGGCTTCAAGTTTCTCTTCACGCTTGATTTTCTGTTCCGTTTCTCTTCGCAAAGCAATAACGCGGTCACGAAGAGTGGTGCGATATCTCCCATGCACATCGGTTTCAAGGGATTTTCCAAGATCCGTAATTTGTTTTTTTTTTGGATTAATCATCAGCTAGTATTAATAGATGTTTAGTTCTGAAGCAGGCGATTGACCCTTGAGAGGGATGATTTTTTTGTCACCTTGCTTCATTACTCCAATCCCATTACGGGTGATTGAGTCGACAGTGTAGCCATTATTAGCCTTTGCACCAAGAAAAATACGCTCTCCATTTTGAAGCACGGCATAAGGAAATGAGGAAATGGATATCGATACAATAGGTGAATTAAAAAATCCAAATGTTTTCATATTACCGGCACTAACTGTAACCATATTTGAAAACTGCACATTACCATGAAATTCTTCTTCTAGTTGTTTCAATATTTTTTCCCATTGAATATTCTCATTCATTCCAATGGTGCCTGTGAGTGTTATATGTTCTCGTTCTGGTGTAGGTGTAATATTTCCAAAATAGTTTTTTGCTAATATTTCACTAATACGTTTTGCAGCAACATTTCCCAGCACAATATGAAACTCTTGGTCAGTGATCGAAGGTAGATCCTTTTCAATAAGTTGTTTCATGACATCGCAGAGCTCTTGGTTAGGGAGATAACCACTCCAGGTTACTTTGCCGGTATTTTCATCAACAGCAACGGCAATGGCTAAATTCATAGCTTGCATCATTGCTCTCCCACTTTCGTTCATGTCACTCACATTAATAATATTACATGGAATAGGAGGGCTCGTTTCATTCATTGTTTTACGGATGTAATCACTTTGATTCTGATCATGAACGTAAATATAGAGAAGGCACTCTCCATTTTTTTCAGTTATTTTAATGTAGTTGTGTGGGATTTTTTTCTGCAGCTCTTTTTTGAATGCTTCGGCTGCAATGTGCTGCTCGGCGATGAGCGCGCGATCTTCTTGATCAAAAGAAGCTGGTTGAAACGCGGTGCGTGGAATCATGAGGTTTTTGTGCGCAACAATTCTAAAAAGAGCAACCCCAATAACAATAAACAAGGCCACAATGATAAGACCAGTTATCGGGATAGTCGATGAAGCCTCTTTCTTGCGAAGCTTTTCTTGAGATTCCTTATGAGTATCTTCGGGCGCAAGATGTGTGGCATCTTTTTGAGATACTGATCCGATTTCTTGAAATTCAGGAATTTTAACAGGAGGCCAAAGCTGTTCACTCGGTCCGCCAGTAAGATGAGTGCTTCCGAGTGTTAAGACATCACCTAGCTTTAATAGATTCTCTTTCTCTGTAACCTCAATGCCATTAATAAAAATAGCGCCATCTGCCCTGAGTACTTCAAACCCTTCATCATGCTCTTTCTTAATAGAACAATGTTTAGGAGCAATATGAGGGTCATTTAAAATAAGATCACTCTCAAGTGAAGTGCCTACACTGATCTCGTGTAAAACTAAAATTTGCGCTCCCGCATTCGGACCGTTCAATACTTTCAAAAGCCAAGGTTTTGCAACATTCATATAGGATCAAGAGCTTGTGAAAATCTCGTTAGGCAGTTTCTGAACTCGTAAGTTAGTTACAACTTGCAATCGATCCATTCAACCAAAAACGATCATGGAAATAAGCATGTTGTTCTATGAGGACTCATAATATATTTTTGCTCCTCATCGATCTATGCACCAGATATTAGAAAATTTAAGGAGAGTATGATGAATGTTTGATTCTCCCTAAGGGTTTTTTGAAATCTTTTTGGATGACTCTTTTAAGTGTCGGTATAATGTGCGGCGGCTGATACCGAGTTTTGTGGCGGCCAGAGAGCGGTTGCCACCAGATTCTTTTAATGCACGGTCAATCATTAGAGAAGCAGCATGTTCTAAATTTAATAACTCAGGATCCGGTGAACCAAGAGCCTCTACTTTTTCCTTATCTAATTCTTGCCGTAAATTCGAAGGAAGATCATAAATCTGCAATTCGTTCTCTCGTGCAAGCACAATAGCATGTTCTATAGTGGCTCGCAGTTCTCGCACGTTTCCTGGCCAAGAATAGTCAAGAAGCAGAGACATCGCTGCGCTAGAAAAAATCCTATGTGGCTTGTTGTGTTCTTTTGCAAGCTCGAGCAAAAGGGCTTCTACAAGCAGCGGAATATCTTCTTTGCGATGACGCAGTGGTGGCATCAAAATTGGAACAACATTCAGACGAAAAAAAAGATCTTCACGAAAACTCCCCTCCAAGATCATTTTTTTTAAATCACGATTAGTAGCAGCAATCAAACGAACATCGGTTGTTAATGTTTGATTACCCCCCACACGTTCAAAAGTATGCTCTCCGAGTACGCGTAAGATTTTTACTTGCACGCTAGGATCGATCTCGCCAATTTCATCTAAAAAAAGCGTCCCTCCACTAGCCTGTTCAAAGCGGCCAATGCGCCGCTCTGTTGCTCCAGTAAAAGCTCCTTTCTCATGACCAAAAAGTTCACTTTCTAAAAGCTGTGGTGATAACGCAGCACAGTGAACAGCAACAAAACGTTCTTTGGATCGCTGACTGATTGTATGTATTGCTTTTGCAGCAACTTCCTTTCCTGTACCACTCTCACCTTCAATAAGAATAGTCGCTTTGGAAGGTGCAACTTGGCGAATAGTATCAAAGACTGCCGTCATGAGAGGAGAGGCCCCAATCATTTTTTCTAAACCATATTTATTTCTAATTTCTTGTTTGAGCTCTCCATTTTCTTGTTCTATGGCCTGCTCACGCAGGGAGCGTTGAACTAATATTTCCAATCTTTCGATATTAACTGGTTTGGTCACAAAATCATAAGCACCACGGCGCATCGCCTCTACAGCTGTATCCACAGAGCCATAAGCGGTCATGATAATGCAAATAGGAGGGTTTGGAAGCGAGAGCGCTTTCTCCATGAGCTCCATTCCATTTTCTCCACCTAACTTTAAATCAGTGAGCAAGAGACTCGCTGGATCTGTCTCAAGAATAGCCAGCGCGCCATCTATTGTCGCAGCCGTGTAAACCTCATACTGATCGCTAAATACTTCCTTGAGACCTTCGCGAGTATTTTTTTCATCATCAACGATGAGTAAGATTTTTTTCATCTTTTACACAAAAAGAGAGCTCCTATTTTTTAATAACTCTGGCAATGCCTCGCGATAGCTTGCAAAACGAGGGCTCCAGCCAGTAGCTCGGAGTTTTTTATTGGAAATACGTTTCGAGGTCCATCCCCGTTTACGATGATAATCGGCGGGACCTAATGGTGGCAGCGGCTGATCAAGGACTGCGGCAATCCATGCATAGACATCATGCTGTGTTGCCGGAGAGTCATCACTCACATTATAAATTCCAGAAGCATCCTCCTTCGTGATTAAGTGAAAGAGTGCCGAGGCCCCATCATCACGATGGATTTGGTTAATGAGTCGCATCCCTCCATTTTCTAGCACAGCACTTCCTTCAAGAAATTTCCTTAAGAGCACGGAACGTCCAGGCCCATAAATCCCAGAAAGGCGCGCCACAAGTCCGTTCGAGGCAAGTGCTATCTTTTCGGCCTCTAGGAGAATGCGGCCTGTTTGACGTTCTGGCTCTGCAGGAGAGGATTCAGTAACTAGCTCTCCTTGTGTCTGGCTATAAACGGAAGTGCTACTGACAAAAAGCACTCTTTTTGGCCTCCATGATGCTATCACACGCTCTAGTCCATCGCGGTAGATCGCAGCGTAGGCATCCTCTCCCCCTTTTCCTGAACTGACAGAATAGATCAGTGATGCCTGAGAGGGTATCTTGTGAGCCACCGCTTCTACTTGGGCCGCATTTGTGATATCGCAGCTTAGAAAAGAAAAAGAATCCGTTGTAGAAAAGTCTTCAATAAAAGGACTACGAACCATGCCTATCACAGAATAGCCTTGTGAGGAAAACAAAGCCGCTGCGGCCTTCCCGAGAAAGCCGCAGCCAACAATGATAATAGGAGTCTTTTTTTCTAACATGGTATGTCAGAGACTAATGTGCGTTATAGCGTTGTTTTGCTTTTGCTTTTTTAGCACTTAATTTTGCCTTGCGCTTGACCCGTTGTGTTGGCGTTTCGAAGGCACGAAGACGCCTTACCTCGTCGAGGATTCCCTCGGTTTCAAGTTTGCTCTTAAGGCGCTTGAGCGCTCGATCTATGGGTTCGCCCTTGCGTACTATAACTTCTGGCATGTAAATTCACCTGCTTTCTTTTAAAATAAAGGAATGGAGAGAGTGCCCAGAACCTACCGTGAAGTCAAGCAAGGAACTGGGAATTGATTGATCAATCATGAGGCGCTGTGCAAAGCGTGTTAGTACAAGGCGGGTGAAGGATTGTGATGCCGGGCTGTATGTGTCCATATTGACTCGCTCGCACCTGCTCGGCTCGCCCTTACCGAGCTGCCCCTAACCTTAACGGTTACGGCTGTCTACCCTAGGCTCTCCCGAGCACTGGTGTTGCCCAAATCACCATTCGAGACCAACGCAGTAATCATAGAGCTTTCCACAAGCCGTAATAGATTTAGTGTGAAATATTAGGGCTTGGCTCCTCTTCAATGGTGATGCTTAGCGATAAAATACGACCATATCGTTGAATCGTTAAGGGGACACACTCTCCTGTTTTCGTCTGTTCGACACAACGGCGAAGGTCTAGGGAGTCTTTAATAGAATGATTGTTAAAATCTGTAATGACATCACCGATGTTGATTCCTGCTTTTTCCGCAGGTGAGTTCAAGAGCACTCCTGCAATCACCGCTCCAGAAGCCCTTGCAAGGGGCTTTTTGAGGGCACACAAGACAACTCCAAACCAAGGGTTGATAACATGGCCATACCTTGTGATATCATTATAAATCTTACGAACTACATTCGAAGGAATAGCAAATCCAAGGCCTTCAGCACCACCGCTGCGACTGATAATAAAGTTATTAATACCGACGACTTCTCCATGAATATTCACTAAGGGGCCACCAGAATTTCCAGGGTTAATAAGAGCACTTGTCTGAAAAAATTCATAAGACGGTTCATTCAAAGCACGGCGCCCTTTAGCGCTGATAATGCCCTCAGTGACGGTTTCTTGAAGGCCAAAAGGATTGCCGACTGCCACAACTTTTTGCCCAACTTTCACCAAGTCAGAATTACCAAAGGCAATAGGAGTTAAATGATCAGCTTGAATGTTGAGAATGGCAATATCGGCCTGTTCATCAAAGCCAACAAGCTTTGCGGCTAAAGAACGTCCATCATCTAATTGAACAGTCACCTCGATCGCATCTTTAATGACATGCCAATTGGTAATAATATCTCCACTCTTCGAGACAATAATCCCAGAGCCCATCTTATTTGAAGAAGATGTCAAATCATGTGTAAATCCAAAAAATTCTCGTAACACCGTCTCGCAACTAGGAGCATCCATGGAAGTGATACTCACCACGGAGGGCACAATATGGGATACAAGATTTGTGAATTCTTCTTCTAAAACTTGAAGCGAGTGATTGGGAAAAGAAAATAATTTTCTTTCTATTAACGGTGCAGAAGGCGCCGCAGATGATTGCTGATATATTTTTTTTTCAAGCAGAGATGCGTGATAGGATTTCCATACAAAAACCCCTGCAATCATGACAAACAAAAAGAGCAGAAAAAGCAGAAAACGAAAAATTGGGTAGCCTTTCATAATCCTAACATTCATCCCATCACACTTGAGAAAGTAATTTGACTATCATCTGTCATGACTCAATATTTTCTCGTAAAAGTCATGTCCGTTTTTTGAAATTTTTCGTCATTCTTTGCCCCTTGTCTTAAGACACCAACGAGTGCCACACAAAGCGGGAGAGTGGCAGAAAATTTTGGGGTGACCGACGGGACTCGAACCCGCAACAGCCAGGACCACAACCTGGAGCTCTACCATTGAGCTACGGCCACCATAAAAAGGAACAACAGAGCACAGAAAATCAGAGAGAAGCCGAGTGCTCTAGGATCATGAATTATCTCGTTGCTTTGTCAATCTTTGTGATAGGTTTTTGGAGTCATGAACGCAAAGAATGATCTCATGCGACGTAAGTTTCTTGTTTTAAAAAAACCACTCGGATTCTCCTCGTCTAAATCTTTTGAAATCGAGGAGGGATATTTCCCCAGGCATCCTCAAAGAGATCTGCAGCTCAGACGCGTGCACCGTAAGTATTTTCTTGTTTGTAAAGAAAACAAAAAATGCGCAACGCTTCAAGAATCAAGGCTAACAAAAGCGCAATTTGATCTTTTGTGGCCGTTTACACAAGGACAGCGCATTTCTTTTCAACGCTCTATTTCTTCCATTAATGGACTAGAAGTTACCCTAGACTCTTTTTTAGGAGAACATGCTCCTTTGATTTTTGCAGAGGTGATGTTTCCAACACTTGCTCATAGAAAGGCCTTTGAGACTTTTGATTTTTTAGGTGAAGAAGTCACCCTGCGTGAAGAATATGAAACAATTTCTATGGCCATGTACGGGGCTCCAGAACCCAAAGATATTTATCAGGTGGGCATTCTTCCCTATGTCATTAAAGCTGGGAAGTTATACGTACTGCTCATTACAAATTCTTCAGGCAACCGATGGATTCTTCCTAAAGGCCAGCAAGAGGTGGGCATGACGCCTCACGAAGTAGCATTAATGGAGGGTGTGGAAGAGGGGGGAGTGCTGGGAACAATTCGCAATGACGTGCGGATTCGCACTCAGATGAGCGACGGACGTTTTTTGCAAATTTATGCAATGAAAATTTCGAAATTACTTGGATCGTGGCCAGAAGAGCATTTGCGACTGCGTCGTCTTGTTCCTATCAGTCAAGCTTTAGAGCTCCTTGACGATCCAAAAATACGCAAGGCTGTTAAAAAGCTTGGACTATTACTTGGCCAAAAAAAACATTTTAAAAAATAAGAACAATGGTCCCTCAAGGTAGAGAATATCATATTTAAAAGCACCAACATAGTGACGCGCGATGCTTTTTCTATCTCGAAAAAACCCCCAGCTAATTTCATAAGTTAGAGGAAGTGCTTCTCCCTGATTCCAAATCGAAGCCATAACCGCATAGAGTGTTTGTTCAAAAAATTGTGGATGATGGGCCGTTGTTTCAAAAGTTAGGAGAAATTCTTCTGCAATCTTCCATGAGAGCGCTTTTTTGGGAATCAACATGAGTCCACTATTAAAGCATGGCCAAAGTTCGATATTAAGTTCTCTTTGAATATCACTCCGAGGAATGCAATATTTTTCTTTGGTATCTTTATTGTAAAAAAAACTATCATTACCTGAATCTGCCCAATCGATGATTTCCTCTGGCTTCGCATAAAAAAGAACATCTGAATCAAGAAAAATAAATCGTTCGCCAGGTGCAAAGAGAGGAATATCAAAAAATTTTAAAAAAAGATTATGGTTTCCTCGATGAGCCAGGCAAACCGGGTAATTTGCTAAGGCATCTTTGACCTTCTCATCACCTTGCTTTCTAGAAACAACATGAACCCCAGGCAGTACCTTTTCGATACGTTGTCTTGCCTTGTCGCAAAGGGATCCATCCTCGTGAATAAATAAATTCCAGCGACGTTCTGTGAAAAATTCAAAACTAATGGCGGCCAGTAAACCTGCGTGCCACGTTTTTGAAGAAACGAGTAAATGAACCGAAATGTCAGGATTTTTGAGCTTTTCTAATGGAGGACGTTTTGAATATGTGGCGACTAATGTACCGAGCATGTGACCACAAGAACTTAAAACATGCCGTAGAAATGTGCGTACTGGTTGAAGCATCAAGAGAAAATGAATGTAAGAAGTGGATCCGAGGTGTGAAACCGCTCATGAAACGTTAACTCGCAATAAGACGATTTTGTATTTCTAAGCTTTGTTTAAGCTTTAGTAATTGACGAGTACGCTCCTCTTGCTCACGGAGAAGAGAGGTGATTTCTAATTCACGTTGATGAATTTTTAGACAAGAGCTAGCTATGAGATATGATTTTTGAGTCATCTTTTTGTGTGCTTGATGAATGGATGCATCGATTTGTCGAAGTGTCTTTTTTATTTCATAAATGGTGAAGTTATTTTTTTCTGCGAGGACTAATAGAGAGTCAATTTCTCTAAATTGGCTTTCCCATTTTTTAAGAGATACGTCTAATTCTTGAAATCCGATGTTATCTTGAGCGACTTTCAGAAGTTGCGAGTACATATCAATGGCAAATTGTTCGCAATAATTATCATCATGCACGAGACTGGAAGGTTCATGAAAGTGACGCCCTAAAGGATTAACATACTCCGTGCAATACGACTCTAAGTACTGTGGATTTATGGTGAGCTCAAGAGCCTGAGCTATTCTTTTCATTTGATGCCCTGGGTTTTTAATGAGCTCATCGTAATCAACAAGGATTCGCTCATGATCTCTTGAGTGCTCGAGACAACTTAAAAGATAGGATATCCACATCGAAAAAGATTGTTCCTGATGTTGTGTTTGGGCTCGAGCAAAACTCCACGGATTTCGTAATGCAATGATAAAAGATGCATGAAAACGAGCGTGCAAGAATACTTTTTTCCAAAAAGGAAGTAATATGGAAAATCGTGGGTCCTTAATGCCTAAAGGCATGTTGTCTGGAAATTTTTGTAATAATAATTCTGATGCTTGTGCAAGAAATCCTTCCTCACATAACATTTCGACTTGCTCATTAGTCACGGACAAAATATCTCGCTCATGACCTTTTATAAAATGGGCCATGGTCAGATTGAGCGTGTGAAAATCTGGATCTTCCCATAGATCCTGTTTCTTCCAAGAATCTTGAGAGCCGCACTCAGGACCTAAAGAGACCCCCATAGTTTCCATGCCTTTGGTTAGAACGCTTGTGCCGCTACGAGGAACTCCAAGAACTAAAATAACGCGCTTTTGATTCTTCATGCTCTTGAATTTAACAGCGCCCTCTTCTCTCCAATTGTTTTGTTAATTGGAGGATCTCATCATTATGTTTTTTCTGCTCATTAATGAGAGAGGCAACCTGCAGGTTGTGATTATCTAGTATTTGCGAAAGACTCACCGTAGAACGTGTTGTTTCGCTGATTTTTTCCTGAAGCTCATCAAGCAAGTTGTGACGCTCTAAAATTTTTCTTTTGAGACCATCGATGGTCCATTCATGTTTTTCCGCTAAGACTAAAAGTGAATAGACCCGTGCAAATTCTTTGTGCCATTTTGAAACTCGAGCATCAATCTCCTCGAATGACGATGTATCTTGTGCAATAGCCAGAAGCGCTTGATAGATTTGGATGGCAAACTTTTTATAGAAATCCTCAGCGAGGCAAGATGTCTGATCTTCCTGAAAATGGCAGAGTGAGGAATCAATAAAAAAACGAGAGTACGTTTTGAGCTTTTCTTGATCTAATGTGAGATTCCATTGTCGCGCGATCCTTTGCATCTCGTGTTCTGGATTTTTGAACAGCTCATTGCAATTCACCACAATCCTCTTGTGCCCTTTGGAATGCTCCAGGTAACTTAAAAAATAAGAAATCCAAGTCCAAAAGAGCTTTTCGAGATCTTCCCTTCTCTCGTTGTTCTGAGAATCAATGATAGAGGCCTCAAGACTCTTTGGATGACTCAGTGCAATAAGAAAGGAAACCTGTACAAGACACTCATCAAATACTTTTTTCCAAAAAGGCCACACAATAGAAAATTCAGGGTCTTGAATCACAAGAGGATTTTCACTTGAAAGCTTTTCAAGTAGAAATTTTCTCGCTTGAGAGAAAAAGCCTTTCTTACATAACAACGCGACCTCTTCCTCGCTGAGCGTCAGAATGAGACGCCTCCGCCCTTCCAAAGAATTCAAAAGCGAAAGATTAAAATCACGAAATCCTATGTTCGTGCAATGACCTCTTGGCTCCAAAGCATCGTGAGGCAGAAAAGAAGTTCCTGAAGAAACGCCCATGCCACTGCGAAAAATCCCAAGAACCAGAATAATTCGTTGAGGCCGTTGCATAGCATCAGGTCATCTTTGAGGGGATAACCCACGCATCAAATTGCTCGCTTGTAACAAATCCTAAAGCTAGCGCTGCTTTTTTGAGGCTAATGCTCTCTATATGCGCCTTTTTGGCTATCTGGGCAGCTTTGTCATATCCAAGATGCGGACTGAGCGCTGTCACGAGCATGAGTGAATTATTGAGATGTTCTGTAATTTTTTCTTTGTTGGCGCGGATTCCTTCAACACAGTGTATCCTAAAGGAATGGCTAACGTCGATTAAGAGGCGTACTGAATGCAGAAAATTGTGGATAATGACGGGCTTATAAACATTAAGTTCAAAATTACCAAGTGAAGCAGCCATACCAATGGCAGAATCATTTCCCATAACCTGAATGGCAACCATGGTGACTGCCTCACATTGTGTTGGATTCACCTTGCCTGGCATAATCGAAGAGCCAGGTTCATTTTCAGGCAGTATCAACTCTCCTAGTCCACAGCGAGGACCAGAAGCTAACCAACGAAAGTCGTTAGCAATTTTCATCATTGAAGCAGCTAATGATTTGAGAGCCCCACTTGCAAAGACAAATTCTCCGTGACTGGATAAAGCAGCAAATTTATTTTCGGCAGCAGTGAAGGCAATGTTGGTATATTCTGTTAAATAGTGAGCAACGCGATCTCCGAATCCAGGAGGAGCATTCAGACCTGTCCCCACAGCCGTCCCTCCAATAGCAAGAACTGACAAACCAAGAAGAGATTTCTCGATCTGCTTAAGATCTGCATCGAGCATGGCAACATAACCAGAAAATTCCTGACCTAAGGTCAAAGGTGTTGCATCTTGCAAATGAGTACGACCAATTTTCACAATGGTGGAAAACTCTTTTGTTTTCTCCTGCAAAGCATCACGAAGTTTTTTGATTACAGGTATTAAATGCTCATGAATCATCGTGAGCGCAGCCACATTCATGGCTGTTGGGAAGGTATCATTAGAGGACTGTGATTTATTGACATCATCATTGGGATGGATGGGTGTTTTAGAACCACGGACTCCTCCTGCTAGTTCAATAGCACGATTGGCAATCACCTCATTAGTATTCATGTTGCTTTGCGTGCCGCTCCCTGTTTGCCAGATGCACAAAGGGAAATGGTCATTTAATTTTCCTAAGATTACTTCCTCTGCAGCCTGAACGATGAGAGCTGTTTTCTCTTTTGAGAGTTGTTTAAAATCATAGTTAGCTTGAGCACACGCTTTTTTTAATAAACCAAGCGCCTTAATAAGCTCGGGAGGTTTGATATCACTACCTATATTAAAATGAATCAGGGATCGTGCTGTTTGAGCACCATAATAACGATCATACGGGACCATGATGGTGCCCATACTATCAGATTCCTCTCGATGTATATTTGTCACGAATGAAAATTAGATTTGGGTTACACTGAAATTCTTTCCTCGCTTTAAAACAGAAGCGTGAAATGTTATGAGAGCATCAATGAATCTCTGACAAGAATCATAAGGCAAACACAAGGCAAGTAAAAAATTCCTAATTTTCATTGGCAACGAGTATAATGAAATATTTTCTTTTCGTTGCGGATCAATTGCGTCGCTGGTCAAAAATTTCATATGTTTGAAAAATTGGAAGATAGCGTAACTTTATTGCATTCCAATCTACTGCGGAAGCCAGGAACCCATAACACCTTTTGGGTAAAAATCCCTTCTTAATTTTCATACATATTGTTGTTAGGTTTAAGCTAGATTGTTGTTTTATTTTATGTATCGTTGCATCCAATCAATATTTTATTTTATGTCAAAATTTCTTTTCTATATTTCGCTACTACTTTTAATCGGCGCTTCTTTTTTAGGGTATTTCAACGAACATCGATTCAAAGAGATGACACGCAATCAAGAATCAATTATCCAAGAACAGCATGATACTATTACCGCAACAGAAAAAGAACTGAAGGACTTCAAAGAGACCACCGCCACACAATCTGCGGATCAAGAAAAAAATCAGAAAGAACTTAGCGCTACCAAGGAATCCTTAGCCAAGACCACCGATGATCTCACTCAAATCCGCAACAGCTTAGCTGATAAAGAGAGAGAATTATCGGAAATTAAAAATGAACTTTCCATAAAAACAGCACGTATTGAAGAGCTCGAAACAGCTCTGCAAGAGCTATCTCAATCCAAGAACCCAACAAAATTTAAAAATAGTTCCAAAAATACCTCCAATCAGCACAAAGCAAAACATACTGAAATCAAAACTGATACCGTGCAGAGTGAAACTTCTCCTGGCGAGTTAACATCAAGTCCACCAAGAGGCAAAGAGACAAAGGTCGTTGCTGTTAACACAATATGGAATTTTGTCGTTATTAATATGGGAAGTCAGGATGGAATGGTCAATGGAACTGAAATTTCTATCAAACATGAGAACAAAATCATTGCAAAAGCAACAGTCACCTCAGTAGAGGAATTAACTTCTGCTGCGGACTTAATCAAAGACTCTCTTGTTTCAAATGTTACTGTACAAGTTGGGGATCAGATTATCGTAGCAAATACACCTACGAAATAAGAGCTAAACCATGCTGAAAGCCGTTGTATCCTCAGTGATCATCTTCTCTTTTGTAATGCTCCTAACAGGCTGTGAGAGTCTCGGAGGCGGTTCTGAAAATAACTTACCTGCCTCCGCAAGCCCTATTCCATGGAATAAGCCTGCCTCTTGGGAAGGAGCGGGGGCTCTTGGAGGTCTAGGTTTTCAAGGAACGCACTAACAGGATCCTTTAAGAGGAGAGCATTTTTTTAGAAATTTATTTTTGTCTCGTCGTTTACTCCTCAATCACTAGATAACGGAGTCTCTTTCAGCAAAATCATGCGTCTCCTTTCCATAGATCCATCCTTGCGCGGGACTGGTTTTGCTATTTTAGAAGAACTTGGCACTCATATTCGGTGTTTAGAATATGGAGTGATTAAAAATCCTCCCCAAATAAGCGTTCCGGATTCTTTACTAGCTATTCACAACCGATTGCTTGTAGTCATTAGTCAACATCAACCAACAGTCATCGTCTTAGAAAGTGTCATCTATGTTCAAAGTTATTCGACTGCCATTGTCTTAGGAGCGGCACGTGGAATTGTTCTATTAATAGCCGCTCAACATGGTTTGCCAATTCATGAATATCCCCCCAGACGTGTCAAGCAGGCAGTTGTGGGTTATGGAGGAGCTCTTAAAAATCAAGTCGCCTTTATGGTTCGCGCTTTATTGGAATTAAGAGAAACCCCTCCTAGTGATGCCGCTGATGCCATGGCGATAGGACTCACTCACCTGCGTACGCCATCCGTGCCTCTTACAAAAAAAAGAAAATCAGAGAAAACAAATTCTTGGAAAAATTTTATTGAAACAAAAACTCAGGCTGATTCCGCGACAGGAAGAAGAATACCATTATAGTGTATTAACCCGGATATTTCATACTGATCGTGACGAGGAGACTGCGAAGGCGGATGGGGTAAGGCGAGTGATGAAGGCTGACGACGACTGTATGAGTCCATATTGACTCGCTCGCACCTGCTCGGCTCGCCCTTACCGAGCTGCCTCTAACCTAACGGTTACGGCAGTCTACCCCAGGCTCTCCCGAGCACTGGTGTTGCCCGAGGAAGACTTCGAGCTTGGGCACAGCATCCATGAGGTGTTCGCAAGCCGCAACAGAATCGGCATGAAATATTCGGGCTAAACGGCTTTCTCGCCGGTTTCATTTGTACGAATACGAATTGCGTTTTCAACGTGGAAAACAAAAATTTTTCCATCACCAATTTTTCCGGTCTTTGCTGATTTCATAATAGCCTCGATAGCTCCCTCGAGAGCCTCATCTGCAAGGACAATTTCAATTTTGATTTTAGGAAGAAAATCCACTGTATATTCGCTGCCACGATAAATTTCAGTATGTCCTTTTTGGCGACCAAACCCTTTCACCTCAGTCACGGTCATTCCTTCAATCCCAATTTCATTAAGGGCATCTTTGACTTCTTCAATTTTAAAGGGCTTAATGATAGCTTCGATTTTTTTCATAATGTAAATTTTTCACTCAAGTTTTATACTCGTCCATTAGCCGTTCATGGTGTAGCCTTCCTCTCCGTGTTCGCTAATATCGAGCCCTTGCGACTCATCTTCTTGTTCAGCGCGCAGAGTCATGAGGAATCCAACAAGATGTGTGACTATCAGGCTTGCAATCACGACATAGCAGAGACTAATACCAAGTGCTTTTGCTTGAATCAACCAAATGGTTTTATTTCTTAACGCTTGCTCAAGTCCATTATGCATGGTAACAGGCGAAATAAGGTGAGCATTCACAGCAGGTGTTGCAAATAATCCAGTCAAGAGTGCTCCGATAGTCCCACCAACCCCATGAATACCAAAGCTATCGAGCGCATCATCATAGCGGAAGATCTTTTTAAATGTTGTACAGGCAAAATAAGGAATAATACCTGCCACACAGCCAAGCGAGACAGCACCGGTGCTATTAATAAAACCTGCCGCTGGAGTTACCACGACTAATCCTGCAACTGCTCCTGAGCAAAAACCCAAAACACTTGGTTTTCCTCGAAAAAGAAACTCCATTGTTGGCCAAGTCAGACAACCAGTACCAGCAGCAAGTGTTGTTGTCATAAAGGCATTCATGGCGACACTATCTACGGCAAGAGCACTTCCAGCATTGAAGCCATACCATCCAATCCAAAGAATGCCAGCCCCAACAACCGTTAAAACAAGACTATGAGGCATCATGGGTTCTTTCCCATACCCTAAACGTTTTCCAAGAATAATACAGAGCACTAAGGAAGAAATTCCTGACGACATATGCACGACTGTGCCACCAGCAAAATCAAGAGCAGGCATCCAGGCATCTGGATTGAGCAAGCCATTAAAGAGGCCATTGTCACCCCACACCATGTGTGCTAGAGGAAAATAGATACTAAACATCCATAACAATGTGTAGAGGAGAACCGCTAAAAATTTCATCCGTTCTGCACTTGCTCCAAAAATGAGCGTTGGAGTAATAATGGCAAAAGCGAGTTCATAGATACAAAAAATATTTTGAGCAATCCAATAGGCATAATGCGTATTTGGTAATGAAGTGACTCCTTGCAGGAAAAAATATTCTGAACCGCCTAAAAAAGGGGAATTAAAATTATGACCAAACACCAAACTGTACCCGCAAGCCCACCAAAGTATTGTGACAACTCCAGCAATGCCAAAACACGTTGCTAAAATGGAAAGAACATTTTTTTGACGTACCAGACCTCCATAAAAAAGAGCAAGTCCTGGAAGTACCATAAAAAAAACTAAAACAGCCGCAACCATCATCCAGCCTGTATGCCATGGTGAGGCCATGGGAGCAATACCCGTAGATGTTGGATCATCATTATGCAGCATGGCTTCTACATACGAGAGACGCTGTTCTAATGAAGGGAGTGGCGTTGCCATTGCTTGGAGAGGAGTTAAGGGAAGAGCGCAAGTTGCAAGCAGACAATATCGCAGAATCCTTAAGAACCGATTGATCAAAAAATACATTTACCCATTATATCCTTCTTGAGAAAAAATTTAAGAAATTTCTATTCTTATAGTCGGTACAAATGAAAATGAGGTTTTCTGACAAATCAGTTTGAAATATTCGCATTCTAGCCAATACTCTTATCTCTTAGTTTCTCATGAAGCCGGCGTGGCGAAACTGGCAGACGCGCTAGACTCAAAATCTGGTATCCGCAAGGATGTGTGGGTTCGAACCCCTCCGCCGGTAGAGTGAGCAAAACAAGTGCTTAAAAAAAGATCAACCCGAATATTTCATACTGAATCGTAATGAGGAGGCCTCGAAGACAGGGTTAGTGCCAGCAAAGGGGAGCGTAGATTTGGCAGTGTATAGCTTTTTTAGATGAATTATTATAGTTGGGAAACGTACGAAAAAAAACCGTGGTATCGACGATGGTGGTTTCTTCTCATCGTCATACTCGTGATGATAGCGTGTGCGGGTAGTGTTTTAGTATACGGCTATCTCTCGTATAAATTTGCCAATCAAGTTGAGGGGTATGATCTCTCGAAGCTTGAAACCATGGAATCTGCAAGCGTCATCTACGATCGTAACGGGATCGAGATGGGAAAGATTTTTATTCAAAATCGCTTGCCTATTCATTTTTCAGAAATTCCTAAAAACATGGTTTTTGCAATTGTTGCAGAAGAAGATAATAGATTTTTCGAGCATGATGGAGTCGATTATTTTGGTGTGATACGTGCTGCAATTAGCAATTATCGACAGGGACGTATTAGACAAGGCGCAAGCACTGTCACTCAACAACTAGCACGCAATTGCTTTGACCTACATGAGCGTAGTATTCATCGCAAAATCCTCGAGATGTTTTTAGCCCATCGTATAGAACATCATTTTTCAAAGGAAAAAATTATGGAGCTCTACTTAAACAGGGTTTATTTTGGTAGCGGTTTTTATGGTGTTGAGGCTGCTGCAATGGGTTACTTTGGCAAGCATGCTAGCGCATTAACGGTGAGCGAAAGTGCACTCTTAGCGGGTTTGCTCAAAAGCCCCAATGCTCTTTCTCCCTGGAATAATGCAAAGAGTGCACAAGGAGTGCGTGATTTTGTATTAAATCGCATGTACGAACTAGGATTCATTAATAAAAGAGGATTACAAGAAGCGCTCACTCTGCCTCTTGGTGTTCAAAAACGAAGTAACCCCTTTAAAGTTTCTTATGCAATTGACCTAGTACGACAGCAGGCCATTGCAGCCTTAGGATATGAACGGGCTATGAATGGGGGGGTCCGTATTGATACAACATTTGATATACATCTTCAAGGCGTGGCTGAAACAGCATTGCGCAAGGAGCTCGATAAAATTGACCTCACACAGGGATACAACCATGAAACTTATGCGGCCTATCATGAACGTAATAGTAAGCTCGAAGAGATGGTTGCCAAGGGTGGATTTATTAACTTTCCAATCCCCTCTTACTTGCAAGGAGCGGTGCTAACTATTGATAATCATACGGGAGGAATTTTAGCCTTAGTAGGCGGTCGCGATTTTATGCATAGTGAATACAATCGTGCATTGCAAGGGCGCAGACCACCAGGAACGCTATTTACTCCATTGCTTGCAGCGGCGGCCTATAGTAAAGGAATTTTTCCCGGCGAGGTGGTTGATGAT
>CAIWMF010000143.1 GCA_903913785.1 uncultured Spartobacteria bacterium | reverse complement strand
CTAGACTGCACTGTTTTTATAAGATCCTTCCTTGAGGATGGCATATGGCACTGGGCGAAGCTCCCAAATGATTCCAAGGAGTGATAATATTTTTAGACCGTAGTAGGTGATATCCACTTCCCACCAGTGAAATCCTTGTCGCGTGGCATGAGGGTAGCGGTGATGGTTATTATGCCATCCTTCACCAAGAGTGATGAGGCTTAGCCAGAAATTATTACGACTATCATCACTCGTTTGATAGGGTTGCTTTCCCCAGAGATGCGCGAGTGAGTTAATAAAGAGGGTACCATGCAGTAAAAATGTGGTGCTTACAAAAAATGTCCAAACAAAAAATTGCGCAGGAGTCACGCCAAGGCTAGGAAATTTTTTTTCAAGAACATATCCAATAGCAAACATGAATAATCCGTAGAGGATTGGTATGGTCTTGTCATAGCGATTTAGAAAAACTAATTCCGGGTAGCGACTTAAATCACTAACTTTATTGTAGGGTGTTGGAAAATTTTTCATTGAGGTTAACCATCCAATATGAGACCAGATAAACCCTTGTTGCAGCGGAGAGTGCTTATCTTCTTCCTCATCAGAATGAGTATGATGATGGCGATGCGTGGCAGCCCACCATAACGGTCCTCGCTGCATTGAGCTGTTTCCTAAAACAGCAAAGAGAAACTGAGCTACGCGTGAAGTTTTAAACGTTCTGTGTGAAAAGTAGCGATGATAAAATCCTGTGATTGCAAACATGCGTATCACGTAGAGGAAAAAAGCTGCAAGAATACAGGTCGAATTCATGCCAACCCAAAAAACAGCCAGGCATCCTCCATGTAAAAGAAGAAAAGGGAGAGTTCTCTGCCAATCGACTTTCTCAGGAAGCCGAGAAGGGTCAGGGAGTGTTTCTCGCTTAAAATCGGCATCTAGAGATTGAGCAAGGGTCTCAACCAGAAGCATTCCAAAATGTGGTTTTTTATCCATGAAGAGCAAAAAAAATTAATAGTTGTTCATTTTAGGCATGCCAAAGAGTTTGAATTTCTTTTTTTTTGGCGCTGGTGCCTGGGGTGATGGTTGAAGTTTTGTTTCTAAATTTTTAGCTTCCATCCCAAGATCTGAAGTTCCACCTTCGTGATCGCTCGCTTTTTGCATCGCATCATTGGAGTCAATCACAATCGGCTGGATCATGACGACAAGTTCTGAACGTTCTTTAGTGTTCTTCGTAGATCCTCCTAAGAGGGGTCCAAGAATTGGGATTTTATTGATATAAGGGATACCCTTTTCATCATTATTTTTTTCTTCTGTAATGAGTCCACCCAAGACAATAGTCGATCCACTGGGAATACGAACACTAGTTGTTAATTCTTGCGTATTAACAACGGGAGCATTGATTCCAGCTTTAAAGAGTCGCGAGGTCGCTGTGCTATCAACACTTTGATTTTGCTGTGCTATAATGAGATTCACCTCTTTATCAGAATTAATAAGAGGAATAACTTCGAGCTTAAGAAGTACATCCTGATAGGTCACATTAGCAGTGATAGAGTTGGCTGTTTGATTGTTTGAGGTGCTTGCTGCACTATTATTGACCACGCTACTTAAGGTTTGTGATTGGTAAGGGATACGGCTTCCAGAGAGAATCGTTGCCTTTTTATTATTACTTGTGTAGACGGTTGGCCTGGCGATCGTTTTGAACTTGCCGGTGCTTTCTAAAAATTTTGCATAGGTATCAATAGAACCACCGATAGAACCAAAAACAGTGAGACCACCCTCACTATTATTCACCGTATTGTTCACCCCATTGGCATTAGCAAATGGTGAGGTTACATTTCCAGTTGTTCCGCCAGCTCCAGGAAAGGCACTGTTAATACCATTGAGGAGAGCGCCTGCTGCCGGACCACCAAAGGTATTAGCCAGGGAATTGAAACCTTGATAATGAAAGAGGTAGCTAGCTCCATATTCTATGCCTTCGCCAAGTTTCATTTGGCCAATCACCGCAGCAAGATATACTTGCTGAGGGCGACGATCAAGGAGATCAATGATTTGACTTGCTTTTGTTTTACTTTCTGGAGGGCCATAGACAATGATGCTATTAGCTGTCGGATCGGCTACAATGCTTGTGGAGCCGACAATAGCTGATTGTGGAGGCGATTGCTTGGTGGATTCATTTAAACGATCGGCATGACTGCCGCCTGCATTGACTCCGGAGGAGGAGCCATCAAGAGGATTTTGTGAACCAAGGAGACCTCCGGAGTTATTGTTATTATTAAAAGGATTTTGCGGTGTTTGTTGTTGTGCTTTGGACTGATTTTGCGTGGTGTCATCGTCTTTGTTTTTGAGCATATCAACGAGTACTGGAAAGACATCGCTTGCCGACATGTAGTTTAAAGGTCGTACTAGTGGCTCCTCTGGGGCTTGGGCTTGATCGAGGTTCGCAATGAGTTCGCGAACGTAGCGGTAATTTTCAGTCCGAGTCACCACAAGAATGCGATTGGTTCTTTTGTCAGCAATAAATTGTACCTTACCACTAAAAACACGCTCATCACCTGGATTAGAAGTATCAGCTACTTGTGGTGGAGTTTGATTATTGGGTCCACCTCCTTGTCCTGGACCTTTGACAGTAGTTGGAGTGGCAACACTTTCCTTTCCGAAAATTTGATTTAATGTCTCTACCGTTTTCTGGGCGTCTGCGCGCTGTAATGGAACAAATTCAGTGATGATTTGCGATGATTCATGATCAATGACTTTCAGTAAAGCGAGTGCTTTACGAATGATAGGAGTGGTATCAGTAATGACAATAGCACTTGTGTTAGGCACAGCCACAAGGGTCCCAAAGTTGTTGAGTTGCACAACACCTTGAAGAATGTTAATGGCTTCTGTTGTGCTTAAAAAATGCAGTGGTTGATAAAAACTCACAAATTGATCCCCTTCGGTAGGGATCTGTGATTCCTCAAGGTAGAGAGGGAGTCCCTCTGTGCGTGGAGGACGGCTGGAGCTCAGGACTTTTACTGTTTTTTCATCAACAGGAACAACGACATATCCGTTCAAAAGCATAGAACTTTCTATCATGTTAATGGCTTCTTTTTTTGGAACAGGATCGGCAACAATAATCGAGAGTTCTGCACCTGGTCCATAGAGTGTCGAATCACGGATGATATGTTTGCCTGTTAATTTTTCATAAAGTGCAAGTACTTCCATGATGGAGGTGTGAGGGAATTGCAGGCTAATTGTTTCCTCTAAATTGGGAGATGAGAGAGAGGCTGGTGGTGGAGTTTGATGAGGGGAGGAGGTAATACTTACTGAAGAGACCTCTGAGGTTGAGGCAGGTAGTGAAGTAGGGGTCTCTCTTTGAGAGGAACCATCAGCTTTATGTAAGGCTTCAGCACGATTCTGGACTCCTTGATACTTTGTTCGCGCAGCACGAAGACGTGAGAGTGCATTTGTGGGCAAGGATACTGTTTCTTTTTTTTGATCTTGAGAGACCGCAGATTCTTGCGAATTGGCTGGAGAGAAAGGTTGAGTAAGTGTTTTTGACTTCTCGATTATGGGTGAAGGAGTATTGTTCGTTGCAAGAGTTTTCGTTCTGGCTTGAGATGATGCTTCGGCTTGAGTAGCAGTTGAAGGAACTAGTGGTGTTTTTGAAGAGGATAACGAATCTAAAGCAGGTAAAGGATCTTTGATGTCAGCAGAGGTACTATGTGCCTCCAATGTTTCCAAGGAGAGTGTGGAGGAAGGGGTGAGAGGGATTTTTTCCGCTGCTCTTACGAGGGAGAACAACGTAAAAGCACTAAGAGTAATAACAATGAAGCGAAGGTTCATATATTTAAAAGGATCAAGGAAATAGAAGTAATTAGTTTGGAATCGGAGGGCGAGTAATCACACGATTGATATTAGAGTTGCTCGTATTAGGAAGAGTTCCTGGCTGATGTGCATTATTAGGGAGCATTTGTCCAGGATAATAGGAGCTATTTGGGGGGGGGAATGTATTTTTTTGTGAATTGTTGATATTGTTTGGAAAATGTGGTCCAGGAAATCGTTGTGGTCCATGGGTAAGATTATTAGTGTTTAGCTCAGGGCTAGTAATCACACCAGTCTCGCCAGCTACGCGAATGGTTGCTTTGAGTTTGTTGGGATCAGTCTCTTTAACGATATTGACTAGAGTCATTGATTTTTTATTGGGCTTTTTTGTGAGCAACTCGCGACTCTGATCATTTTTATCGAGCACAAAAATCTCTTCTTCTCCATTAATAGTGAACATGCCAGTAACAGCATAGCGTTCTGAAAGCGGAGAAGATTCTTCTGCAGTAGCAAGTGAAAAAGGAGAGTGTTGCAGGAGTGCCTGAAAATTAGAAAGCTCACGAGGCTTCATCCAGGAAGCGATAGGAGTAGGCTCTGTTTTAGGCTTCGATGGGTTCTCTTGGGCATGCACACAAGTAATACCTCCTATCATCAAGAAGCAAATCTTCATCGTGAGGTTCATAGCTCCACGGAATTTGAGCCCGTAGTATCGGTTGACTGGTCGATAGTATGTAATTTTTTTTTTCAGTCTATCCATGAGCGTGACTTCGTAATGCACCTTTTGCTTGCATGAGAGTGAGTTGATAAAAATCAGGCTCATAGTGCGTTGGGTGATTTTAAAAAAAATTGTTTTATCTCAAGATCAATAATGACCTTGGAGGGTTCGGAATCACTTTTAATCACAAATTTATTAACAGCTCGCCAGGCTGTTGGGTTTTGTAGTGCGAAGAGGAATTTGATTAAGCTTTCGAAGGAACCGGAAATTTTTTCTTGAACGCTGACTGAGGAGCTGTAGGTGGAGGAGCCGGGTGGCAGTAAATTTTCTTCAATAATTTTTAAGCCATCTTTTTCAGCCTCATTGCGTTCAAATTTTAAGAGCTCAGTGCTTGCTTGATCGCCAGTCCAGTTAGGAAGAGGATGTTGGCGAATCCATTCTGTAGCTGGTTGAATTGTTTCTGCCATCATGATGATACCGCGACCTTGAGCAATTTGAGACTGCACAGTATGGATGTTAGACTGCAATTGACGATTCATGTTCAAATATAATCTAAAACTCAGCAGATTAATTGCTAAAAAAACCGCTCCACAGAGCACAAGAAAGAGTGTTTTTTCACTTGGAGCTAGTTTGCGCATGGGGTAGGGATCCTTCTATTTCAAATCGAACGCTATTTTTGCCTGCTAACTTAGGTTGGCTCTTGCTCCACTCGTAGTCGTGGAATTCAGGGATTTTTTTAATCAAATCTATGAAATGATAAGCGGCAGAAACATCACTTGCTTCACCCGTAATTTGGAGGAGTCCATCCATATCAGCAAGTGAGGTGAGACGAATTTTTTCACCACGGATTTGACTGCCAATCGCAGCCAGAAGATCTAGGACGTAGGTTGTGGGGTCAATGGCAAAACGAAATTCTTGCCACTGAGTAAGTTCCCGAGTGGCTTTTTCTAGTGTGGTTGAAGCTGCCAAGAGTTGATGGGAGAAATGCGCTAACATTATTTTTTTCAAAAGAAGATTGGCAGCTCCTATCGACAGGAAGCAAAAATAGCCCATGAGTGCTAAGGATGCTATTTTTTTGATACGATCTCTTTTTGCTCCAAGGACCCTTGCTTCTCGTGCAAGAAGAGAGGGGAGATCTAGGAGTGGCTTTGGAATGACGGGAGCCGGTAACTCATTCATGTGCTCACAGGCACTTTGAGCTATCGATAAATTTTTTTGGAGCAGCTCTCGTTCTTCTATGGAAAAAGAGCCGATAAGACGCACCCTGCGCGGCATCTCTTCTAAGACTGATTCTGCCTGAAGATGAAAGGCTATTCGTTGGATTAAGCCCAATAAAAATGAATTAATTTGATTCTCTCCACTTCCAGAGAGCCAAAGATACTCATTATCTTTTACAAAACCTAAAGATATTTCATCCAGTTCTCGCCATATCACCAGGTCCACATTGTCTATGGGAAGAAGTCGTGCGGCAGCTTCAAAATGCCTTGCCTCTTTAAGATAGGGAGCATTGAGAAGAGAGGGTTGCGCGGCTGGGGCAAAAACCACAACGAGCGTACGATCTTCTTGGGTCTTAAGCGTGATCATTTTTAATCCCTCACTCATTCCACGTTGTAAAAGATGCTTGCTCGAGAGTTCTAGCATGACGAGTTCTTGAAGATCGCCTTGTGAAGCAACCCAGAGAGGAAGGACAATGAGATCACGGGTTGGGACACCTATAATCCAGTCTAACTTCGAGATGCTTAGAGGAGGAGGCGAAGTCGCATCCAGCAATATCGGTTCTGCTTTCTCCGAGAGTTGTGTCTCTTTTAAGAGGGAATTTGGTTGCGCCTCTTCTTTTATGGAAGGCAGTTTCCAACGCTGCCATTCACCTGCGTGCAGGCCAGGTCTTAGGATAGTGGGTATGTTTTTTTTTGAAGTTGCTCGAAGATGCAGTGAGAGCGAGGGAATCTTTTTACAAATCAATGTCGCTTGCTCTAAGAGAGAGAGATAGGGGAGGCGTATTCTACTCATTTTTCTTGCCAGCTTAATATATTACGCCCTCTTGAGTCTCCCATAATCACAACAATATGATGGGTGATTCCGTGATAGGTCCCTTTGCTATCAATGCGTCTAATGTTACCTGAGGTTCCAAAATAGTTGAGTAAAAGTTGTTGTTGAAGACCGGAGACTCCCATGAGTTGTGCTACTTGGTTAATATCATTAAAAAAAATATCATCTTCCGTTCCCGAGACACCATCAGGGCCAGCGGATAATTTAACAAAGGCTTCTGTCTGTTCTGGCGTTAACCCTAAGATATCCGTGAACATTTCAGGGCTGCAATAATTGATATTAATTGTTCCTGGATTAAAAGTAGAAAAATAGTGGTCCCATTTTGATTGTGCCTTCATCACAGGAGCAAAACCAATAACCATCGCCATCTCATTCTTGTCGATAAAAGGAGCGTTGGGAGGATATCCCACTAGGCCCATTTTTTCATATTCGGCACGTTTGGCGCCGTTAGGAGAACGGAGTTCTGTCGGGCTTTGCCAGTCGATAAGGCCATCGATGGCTGCTTCTTGATCTTTTTTAGAAACACCCCATTTATCAAAGAGTCGCTCAAAAATAACTCTATCTGACATCGCTAAGCAACGATTGGGATTAATAAAGCCTGCTTCATTGTTGAGTTGTACGGAAAAACTCTCTCCGTCTGGATCTTTAGGATCACCTTGAATCAATGCAGGGTCATTAGGTCTGATACGAGGATTAAGTCCCACAGCAAGTCCACTGAGTGCCATCTGGCGTGCGTGAAAAACACGTTCTGCATGACTTTCTTCATCAAGCCAACTGCTCACACTTCCCGCAACAAGGATAATGAGACCAGTTAAAAAAGCTATTGTCCAGAGCACCATCGGAAGAGCAAAGGCTCGAGTGCTCTGAGAGCGAAATCTTTGGGTGTGCTCAGTATGCTGATTCTGCCATGTCTTTCTTACACCTCTATCGTGAAAAGAGCAGTGTCTTGGCATAGAAGCTTGATGGAAAGAAATTACTATTCCTTCTGGATTGCATGACAGGGTGTTGGTATGAGCGTTGGTATCCTCATGGCCCGTATCAATCATCTCGCGCACAAGAACACAATGGATCGATAAGTTATTGTGAGCGTTCTTTTTGGTCTGCTGTGAGTGATGTATAGCCTGTGCTGCCATGAGGGAAGGTAACCTTATTTTTAAACAATGCAAATTCCCAGATGAATTTTTGATCATGATATTTTTTGAGCTCAATATAGCAGTCGTGAGTCTGTTTTAACCCGGATATTTCATACTGATCGTGACGAGGAGACTGCGAAGCTAGGGTGGGGTACCACCGGCGGCCCAAGAGACCGCGGGGGAGACTGCCCAGAGTTTGCAGGCTCTTTGAGGCAGACCTTCAAAGGGCGAGACGAGCTTCGCCAAGCGAGTCAACGCAGACGAACATTTTGACGCCGGGCAGTATGAGTCCATATTGACTCGCTCGCACCTGCTCGGCTCGCCCTTACGGGCTGCCCCTAACCTAACGGTTACGGCAGTCTACCCCAGGCTCTCCCGAGCACTGGTGTTGCCCAAATCACCATTCGAGACCAACGCAGTAGCCATAGAGCT
>CAIWMF010000142.1 GCA_903913785.1 uncultured Spartobacteria bacterium | reverse complement strand
TGATGGACCTCTTAAAAGCACTTGGCGATAAGCTCGATGAGGGCATAGAGCACAAAGAGAATACCAGTAATCCAAAAACTAGGAGGCTGATTGGTAAGGCACGCTAGGAAAATACCACTCCAAAGAGATCCCAAACCAATTAAGACGGAAGCAAGAATCGTTTTCCAAAAACCATGATAAAGACGTGCCGCAATACCAGCCGGAGCAACGAGCAGTGTAAAAACTAGTAATGTTCCCACCACTTGGCTCACAAGGGCAACACTAATAGCCAATATCATCATGAAAGCCGTTGAGAGAAAGGTCAGCGATAATCCCCGTGATTCTGCAAGATCTGGTTGAATGCTTGCAAACAAGAGAGGCCTAGAAAAACAGGCCAGCAAACTCAGGCTGAACAAGGCAAGAAGCAGTGTTTCTATTACCTGCGCACGAGAAACACCAAAAATATTTCCAAAGAGGATCGCTGTTGCCTCTCCTGCAAAGCCCTGATAGAGGGAAAGAAAAAGTGTTCCAAGCCCAAGTGAGATAGAGAGCACCATTCCAATGGCAAGTTCACTGCGATGTAGTTTGCTCCCAGATATTCCCATGCCAGCTCCGGCAAGACAGCTAATAGCCAGCATTCCTTGGAGTGGAGTGAGGCCGAAGAGGACTGCTCCGGTTGCTCCCGTAAAGCCTATATGAGCCAGTGCATGTGCCGCAAAGCCGACATTACGAATAATAACGAAGTAACCAACAACAGCTCCAAGCACAGCGGCAATGGATCCAGCAATGAGAGCGTTTTGCACGAAATCGTAGGAGAGGTAGTTCATATTTCTAGAATAGCCATGAATGTCATAGTGATGCTTTGCAAAAAGCCTCATCTTGAGAAGAAAATTTAAACATGGGAACAGGTCGTTTCGGCAAGTTTACTTTCGGCATTCACAATAAAAATGCGTCCTTCTGCACGCAGGACATGAATCTTCATTCCGTAAAGCGCGCTGAGTGATTCATTAGAAATAATTTCCTCAACAGAGCCTAAAGCAATATTACCTTCTGCCATATACATCACACGAGTCATTGCGCCAAGTAGTGGATTCACATCATGAGCAATAAAGAGAATAGTTAAGCCTGTTTCTTTTCGAATCTGGAGAATGCGCTCTACGAGGAGCATTTGATTTTTGGGATCAAGACTTGCTAAAGGTTCATCTAAAATGAGTAGTTTAGGTTCATGAATAAGGCTTTGGGCTAGCATGACTCTTTTTTTTTCTCCTCCTGAAAGAAGTGTGAAAGGAACACCTGCATAGTCTCGTGCTCCTGATAGCTCTAAGGCTCGTTCTACGCAATGCACTGCTGTTGAAGACAGCCAAGGAACACCCCATTCTTCACCATGGTATACCGCTCCAACAAGCTCACGTGCCGTGAGTGATGTTGTCTCAGAGAAGCTCTGAGATTGCGGTAAATACCCAACGTATCGATTGGCTTTACCATGACTTTTTCCACAAAATTGAATCGATCCTATATGCAATGGGCAAAGACCGAGCACCGCACGCATCAGCGTTGATTTTCCAACACCATTAGGTCCAAAAATACCAATAAATTCCCCTTCACTAATCTCAGCAGAAAAATCACGAATAATCTCGCGAGATCCAAAACGTATACCGACATGATCAAAGGAAAGAAATGACATAATAAAAAGTGTGTTTCACTTCATTTTTGAATCAGTGGGTTTAAATAGAGAAAGGCGAGATCAGATCGTACGTTTCTTTCTTAATCAACTATAGCTTCAGCGCAGATTCTATCTGGGCTAATTCTCCTAGCATCCAATCAACGTAATTTTTTGCCTCTGCTGGCTCCGTTTCTTCAATGCTAATGATGGGAATGTTATTTTCTCTAGCAAGAGCAATCATCCGTTGTGTGCAAGGATTCATGGTTTGAGAGTTTTGAAAAAGCAGTTGAGCGACATGCTTTGTGAGACTTTGTTCGAAGTTAACCGTCTCTTTAAAGCTAGGTATCGCATCATTCATAATAGCCCACTGATATTTTTCATTGAGCATTTGAAATCCTAGAGCTGAGGCCATATAGCCAAACACAGGTTCTGTTGCTGTGACTTTCATGCCTGTGGTTCTGAGTTTTAAGGCAGCAATTTTTTCAAGAAGCGGCTGCATAGATTTTAAAAACTCAGCCTCTTTTATTGGTTGATGCAACAGAGTTGCAAGCTTGGAAGCAAGAGCGGGCATGGTGTTTGGATTGTACCAGAGATGTGGATTTGCTCCTGTTTTTGCGCCCACGAGTTGCGCTACATGAATAATCACGCGATCGGATTTCTTATGAACGCTCAATAATTTTTCCATCCATGTGTCGTAGCCAAGGCCGTTATAAATGACAATATCAGCGTCGGTCACAGCTTTTGCGGTCTTGGCGTCAGACTGAAACTCATGTGGGTCTTGGTTGGGATTATTCATAATGCTGAGAACTTCTGCAGAGGATCCAGCAATAGCTTGCGCCACATTCGCATAAAAATTTTCTGCAGCAACAATCTGTAGTGGCTTAGCCTGAAGTCCAAAGGCACTCAGGAGAAATAAGTAAAGAAGAAGGGTGTTTTTAATAAACATACGCGAAAGATCCAGACGGTAGTAAAATGCAATTGCTTTATAGTCACGTTACTTTGAAATCAGATGAAAGAACGCAAGGATTTTTAGAAAGAACAAAGCCCACGACCGAGCGCTATCTAAATGATAACGTGAAGGGAAGCAAACGAAGCTTTTTTGCTAAAAAGAATAAAGTTATTTTGTGCCATTTCAAAGTAATGTGACTATAGATGCTAGTAAACCCGTCAAGGGGTGGCGGGAACTCCTCACGGAGGAGACTCCGAGCTCATGAGCGAGAAAGATCGAGCTTAATGTTTGAAATGACGCACCCCAGTAAGAACCATGGCAAGACCACGTTCATTAGCAGCTGCAATAATTTCAGGATCACGTATAGAACCACCTGGTTGGATGGCCGCCGTAGCACCTGCTTCTGCTGCAGCAATGAGGCCATCAGCAAAGGGGAAAAAAGCATCGCTACACACAACACTCCCTTGCAACGAAAGACCAGCCTCAGCAGCCTTCCAAACAGCGATACGTGAGGCATCGACCCGTGACATTTGTCCTGCTCCAATACCCAGTGTGCGATCGCGACCTGCGTAGACAATCGCATTACTCTTCACGTGCTTGACAACCTTCCAGCCAAATTCCATCGCCTCAAGCTCTTCACGCGTTGGCGGACGATCTGTAATCACACGCTGTTCCATTGTGCCAATTTTATTCCAAGGATCAATATCTGCATCTTGCAAAAGAATTCCACCCATAACGGAACGTAAATCGCGTTCGATGGAAGGAACTTTTTGCAAAAGACGCATCAAGCGAAGGTTTTTTTTCTTTTGTAACAAAGCGCGAGCTTCTCCATGGAACTCAGGAGCGATAATGACCTCGCTGAAAATCTCAGAAATCGCATGGGCTAATTTCTCATCAATAGGTCGATTGACAATAATGATGCCTCCAAAGGGTGCAGAACGATCCGTTGCAAATGCCTTTTCCCAAGCTGCACAGAGATCGGAATCACTCGCAACCCCACAGGGGTTGGTGTGTTTGAGAATTGCAATAGTAGGTTTCTCAAACTCGCAAATCAAATGAGTGGCTGCGGTGATATCAAGAATGTTGTTAAACGAGAGTTCTTTGCCGTGCAATTTTTCAAAATAGTCAAAGAAATACCCGTAGAGTTCGGCCTCTTGATGGGGGTTTTCACCATACCGAAGACGACAAACTTGCGGAAGCTTCAAGGAAAGGGAAGCAGACGGGATAACCTCTCCATCGAGATAAGAGCTAATAGCGTGATCGTAGGTCGCTGTCATAGAAAAGGCTTTTGTGGCCAATCGAGCACGTAATTCTGGAGTCGTTGCGCCGTGATTGTTGGTCATGGCTTCTAAAATCCGTGGGTAGTCATCAGGATCGACAACGACTGTTACCGAAGCATGATTCTTAGCAGCACTACGGATCATGGAGGGACCACCAATATCAATTTGTTCAATCGCCTGTTCGAGGGTAGTTTCTTTTTTGGCAATAGTTTCAACAAAAGGGTAGAGATTGACGCAAACAAGATCAATGGGGAGGATTCCATGCTCTTCGGCTTGTTCACAATGAGCCGGGTGATCACGGCGATAGAGTAATCCTCCATGAACTTTGGGATGAAGCGTCTTAACGCGCCCGTCCATCATTTCAGGCAATCCGGTAAAATCCGAAATATCCGTGACTGGAAGACCCGCATTTTTTAATTCCTGAGCCGTACCGCCTGTCGAAATCATCTCGACGCCATGACTCAAAAGCCCGCGTGCAAAATCGAGTAAACCTGTTTTATTTGAAACCGAAAGAAGAGCACGTTGCATAAAATATCTGCCTTAAAATAGAAAAAGGAAAAGGATGGTTAACCCGCATATTTCATACTGATCGTTATGAGGAGCCAGCGAAGGCTTATGGGGTAAGGCAGACGAACATTTTGACGCCGGGCTGTATGTTTACATACTGTCCAAGTCACAATGTGAGTCTAACGCAACATCCACTCTAGCTTCCCGGTCTCCGCAGTAGATCAGTGTGAAATATGCGGGTTAATCGTATGGAGCGACAAGATTATTAGAGCGTCATTATTTTTGCGAGTTTTCAAAATAAAAAGCTAAATTTTAAATAAAAAGCTTGCGATTAATTTAATTTCTGCTTGTTTTGCCTGATGCAAACATCCATTTCCAAACCAAAATCAATCGTTTATTTCATAGGATTTACCGCTGCCTTGGCCGGGTTGCTTTTTGGCCTTGATATCGGGGTTATCTCAGGAGCGCTAGAGTTTATACAAAAAGATTTTAGTGTGAGCGATAGGATTCTTGAATTTATTGTGAGTGCTTTGTTGTGGGGCGCCGTTTTTGGGACGCTCATTTCAGGGGTCCTCTCCAATCAACTTGGTCGCAAAAAAACCATGCTTGTGAGTGCGGTGATTTTTATTGTTGGCTCCCTTTATTGCTCGATCAGCGGCTCTGCCAACGAGCTGATTTTTGCTCGCTTTTTACTAGGAATTGCCGTTGGGGTTGCTTCTTTTACAGCACCACTTTATTTGTCAGAAATTTCGCCTCAACGCGTCCGCGGCAGCATGATTTCTATGTACCAATTAATGATCACTATTGGAATCATGATGGCCTACTTTAGTAATATGTATTTTGGAACAACAGCAATCATCCATGATCAAGTCGGTGGACATTGGCGCGTCATGTTAGGAGTTATTGCATTTCCCGCGATTTTGATGTTTTTAGGAATGCTTGTTCTCCCAGAAAGCCCCAGGTGGCTTTTCCTAAAAGGATTCCAACAACATGGCATAGATGTGTTTCGTAAGATGTTGCTTCCAGAAGAAGACATCGCTAGTGAAGTTGCCGAAATTGAACGTAATCTACAACAGAAGCAAAATGGTTTTCGCTTGCTTCTTACTAATTCCCACTTTCGTCGTGCTATTCTTCTTGGTATTTCTCTTCAATTTATTCAACAACTCAGTGGCATTAATGTTGTGATGTACTACGCCCCTCGTATTTTTAAGATTGCTGGTTTTGCAAGTACTTCTGGGCAAATGTGGGGAACGGTCATTATCGGCATCACCAATATGTTAGCAACTTTCATTGCCATTGCTTTTGTTGATAAACTTGGGCGCAAACCAATGATGTATGCTGGTTTTGTCGTGATGGGATTATCCATGATCACCGTTGGAATGTTTCTCAACATGAACCTCGAAGAGTCTCCTGTATTTGGCTATTATGCAATTACGGCATTATTACTTTTCATTATTGGATTTGCCATGAGCGCTGGTCCTATTATTTGGATTATCTGTTCAGAGATTTTTCCACTTGGCGGACGTGATCTTGGAATCACCTTTAGCACATCAGCCAATTGGATTTCCAATGCCATCATTGGAGGAACATTTTTGACGATGCTTTCTAAATTAGGGAATGGAAATACGTTTCTTTTCTATGGTAGCATTCAAGCACTCTTTATCATTTTCTTTATGCTTTTTGTTCCCGAGACAAAGGGCATCTCCTTAGAGCATATTGAAAGTAATTTACTTTCTGGCAAAGCACTCAGAAAAATAGGCAAGTAATGGATTGTGAGGAGCGATCCATGTAGGTTGAACCCGGATATTTCATGCCGAGTCTTCATGAGACGCCGTAAAAAACTTGCTAAGTACAAGGCAGGCTAGCAAAGCTGCAAGGGCTTTCCACTACACAGATATAACAATAGTGATATAGTGTATTCAATTGAGAAAGGCACGCCATAAGCTTGCTCTTTTACTTGCTCTTTTTCCTTAGAACTGTGTTCGCAGATCTTACGTTATCGTTGGATAGCGTCTCGATCTTTGGGCCTTGTGCTCAAGAAAAAATTACTGTGCTTCTAACGCGCCCTTCTCAATTGAATACACTATAACTCTACGCGTCAGAACTCTCTAAGGGACAGAAGAACTTATATGCATAGAAAGCCAAGACAGGAACGATCATTAAAATGACCCCACTTGAAAAAATAGTGAAGTAATGCATATTGCTTCCAACATCAATATTGCTTGGAGGAATAAATCCAATAATAAGAGTGATTGCACAGCCTATAAGACCAAAAAAACAGGTGGTTCCCGTTCCAAGCATACCACCAGGAATCAAAAATGAATCCATTGGCGCTAGACTGGTATTCCTTAATTTCCAGGCTGCCAGGAACATAAATACATACATTAAAATGTAGAGTTCTGTGCTTAAATCTGTGAGTAACCAGTATGACCCATTCACGCTTGGCATGAGACCCCATGCAGAACAGACTAAACTTACGATGATGGCCTGAGTTATTAGTAATCGTGTAGGAACACCATGACGATTTTTAACAGTAAAAAAGGGTGGCAAATAGCCGCTCTCCGCAACCTGTAATATTCCTTTTACTGGTGAAATAATGTAACTAATCATACCTCCCAATCCTCCACAAATAATCATGAGCATGATGACCGGAATAAGAATGGTGAAATGATATGTTTGTGAAAAAAGGGTGAAGATTTGCATGACTCCATCGACTAAATTAATTTGATCAAGAGGCAAGACAAGTGCGATGCCAAGTGAGCCTAGTGTCATCGTTGCTAGGATAATGAGCACAGATATACAGAGTGCTCTGGGGAAAGATTTCTCCGGGTTTTTGACTTCGTTAATGTGTACTGTTGCTAGCTCTACTCCTAGGAAAGAGGTCATGATTGCTGTCAATGCGGTTAAGGAAGACAAACTCTCACCATGACTAAGGACGGGAAAAAGATTATGAAGATTAAAATGAATCTGGAGCGGTTTTCCTGACAACGTCCACAGCGTGGCAAAGCCAATAATGAGACCAATGGGGATCAGGGCACCTAAGACAGAAAAGATAGTAGCCAGTGATGCGGAGCGATGAATGCCGGCCAGATTAATGAGTGTCATTGCCCAAAAGACAGCGAGTATGACACTGACAAGATAGGTCTTATTGCTAGCAAGTGCGGGATTAAAAAAATAGGTAGCTGTGGCCGCAATAAAGGAAAGAATGGATGGAAACCAAACAAGCGTATTAATCCATTGAAGCCAAACAGCCATAAGCCCAATTTTCGGACCAAAGGCCAAACACGTCCAATGATAGATTCCACCATGCTCTTTCGAAGAGGAGGAGAGCTGAGCGGAGACGAGAGCAACGGGAATGAGAAAAAAAAGTGCAGACAGAGCAAAGAAAAAAATTAAGGTGCTCCCAAACAGGGCAATCTGAGGAAGGTTTCTGATGTTATCAATCGCACTAATAATTAATAAGATAAGCGTGAATTGACTAATTTGTTGAGCTTTCATAGCCAATGAACTTAGTCGTTATAAACGCACTTATCAACTCTACAGAGCTCTGAGCACGGCTCTATTTTTGTTAAAAACCTAAAATAGAAAACATATGATCCCAAAAAGACTCAAAAATCTCGTTATGGTCAATATAGTCAACGTGAATGGAGATCTTGCTGTGATGTTGAATAGAAACTTTTTTGGGCTGGCCCAAAAACTCCTGCGCAAAAAAACCCTAAAATTCATGTAGGTAAAGGTATAGTTCTTTTATTGAGTTTTTTTTTAGACAAAAATACGAGGATGAACTTTCCCTTATTAGATACTCTTAAGCATGATAATTATTTTATGCAGCAGGCATTACGTCAGGCTATTCAAGCTTACGAGAAAGAAGAAGTCCCTGTCGGGGCAGTCATTGTACATGATCATAAAATCATTGCACGGGCACATAATCAGGTGGAATTATTAAAAGATGCTACGGCACACGCTGAAATCTTGGCCATTACGCAAGCAGCTTCATTTATTGGTGACTGGCGACTCAATGAGTGTGATCTCTATGTCACGAAAGAACCTTGTCCCATGTGCGCAGGAGCTTCTGTTAACGCACGTGTGCGACGTGTTATTTTTGGATGCGGAGATCCATCCGGTGGTGGCGCTGGCGGCCTTCTCAATATTCTTCAAATACCAACGCTCAATCATCAATGCGAAATTTCTAGTGGCGTACGAGAAGAGGAGTGTCGTCAATTATTAAAACATTTCTTTCACGAAAAACGCACCATGAATAAAAATCCTCTGCTATCATAGATGCGAAGTCCTATAAAAATAAGTTTTAACGTAAAAACGTGCATGAAAATAAAAAATTCTATGCAATATTGCTTATTCCAACCTATTCGACCTATTCGTTTACTCAGCCCACACTAGCCCGCATATTTCACACTAAATCTATTACGGCTTGTGGAAAGCTCTATTATTACTGCGTTGGTCTCGAATTGTGATTTGGGCGGTATGGACACATACAGCCCGGCATCACAATCCTTCACCCGCCTTGTACTAACAAGCTTTGCACAGCGCCTCATGACGATTCAGTATGAAATAT
>CAIWMF010000141.1 GCA_903913785.1 uncultured Spartobacteria bacterium | reverse complement strand
TTCGTATGATCGAAGATAAATCTCACAATCTTATTCCTGACGTTGTCTTACAAGCACGTGCTGTGATTTATGGAGATAAAGAAAATCTCAAATTTCCCTTAGGACAAGAAGAAGCATCACCAAGTTAAGATAGAGTACCTTTTCTTCATCACTCATGGAGCTCGAGGCTCAGCAAAAACGGCATCCAAAAAGAGATCCCCTACAAGCAAAAAATTCCATTTTTTTTGAACATTTCTTTATTTTTGTTGTCGATTGAATAAAATCTTTTTTCAAACCTCATTTAAAAATTCTATTCTATGAATCATGCTGTTCAAGAACTTGACCGTCGGGTCCAAGAGACAGGCTCTTGGATTCATCCCCTCACACAAGAAATTAGCCGTGTTGTGGTCGGCCAGCAGGGGCTTATTCAAGGGCTCCTCATTGGTTTGCTCAGCAATGGACACGTCTTGCTCGAAGGTGTCCCGGGTTTGGCCAAGACATTAACGGTTAAAACACTCTCCTCCTCAATTGATGCCTCTTTTCAGCGTTTGCAGTTCACTCCAGACCTTCTTCCTGCGGATCTTGTGGGAACCTTGATTTATAATCCGAAAGAGAATGTTTTTACGACTCGCAAAGGCCCCCTCTTTGCAAACTTAATCCTCGCTGATGAAATTAACCGTGCTCCAGCCAAAGTACAAAGTGCTTTGTTAGAAGCCATGCAAGAGCGGCATGTGACCATTAGCGATGAGACATTTCCACTTCCTGATCCGTTCTTGGTATTGGCGACACAAAATCCTTTAGAACAAGAAGGGACTTATCCTCTGCCAGAGGCACAGCTCGATCGCTTTATGCTTAAGATCGTGGTTGGCTATCCGACACGCAAGGAAGAGCGGATGATCTTAGATGCGATGGCCACTTCCTCGCCACGGCTTCATGTCGAGCGTTTGGTGAGCAGGGAACAAATTCTCCAAGCGCGTGATGTCGTCAATGAAATTTATGTCGATGAAAAGGTCAAGGACTACATTGTCGATCTTGTCTGGGCGACACGTGAGCCTGCTGCCTACAAGTTAAAACTCGATGGCATGATCCGCTATGGAGCTTCCCCACGTGCCACAATTTTCCTGACACTTGCGGCAAAGGCTCATGCCTTCTTGCATGGTCGAGGATACGTGACACCGCATGATGTGAAGTCCATTGGTCTTGATGTGTTACGTCATCGCGTGGCTGTTAGCTATGAAGCCGAGGCCGAGTCGATTACCTCGGAACAAGTGATCGGCAAGATTTTCCAAGGACTTGTAGTTCCCTAGCCCCCCCCTAGGAAGTGGCATATTTCTTGTTTCCGTGATTGTGATGGTAACGTAAGAGAAAAATCACTTAAAACAGGAGCGCCTCTCTTCCTCGTCCTATCTTTAAAATAGTGTCATGAAAGCTTCTCAAGAGATCACTCGCAAAATTCGTCGCCTCGAGCTGCATACCAAGCGCCTCGTGGAATCGTCCTTTGCCGGTCAGTACCACAGTGTTTTTAAGGGGCAGGGAATGAATTTTGAAGAGGTTCGTCCCTATGCGCCAGGAGATGAAATTCGTTCCATTGATTGGAACGTCAGTGCACGCACAGGAGATCTTCACATCAAAAAATTTACAGAAGAACGTGAGGTCACCGTCATGATCCTCTTGGACGTGAGTGCTTCAGGGAATTTTGGCAGCATTCATGAGAGCAAGCGTGAAATTGCTGCTGAGGTTGCGGCGGTCTTAGCTTTTAGCGCCATCCACAACAATGACAAAGTAGGACTCCTGTTGTTTTCAGATCAGATCGAACTTTTTATCCCTCCTAAAAAAGGACGCCTGCATCATCTGCGACTCATCCGAGAGATGTTTTATTTTCAACCTAAAAGCCGCAAAACCAATATTCACAGTGCACTTGAATATCTCAATAAGGTCATGCATCGCCGGGCTATTGTGTTTCTTATTTCTGATTTTTTAGATGAGCATGATTTTTCACGTCCCTTGAACGTGACCTCAAAACGACACGATGTCATCGCTCTTCCCATCATTGATCCCGTGGAGGAGGCTCTTCCTAATGTTGGCGTCATGACGCTTGAGGATCCAGAAACCGGGATGCAAGTTGAAATCGATACCGGCTCGTCAAAACTCCGAGAAGCATATCGTGTGGAAACACGTCGTCGCGCTTCAGAGCTGATGCATCTTTGTGGAGCACGTCGTATTGATATGGTTCCTTTGCGGACTGAAAAAGATTATTTGCCCATGCTCCGTTCGTTTTTTTCCTCACGTGAACGCCGTAAAAAATAATGAATCTACTTTTATTAACAGCACCCTCTACGACTCCGGCCACCACTCTTCCGCAATTCTCGGCCCTGAGCGCTAGTGCGCCTAACATGCTTCAAACACCTCTGCCTCATGAGGCGCCGCTGCATGACATTATTGGGCCGCTCTCCTTTTTTGCCTACACTCCGCTACAAATTTTTTTTACTCTGTTACTCATTGTTCTTGTACTGGGTGTGCTTTTTTGGGGCATAAAAAGATGGAGCCAAAAGCCCTCGCTCACTCCCCGAGAGGCCTGTTTAAAGCGATTACGTGCCATCAAAGAAAATGTGATGGAGGGAAATGATCATGACTTTGGGATACTCGTTTCTAGCTTGTTGCGTGGTTATCTTGGGACGGTCTTTGGGCTGGCTGCCCCACGTCAAACGACAGAAGAGTTTCTTGCCTCCCTGCGAGGGCATACCCGCTTTACTCAAAAAGAACAAAAATCGCTCGAAGCATTTTTAGTCCATTCTGATTTGTTAAAATTTGCTCATGGATCAGCCTCCCAAGAAGATCGCCTCTCCTTAGTCCTTGCCGCAGAGGAGTTGATTTGTGGAGATCATAGTGCGCAGCCAGAAACTCCTAAGGAGGTTGTCGCCGCATGAGTCAACTCATCCATCTCTTTCATGCGGGTATAGGAGATTTTTCCTTTGCCCATCCCTGGATGTTATTAGGACTGCTCGTGCTACCAGTCTTAGCCTGGCTCAAAGGACGTATAGGAGGCATGCCAGGTGTTTTGTTTTCCTCGACACAGAGTCTCCTCAAGCTTGGAAGTCAACGTCGCTCTCGTGTCGGAGCCTTTCTTTCCTCGTTGTTTTACCTAGCAATGACGCTGCTCATTCTGGCACTAGCACGTCCTCAACGCGGACAAACACGCCAACATATCAAGGCAAGCGGGGTTGATATCATGATCGTCCTAGATGTTTCAGGATCGATGTCCACAGAGGATTACACGATTGGCAATCAGCGAGCAAGCCGCCTAGAAGCTGTTAAGAGAGTTACTCAAGAATTCATTGAGGCTCGGCCGAATGATCGTATTGGTATTATTGCCTTTGCCGGTCGGCCCTACCTTGTGAGTCCCATCACACTAGATCACGACTGGCTCATTGAGAATCTGGATCGTGTTCAACTTGGGCTTGTTGAGGATGGGACTGCTATTGGTTCTGCCTTAGCCTCAGCTGCCGCACGCCTGAAAAATAGAAATGCTAAAACAAAACTCATTCTCCTTCTCACCGATGGAGCTAACAATGCAGGCAAAATCATGCCCTTAACGGCCGCAGAAGCCGCCAAGGCACTAGGTGGCAAGATTTATACCATTGGTGCTGGTAGCTCAGGTCCGGTATCAGTTCCCATGAAAGATCACTTTGGTCGTACTGTTTATCAAACAGTCATTTTTGATTTTGATGAAAAGCTCCTTTCAAATATCGCATCTATTGGAGATGGAAAATATTTTCGTGCGGCAGACGCCGTCTCATTGCAAAAAACATTTCAAGAAATTGATCGACTAGAAAAAACGAAAATTGAAATTGAAAAAAATGTGCATTATGAAGATTTTTTCTGGATCTTGATTCTGCTTGGGACTCTTTTGCTCGTGACACAAACCATCCTCCTGCAAACACGATGGAGGCAAATTCCATAATATTGAAATATGATGCCAGCTGACTCCACGCTTCATTTTGCAACAATCTTATGGCTCTGGGCACTTCTTTTATTAGTGCCGCTCGCTGCTCTCTTTTTCTATGCACAGAAAAAGAGAGAAGAGCTCTTATCTAAAATCATTGCGCTCCGCTTAAGAGACTCCCTTGTGGGGCGTGTGAGTATGGTGAAGCGTTTTCTTCGCTCGCTCTTGCTTCTTGTCGCACTAGGATTGCTTTTGATTGCTCTTGCAAAACCTCGTCTCGGTTATGAGGAGCACTCGGTGCCTAGCTTTGGTCGCGATATTATGATCGCTATTGATACATCCAGGAGCATGCTTGCAACCGACGTCACCCCTACACGGCTTGCGCGCGCGAAGCTTCTAGCACAAGATGTCCTCGATTTACTTCCCGGAGATCGCATTGGTTTGATTGCTTTTTCAGGCAGAGCTTTTTTGCAAGCCCCCATGACACTGGATCATAGTGCTGTTCGTGATGCCATTAATGAATTAGATACTAATGTCATTCCTAAAGGGGGCACCAATATTACAGAAGCCATTGAGCTAACCATCGCAGCCTTAGGAAAAGGAGAGGGAACACAACGGGCCCTGATCTTAATGACCGATGGGGAGGATTTGGAGGGAGCCTCTCTGGATGCCGCAAAAGCAGCAAAAGAGGCCTCGATTAAAATCTTCACGATTGGTATTGGGTCGCCACAAGGTTCTTTAATTCCTGTTTTAAACACACAAAATAAAAATGACTTTGTGCGTGATAAAGAGGGTAAACCAGTTCTTTCTAAACTCGATCTTTCGCGTTTGCAGGAAATCGCGTCCGTCACAGGAGGATTCTATGAGCCCTACGGAGCAGATGCTGCTAAGAACATTGTTCAAAAGGCAATCCTACCTCTCTCTCCTGGGAATCAACAAAAAGAAACTATTCGTCGTCCTATTGAGCGTTATGAATGGCCGCTAGCAGCCGCTCTCCTACTGCTTGTCCTATGGTGGATTCTTAATGAAAAACGTCGGCTTCCTCGTACAATGGTAGCGCTTGGGATTCTCGTTCTCTTTCCTCAAGTAGGAAAGGCCACCCCAGGACTCAGCGAGTACAATCAGGGGAATTACAAAGCAGCACTCACGACTTTTGAGCAACAGTTAAAACAAGGAAATGCCTCGGACGAAGCGCGCTTTGATGCCGGTGCGGCAGCCTACAAGCAGGGAGCGTACCAAAAGGCAATTGACTATTTTACAGGAGCCATGACCTCATCGTCACCGAAGATTCAACAAGCGGCCACCTATAATCTCGCCAATGCGCTCGTGCGTGAGGGAGAAGGTCTCAGTGAGACAGAAAAAAAGCTCTCTGATTGGAAAAGCGCACTCGAGCATTATGACACGGTGCTCAAAGCCGATCCTAAAAATAAACCAGCTAAAGAGAATCAAGCGCTCGTTAGAAAAATGATCGAAGATCTTAAAAAGCAAGAAGAGCAAAAGAAAAAAGATTCAAAGCAGGATCAAGATCAACAAAAAAAGGATCAGCAAAAATCCCCGCCACAAGATCAGCAAAAGAACTCGAGTAATACTGGACAAGGCAGCTCTGGCCAAGATCAGCAAGAGAACAATCAAGACCCACAAAAGTCGGGCTCCAAAGAGAATAATCTTTCCTCCCAAGATCAACAAAAGAGTGGAGATTCAAAACAATCTTCCTCACAAGATGAGCCTCCCCCTCCTTCTTCAGGGCCTGCTAAAAGCGAGAAGGATGCTTCTTCATCAGAATCGCAACAGGAAAAAAAATCCATGCCATCCTCTGATCAAAAGCAGCAAGACCCTAGACTCGGAGAGAACTCTTCGACACATGAGCCGCAACAAACTCCAGGACAAGAGTCTCACAACATGAATCAAAGCCAATCTGCTCAAGCCAGCGGTTCTGCAGATACGAGCAATAGCGCTTCCAAGAGTGAGGGGACTCAAGGTTCTCCTCCAGAGAAAAAACAAGGTGCACTTTCTGGAGGAGAAGAAAAAGCCCCAGCTCCTGCGGCCATGGAAGAAGGCGAAGGAGGCATGATGTCCAAAGCTCAAGCAGAAGGAGTCCTTCAATCCATGAAGGATGAAGAGGAACAAGTGCGCTTTCAGCATCCACAAGCCTCTGAGGAAACGACCAAAGATTGGTGAACATCACAATGCAAATTTTATCATTAACCCGGATATTTCATAATGATCGTGACGAGGAGACCGAGAAGGCTGATGGGGTCAGGCAGACGAGCATTTTGACGCCGGGCTGTATGTGTACATACCGCCCAAGTCACAATGTGAGTCTAACGCAGGATCCATCTGGCTTCCCGGCCTCCGCAGTAGATCAGTGTGAAATATTCGGGTTAACCCGGATAATACTCATGACTTGTCTGAGGCAGCGCCTTTTTCCTCTGTTTCTTGGAATCCTCTTGTTCTTTATCAGTCCTCTTTTTGCTGCTTCAGATGTTCAAGTCTCCGCGGAACTATCACGTCATCGTGTTGCTGCTGGCGAAATTGTTCAGCTTGATGTGAAAGTCACCGGGGCTCAAGAGGCTGATGTCCCTCGTACGATCTCTGTCGATGGCCTTCAAATCAACCTTGCTGGTCAATCAAAACAAGTTCAGATGGTGAACCTGAGTGTTAGTTCCTGCTCTCTCTATTCCTATATGGTGATTCCCTTGCGTACGGGAACCTTCACCATTCCTGCTATTGAAGTACGTGCGGATGGAAAATATTTTCGCACCCAGCCTCAGGAGCTCATTGTCGAGGGATCCTCCGCATCCTCTCGTTCAAGAGCACAAACACCTCTCTCCCCCAATACCGCAGGCACCATGCCTTCCTCTGTGCAAACGTCGGCGAAAAACACATTGCCTAGTAATCATCAAATAGGCTTTAGTGAACTGAGTCTTTCAAAAAAACGACTTTATGTCGGAGAAGTCGTTCCAGCAGAAATTCGCTTTTATGTTGATGCTCGTTATAGTGCAGCACCTCGGCGAAATATTGATTTTAGCAACGAAGGGCTACTCGTCGAACGTCTTAGTGATCCGCTATCTAGCACCGAAGAACGTAACGGAATTCTCTATAATGTTGCTACTTTCCGCACGTTTGTCTCTGCCGTAAAACCAGGTCCTATTAACATTGGTCCTGCATCCCTGGAGCTTGCCGTTGACCTTCCTATGGCAAGTCCTGCAGATATGCCGGATGTTTTTGCGCAATTATTGGGACGTTCTGGAGGAATGACCCAGCATCGTTCCCTCACCTTAAAATCCAATCAAGTATCCCTAGAGGTGACGCCTCTTCCTAGCGAGGGACGTCCTGATAATTTTTCGGGAGCCATAGGTGAATTTAAAATGGATGCGATGGCATTACCTCAGAAATATAGCCTTGGAGATCCTGTTACCTTGGTACTCACCATTGAAGGAGATGGGAATATCAAGGCTATTGGTATGCCTCAACTCACAGGCACTGAGGGATGGAAAATTTATCCCTCGACAGATCGGATAGGAGAACCCGATGCTGCTGGTCTCCATGGAGTGAAAACCTTTGAGACATCAATGATCACGCAGGAACCAAAAATATCGACTCCCGGTTCCCTATTTTCCTATTTTAATCCAACGACGGGAAAATATGTGACCTTAACAACAAAGCCTCAGCCCTTGAAGATCATCCCCTCGGCCACATCGCCTCTTCCACCTTCACCTGTGGCGACAAAGACCACAGCTGCATCATCTGCTAAAGCCCTTCCAAGCGGACCTCCTGCGCTTGCACCCAAAACACAACCCTTGAGCCATGAGTCCTTGAAATCTTGGCAACCACTCCTCTATCGCACCCAATATCTCATCGCTTCAGGGGTGCTTCTTGCGGTCCTTGTTCTTCTAACAGCGTATCTTGGATTTGAGTGGTATGAAAAAAAAGCATCCTTATTACCTGAGCAACAACTCAAAAAACTATGGTCAGAACTTCAGGATGAGGAGCTCTCGCCACAGATATTTTTAAATAAAGCAGCCTTATACGCAGAACTATTATTAAAACAGGATCCTGCTCGCTTCGCTCAGCTTGAGGATATTTTCAAACGTCGTGATGAAATACATTACGGAGCTCGTGAGAGAGTTCTTCGTGATCGCGAGCGGGCAAAAATTTTAGAAAAATTAACCGCTGCACAAAGCAGTGATCATTCATGATGAAATCTTCGATCCTTCTTTCCTTGATTCTGCTTGTCTTGGCAACAGTGGTGCCACCTATTCAGGGTGCACCCACGCAAGAGCATTCCTCACAGTCTCATTCTATGGATTCTCCTGAAGGTTACTACAATGAGGCCCTAGTAGCAGAAACAGCAGGAAATCTTCCCAATGCCTCACTCGCCTTGCGTCGAGCGCTAGTCTTAAACCCTCAGTTTGCTCAAGCGAGAGACACATTGCATGATATCCTTGAAAAAATGGGGGTCCCAATTCAACAAACTTGGAGAACAAAACTCCTCTCGCTCTGTTCTCCTGATTTCCTTGTGCTTGTTGGCTCGTTCATAGGATGGAGTGCGGCTTTCTTAGTAGTCTGGATTTTCTTTACGCGTTATTGCAGGCAAAACACTTCAGAAAAAAAAAAGAATATTTTTCCTATTAATCCTGAGTCTTCTGATCTGTGCATTAGGATGGGTCATTGTCTTTCTTGGCACCATCATTGATCCAAGAAGAGATGCATTAGAGAGCGTTGTGGTCATTGCTCAAGACAACATCAGTACAAGCACCACCACTATGGCTCCCCCTCAAGAAAATCTTGTCACAGCAGTGCTTAGATCAACGCCCATAGAAAATGGACCCATCCTCGCACAAATCCCCACAGGGACGCTTCTCCTCTTGCGCTCCACCCATGGTGTCTGGTCGTACGTCAAGATGGAATCAGGCCTGCAAGGCTGGATTGCTTCCTCAGCACTCCAGCCATTGGTGCCTCGTACAAAGTGAATGAGTGAATTCACCTTGGTGGCCAGGCCAGCCCCCAATCCTCATGCTCTAGAGTTAAATTTGGATTGTAAGCAGGATCATGATCTAAGAGCCACCCCCAGCGTTTGCGCATCATTTTTATTTCTAGACGGGCTCGATGTTTTTTTGCGGGAGTAGTATCACCTTTTCGACTCTTGGATTCATGATGAAGGAGCCTTGCAAATGGCGTCCAAAGATTGAGGTAGCCGGCTGTTTGGAGCTTTAAACAAAAATCGACATCATTAAAAGCTACAGGAAGTTCCATTTCATCCATGCCACCAACTTCTTCGTATAATTTTTTACGCACAGCCATGCAGGCTCCTGTGACGGCTGAGAAATTTTGAACAACCCGCGTGCGATTGCCAGCAACGGTGATATTTTCTTTGAAATATTTTCCCACATGTCCGGCGACTCCATTCACTTTCATAGGACCTGCAATGCCTAAGATCACTCCAGCATGTTGAACCCGACCATCGGGATAATAGAGCAAGGCTCCTACGGCTCCTATTTCAGGTCTGAGTGCATGAGAGACCATTTCGTGAAGCCACGTGGCATTGATCACCTCAACATCGTTATTTAAAAGCAAAAGGATCTCCCCTCGTGCTTCACGAACAGCACGGTTATTGATCGCAGAATAATTAAACTCTCCTGGGATGTGGAGAAGGCGGATTTTTTTTTGGGATACTTGTTCGTCGTAATAGGCTAGGAGGTCCTTGTCCACAGAATCATTATCCGCAATGAGAATTTCATAATGAGGGTAGTCCGTTTTTGCTTCAATGCTCTCTAAACACGCTTGTAAGATTTTTCTCTGATCACGATTAGCAATAATGATCGAGACAAGTGGTGGTGGAGAAGGTAAGGCGTACTTCACATGCCAATGACCACCCTGATGCACATTTTCAATCTCAAGAAACGCTCTTTTTTTGCGTTTCAAGTGATGTTCTAAAACACGCCTGCTTGCTGCCGTAATATAGGGCTTCGCCGTGATCGATCGAGCCGTCGAATGAAAAGAGATGCGCCAATGATAGAGGATTTTTGGAATATGAATGATTTGTTGGGCAGAGAGTTTTTCTGTGGCTCGAAGCACAAGATCCCAGTCTTGTGCTCCTTCAACACTGCTATCGAGCCCTCCTAATTCGATGACTAAAGAGCGACGTAGCACACTTAAGTGGCAGCAATAATTGAGGCTTGTTAAGAGATCGGGATTCCAATCGGGCTTGAAAAAAGGATCGCAGTGTTGGCCTCGAGCATCAATTTTATCTTCATCCGTGTAGAGCAAGCTGGCATGAGGCTCTCTCACAAGTGCCATCACGACCTCGGCCAGGGCAGTGGAAGCAAGGAGATCATCATGATCCAAAAAGGCGACAAAGGTACTCGATGCTAGTTTAAGTGCATCATTGGTGGTCGCAGCGATGCCTTGTTGCTTCTTGTGGCATGCGAGCTTCACACGGGGATCTCTTGCGTGAAGGTCACTCAGGTAATCGATGATAGCCTGATCGCTCGAGCCATCATCGACGATGCAAAGCTCCCAGTGCGGCCAAATCTGTTGTTCGAGAGAATCAATTGCTTCCTTTAAAAAACGTAGTGGAGGATTACAAACCGGAAGAATAACAGCAATCGTCGGTGCTAATAGGGGATCCAGTGTTTTTAAGGCGCCGCGG
>CAIWMF010000140.1 GCA_903913785.1 uncultured Spartobacteria bacterium | reverse complement strand
GTTCGACATGGGTGAATCCCATTTCTAAAACATAGGCCACGAGTTGATCGGCAAGTTCGAGATAGCTCAGTGGACGATTATTTTCTTCAGGCACACGTCGCCATGATCCAAGATGCACTTCGTAAATCGACATCGGCGTGCAATAGCGATCTGTAGAGGCTCGCGAGGTCATCCATTGTTGATCGTTCCAGCGATAACGATCGAGATCGTAAACCATGCAAGCAGTTCTCAAATCATGCTGCGCAAAAAAACCATACGGATCTGTTTTTAAAAAAACATCTCCATGAGGCCCGCGAAGTTCATATTTGTAATGAGCTCCCTCTTTCACCTCAGGCAAGAAAATCTCCCAGATGCCAGAAGATCCATGACGTCTCATCATGTGAAAGCGTCCATCCCAATTATTAAAATCCCCCACAACACTGACGCGTTGCGCATTCGGCGCCCAGAGGGCAAAGAGCGTTCCTAGGGCGCCATCGACCATGCGAGGATGCGCTCCGAGACAGCGATAGGCCTCCGCATGTTTTCCCTCAGAAAGCAAATAGAGATCCAACTCTCCAAGCTGTGCAGCGAAAGCATAAGGATCACGGAGCGTTATTTTTTCTCCAGAAGAGGTGATGACCTCGAGTTCGTAGGAAATCGTCACTCCCTTTTTCGTCTCCACGCAAGCTGTCTCTACTTCAGCTTCAAAGAGCCCATCAGCATGGACGTGATGAAGCATGAGTGAAGAGCATTCCTTGATTCCCTTTGAAAGCGGACGCACAAGAACGGAGTGCGCTCCAGGATACCAAACCCGAATCACGGAATATTTTTTATCAATGCCATGCACGCCTAACAAGCGATGCGGATCACTGTGTCGTATTTCAAGCAACGGATAGAGATCGTCATCAAGAAGACTCGAAGAGACGTGCTGGTTGCTATTTTCCATATGCAACCGTTCAAATCCTCTCTCCTGCGGAGAGGTGATCTGAATAAAATTGTGTCGGTGTCAGCTTCTCCAGCTTGCTACTAACAATTTGCGTGAGGTCAAATTTATTAAATTTCATTTTTGGTTTGGCTAAGAATCAGCTGGATCCTTACTCCGGACATCAATTGATTGCAATTCTTTTTTTAAAAAAGCGAACTGCTAACGTTCTGTTGGCATTTACAAATCATCTGAGAAAGGGATAAAACCTGTCACTTTACTTTAGTCTCTCTGCCCAGCAGGGGGACTGAATGGTTCTAAAAAGTATATTCGACACCTCCGTAGATGGAGGCTCCATCGCCTGGAAAAAATTGAGCGAGGTAGGCGTGAGGGGCTTGGGCATTGGCGATGACGCCGGTGGTGGCAGCATAGGTGGTGTTGCAAAGATTCATCGTTTCTACGTAAAAAGAGAGACCACGTTTCGGTCGATACCCGATTTTAAATCCTAAAATCGCATAGGGCTGTGTGTAGAGAGTAGAAGCCGCATCGACGTTGTAGCCGACGGGAACCCATTCAACGTTGGGGCCGCCGTAAAATCCTCGTGGATGTTCG
>CAIWMF010000139.1 GCA_903913785.1 uncultured Spartobacteria bacterium | reverse complement strand
TCGAGTTCATGAGTAATCAAAATCATCGGAATACGAGAAGTGCGTAACTCAGCAATGAGTTCGAAAACCTCGGATTTCATGACTGGATCAAGAGAGGAGGTTGGTTCATCAAAAAGTAGAAATTCAGGACGCGTCGCTAACGCTCTTGCAATGGCGACGCGCTGTGCTTGGCCTCCTGAGAGTTGGTGTGGTTTTTGATGTTGATGAGCCAAGAGGTGCAGTTGCTCTAAGATCTCTTCTGCTTGTTTCTTGGCAATAGGATCTTTTACACCTTGGACGACTCTGAGCGGTAACATCACATTTTCAAGGGCGGTGAGGTGAGGAAAAAGATTTTGTTGTTGAAAGACAATACCTAACTTCTGGCGGTAGGCATGCAAGGATCGTGGATCAAAAGAGATTTCTCTTTGATTCACACAAAGAGAACCACTCTCGGGAACTTCCAGTCCGGCTAAAATACGCAATAGGGTTGTCTTGCCGCTACCACTAGGTCCGAGTAAGGCGAGGACATGCTCAAAAGTGATTGAAAATGATAAATCGGTAAAAAGTTTTTTGAGTTGTTTTTTTACTAAAAAACTTTTATTGAGATGAGCGACGGTAATATTCACAGGCGTAATTTCCTCTCAAGAAGTCGACTCCCAAGTGAGATGGGAAGAGTTAAAATGAGATATCCTATTGCAAGAGGAACAAAACTCTCCAAGGTGCAATAGGTCGTTGCATTCACTTGTTCTGCGGCAAGTGTTAATTCAGAAATACCAATAATAGAGAGCAAGGAAGAATCTTTAATGAGCGAGGCGAGCTGTCCTGTCAATGAGGGGAGCACCGGGCGGAGTGCTTGCGGGACGATGACATAGCGATACGTTTGAAAGGTGGTGAGGCCAATGGCCTTGGCTGATTCCCATTGAGGAAGAGGAATAGCCTCAATGCTTGCGCGCATTAATTCTGCAATATAGACGCTGCTAAAAAAAGAAAGGATGAGGATACCTGTGAGTAAACGATTCTGAAGTCCGATTCCATGCGCCACAACATAGAAAAAGAATAAAATTTGAGTTAGTAAGGGAGTGCCGCGAATGAGTTCAATCACAAGTAAGGCTAGGAAGCGGAGCGATTTTAATGAAGAGCGTCTCACAGTCACAATAAGAGCCCCAAAAAAACAACTCAGGAGGAGCGCTGAGAGCGAGATATAAAATGTTTTTACCCAGCCGTGCAAAAATACAGAATGGTAGTGCCATACAAGCGACCATTTTGAAACAGGAAACTGGAGGCTTGTTTGAAAAACAAAAAAGCATGACATGCTCACGAAGATGATGCCAAGGCCAAGGAGGACGCATGCCATAACATATTTTTCTCGTAATGAAAAATGGTGAAATTTTTTCATCGAGAAAATCGAAAGAACTTTTCTGCGGTTGCCGTTGTCGACGTGGCGACATCTTGAAGTGAACGTCCTTGTAAATCGGCAATTTTTTTTGCCACAAGGCAGACGTAGGCAGGTTCTGCTCTTTGACCACGATAGGGAGTGGGAGCAAGATAGGGTGAGTCGGTTTCAATCATGTAATGACCAGGCTCAACTCTTTTGGCTGTTTCACAGGTGAGGGTTGCATTTTTAAAGGTAATAATTCCAGTAAAGGAAATGAGGTGTCCTTGAGCAATGACTTGTTCTGCTTGTTCGGGAGTTCCACTAAAACAATGAAATACACCGCGTGTTTTGCCTTGATAAGGGTTCATGATCCTTAAGGTGTCTTCCCAGGCATTGTAATGATGAAGTGGAGAATCGCTTGGAAGTTCTTTTTTTTGACTACTTGAGAGATCACGTTGATGAATGATGACATTGAGACCTAATTCCTGAGCAAGAATGAGCTGTTGCTCCAAGGCAAGGAGCTGTTGTTCTCTCCATACTTTAAGAAAACTTGGAGAGGTATCTAAAGGAATATGGTGGTAATCTAAGCCGATTTCACCTAGGGCCACAACCTTAGGATGCGCTGCAAGTGTGCTTAATTCTTTTATCCAGTCGTCTTTCTCTTCAAGGACATTATTCGGATGGACGCCTAGGGCTGCATAGACTGAGGGATAGTGCTCTGTGAGAGCTAATACAGCACGATTACTCTTGATCCCAGTGCCAATGGAAATCATACGTGTAACATGAGCCTCATGAGCCCGTTGAATAATGGCATCGAGATCCTTGGTAAAACAGGGATCATCAAGATGAGCATGCGTATCAATAAAATGCATTTCTTGGAAAAAACTTAATTGTTATTTGTGAGGAGTGTTAGGCAGTCCCTGACGATATCCACTCGGATGCTCAGCGTGCCAGAGCCAAGCGCTTTGGATGATCTTTTCAATGGATTGATAGCTGGGCTTCCATCCAAGTTCTCTTTTGATTTTATCTGAGGCACCAATGAGGAGTGGGGGATCACCGGCGCGGCGTGGTTTTTCTAGTATTGGAATGGGATGATTGGTGATGCGGCGTGCACATTCAATCACCTCTTTGACCGAGGTGCCACCTCCCGTGCCAAGATTATAGAAGGCACTTTCCTTAGCCCTGAGTGCGAGCAAATGCGCTTGAGCCAAGTCAATCACATGGATGTAATCACGTATGCAAGTCCCATCTAGGGTGGGGTAATCTGTCCCGTAGACTTCAACATGCTCTTTTTTTCCCAAGGCGACTTGTAGGACATTGGGGATCAAATGGGTTTCAATTCGGTGATCCTCACCAAAATTTTTGGAAGCCCCTGCGGCATTAAAATACCGTAGTGCTACAAAGGTGATGCCATGGACTAGCCCATACCAATAGAGAATTTTCTCAAACATCAATTTAGACTCTCCGTAAGGATTAATCGGATGCTGGGGCATCGATTCATCAATGGGCATTTTACCTGGGATCCCAAAGGTTGCGCAGGTCGAGGAAAAAACAAATCGCTTGATTCCCTGTCTGACCATCGCATCGAGGAGGTTTAAACCGCAGGCAACATTGTTGTGAAAATATTTTGAAGGATTCACCATCGATTCACCTACGAGCGCGTGAGCGGCGAAATGCATAATAGCGGTTGCCTTGGAATCACAAATGGCTTTTTCAATGGCATCAGGGTTGACCAAGTCTCCTTCAAAAAATTGTGCTCTAGGATCAATCGCGCCTGCGTGACCTTCGCTCAAATTGTCAAAAACAGCTACTGCATATCCTGCGTTGAGAAGCTCTTCAACACAGACGCTGCCAATATATCCAGCGCCTCCTATTACTAAAATTTTTTCCATAAAAGAGTTATTGTTTAGGTTCAAGAGTCGCGCAATAAATTCCTCCTACCTGAGTCACTTCGCGATGAATGGGAATGCCAATGACTTCACTCATCATATTGTTTTCGAGTATTTCGATTTCAGGATAGACATGAGCAATCAATTGCAAAGGATTATGGCTTTCTACTATTTTCCACGAAGATTCATTTTCAAAGCGAACAAAGTGACCTTCCTTGTCGCGCAGTTTTGCAAAGGAGGAAGCTCGTTCTCTAGGAGTAGTCTCCTGGAGTTTTTCTTTGTACTTAGTGGCCATGGTGCGAAAGTGAAGCATTAAGATTTTTTGTGGAGCTGTAGGTCCAAAAAGTGTACGCGCTGCCTGCAGGAGTGAGAGCGAGAGTTCGTGGTTCTCTTGCGAAAAAAGTTCATAAGTTTTTTCTGTCAGTCGATAATACATGAGCGGACGGCCGCGTTCTCGTGGTTGCCTCCAGGTTTCTAAATATCCTTGACGATGCATCGAGAGACAGTGAGCCTTGACTCCCATATAACTCATGGAGAGTTTTTCTGAGAGATCATGCACGGATAAGCCTCCTGCAGAACGTTTGAGAAGTTCAAGAATAGAAAGCCTCTGAGTGCGGCCAATTTCACGGACAATACGTCTTTTCATGAAGTAAAAATGAAATCTTGGAGGCTCGTGCTAAGCAATGGGCAATGGCGTCTTTTAGAACCAGGCAATGAGAGAGGAGCGCTCTTCGTTATCTACTCTTTGCCACAGCAAAATTTGAATTTTCTTCCACTGCCACAGGGACAGGAATCATTTCTGCCGATTTTAGGTGTGTCGCGCTCTATGGGGAAGGCAAAGGGTTCTTCGCGCCTAGGAAGCTGTTCTTGTGAAGTATGAGATCTTGTTGATTCCTGCGGGCTTGGATGCATGAGTTTTTGAGGCATGTTTAAGAGCAAGGTCTCAAAAGCTTGAAGATTCGTTGTGCTACGAAAGAGATTGCTTAAGATCTCTTCTTTGATGTTTTCCATGAGCTCCACAAAGATTGTATAAGCCTCCGTTTTATATTCCATGAGAGGATCTTTTTGTCCGTACGCCCGCAGATAGACAGCTTCACGTAATCCATCCATGGCATAGAGGTGCTCTTGCCAT
>CAIWMF010000138.1 GCA_903913785.1 uncultured Spartobacteria bacterium | reverse complement strand
CGGTTTCCTTTAAAATAGCTTTTTGAGCGTGCTGATTCACTTGATACATCGAAACAACAATAAAAGCTAAAATTAATCCAACAATGCCAGCATTGATATCATTTGCTAATGCAGAACCGATGGAGGTAGTGTATTTTTTTTTCCCAATCAAAAGATATGTTATTACAGTAAGAACTAGCGCAAAAAAAACAGCTGCTCCCAGAACCACAAAAACCATCTTTTTAAATGATAAAGCGTCCAAAACACGAATGGCGTCGAGAACATTGAATAGCAAAATATGATATACCATATGAGTCATGTTAAACATTCATCCGAAAAATGTATCTGTTCCATCTGGTCTGAAAATAGGAGTTAAGAAGTTCGTGTGCTCTATACCTTGTTGCAAAAATAGATCCAAAAATCATAGCGGCTCCTTTTTTTCTAGGAAACGTTAAACATTCTTATATCAGACTCTTTGAACCTAAAAAGTGAATCAAAAAAAAACCGATGACAATTTGCTGCGAAGGGTCCGTTTTGCCGGCTCATGGTATGAGGCTGATCCCGTCTTGCTAGATAAGCAGCTGGATGCTTTTTTATTAGAGGGGAAATTATCGGCACTACCTAACCCCCCCCTGAGTGATGCTTCCTCGGTAAAAGCTATCATCGTACCTCATGCCGGATATGCTTACTCAGGGATCACCGCGGCATCTGCTTATGCAGGTTGTCAGCCAGGAGTCAAACGGGTGATCCTCCTTGGACCAAGCCATTATCTGCCATTCCATGGCATTGGATTATCAAGCATGGAAGCCTTTGAGACACCACTGGGGAATATTCCTGTAGATCGGGATGTGATGGTGCGACTAGGAGAACACCCACTCTGTTTCAATCACGACGAGGCACATTGCTTAGATCACTCTTTGGAAATGCAATTGCCCTTTATTAAAAAGGTTTTTCCCACAGCCCGATTGGTTCCTCTTTTAGTCGGGGAGTTAAAAGATGAAGAAGAAATTAAGGGGTTCTCGTCCCACTTAGCCTCATTTCTGGACCCGGAAGATGTTCTTGTCGTGAGCTCGGACTTTACGCACTACGGGCCACGCTTTGGGTACACGCCCTTTCAAGGCGATGTGGAGGAAAATATCAGACGCCTTGATAGGAGCGCCTATCATTTTTTAGAACATCATGATCTTCTTGGATTCTTGCAATTTAAAAAAAAGACGCAGACTACTATTTGTGGTTTTTACTCTCTCGCGCTCTTAATCTCCTTACTTAGGAAAGAAACACAAGCCTCGCTCTTGGCGTATCATACTTCTAGAGAGGCGGCCAAGGGGGAGACCGAAAATTCGGTGAGCTATTTGGCCATTGCTTTTTTTGAGTAACGACTATTTTTTAGAACCTTCCTTTATGCAACCAGAAGATCAACAACAAGCGCTCGTTCTAGCACGGTCTGTCTTAGAACATCATGTTCGCAAGCAACCATTGCCCGTATTAGATGAACTTGGGATTCTGATCACTCCTGCATTCCAAGAATTCCGTGGAGTTTTTATTACCTTGTTCCAAGAGCCTGCTCCCTTCTCGAAAATATTACGTGGATGTGTTGGGACGATTCTAGCGCAATGCCCACTTTATGAAGGCATCATCGTGCATACAGTCAATGCGGCATCACGTGACAGACGTTTTCTCGCAGTCCGGGAAGAAGAACTCGCAGGCCTTGTGATCGAAATAAATGTGCTCTCTTTACCCTATTGTATCGACTCCTATCATCGTATTGATTTAGGAAAGGATGGGATTATTTTATCCCAAGGCCCGCATCAGGCGGTCTTTCTGCCAAGCGTACCAATAGAATGGAACTGGACGTTAGAAGAGACCTTAGGTCACCTTTCCAAAAAAGCCGGCCTTAGCGAAGATGCCTGGCAAGATAGTTCGACGCAGTTTCAGGTTTTCCAGTCGGAATCTTTTTCGGAAAAAACGAGAAGAAATGAGTTGCTTTTTTAAGTGCTCGTTAGAAGACTCGTGGAATCTTTGGTCAACTCACGCGTGATCAAAGAGTCACTTCAGTAAATACAAAAACCTCACAAAACCATGAGCAACTCTATTCCACCAACCTCTCCAGGACATGTGAACCATGTACAGCAGAACGCACCTACTCCTCCTGCAGGAGTGGAACAAGAGGGTGCACTCCATGGAGTGCCTGTCCAACCTGTCAATAACACAACACCTCCTCCAGGGCTAAACCTTGGTGAAATTTATAATAATAACGCAGCTAATTTTAATAATAACAGAAATCAAGCAGCAAGAGTAGCGGAGCCCGACATACATGCTGCAAATCCAATGATGGCACCCATAGCGACCGAACCCTTGAATGGAAGACATAACTTGTTGCTAGATATGGATTTAGAACCTAACGGCCCAAACGGGCCAGCCAACGAACCAAACGGAGATCAAGTATTACTTGAAGTCACACAGTTATTAGACAATGTCAACAAGAAGCGGCCGCCTTCAGATTTAGAACCAAGTTTTGGAGGACCTCTAAAAAAACATAAACCAGATGATAACGACCAGGGTGGGGCAGGAATGACTGTGCCCAATATTACTGTCCCGAGTAATAATAACGCGATCGCTGCATCTTAGAACCTTTCACGAAAGCCCCCTTCGCCTATGGCGCGGAGGGGTTCCGTAAATCAGCCCACCGCCTCGCTCGGAGGCTGCTAGAATTGTTCCAACAGACGATAAAAGAGTTGCGTTGAAATATTTTTATTTTTTTGCAACGAGCTTTGTTCTTAGCAGTCTCAAACTATTTAAGACCACAAGGAGCGTGCTCCCTTCATGGGCAGCAACTCCTAGGGTCAATGGAATGGGGAATAAAAAGGCAGCTGTTACCATGATAAGAACCGTTCCAAGGGCAAGCGTGATGTTTTGATAGATGATGGTGCGTGCCTGTTGACTGAGCATGCGCGCTAAGAGAAAATTCTCAATGCGATCATTCATGAGAACGATCTCCGCCTGTTCTAGCGCGGCATCAGAGCCGCGTGCCCCCATGGCGACCCCGACATCGGCTGCCGCCAAGCACGGAGCATCATTGACGCCATCCCCAATCATGGCGACGCGAACACGGCCGCCTTGCTTGAGGTGTTCAATGGCGGCAACTTTTTCTTCTGGTGAGAGCTCGGAGAGGATCTCATGCACGCCGACTTTTTCCCCCGTCATGTTTGCTGATTGCGCATGATCTCCGGTCAGCATGACTGTGCGTAGTCCATCCTGATGTAGTTTTTGTAATGTAAGGGCGGCTTCCTCACGAATCTCATCGGAAAAGGTCATGTATCCCAGTAGATCATTGCTTGCGATCCAGACCACAGCTTCACAATTCGCTTCTGTGAAAAGAGGTCGAGTGGCTCCTTGAAGATCTGGAGACAAGTTCAAGGCGCATTGTTCAATAAAATGAAGGCTTCCCATAGCGTAGCTGGTCCCATGCATGGTTGCTTTGATGCCTAGGCCGGGGAGCGTTTCAAAGTTGTCTACCTCCTCTTGCCTAACCTCCCAGGAACCTGCCGTGCGGCGAATGGCCCGCGAGAGAGGATGCTCGGAAAAACGTGCTAAATTATAGGCATTATTCTTAAGCTCTGCTTCGCTTCCTTGGAGGCAGACAAGCTTAGAGAGGATTAAATGTCCTGAGGTGATGGTTCCTGTTTTATCCAGAGCGACAACACTCACCTTGGCCAATGTTTCAATAGCCGCTCCGCCGCGATAAAGAATGCCTTGACGGGCTCCGCTCGCAATAGCAGAGAGAATGGCCGAGGGTACCGAGAGCACCAAGGCACAAGGTGAGGAAACGACTAAGAGCGTCATTGTCCGATAAAACGCGCTCGGCACAAGAGGTGTAGAAACAAAAGCGGGTTTCCCCTGTAATAACCACCAAACAAAAAACATGATCGAGCAGAGTGTTAAAATCAGGATGGTGTAGTCTGTGCCAAATCGATCGGTAAAGCGCTGCGAGGGAGCTTTGAGCTGTTGGGCGTCTTGAATGAGTCGGATGATTTTCTGTAAGGAGCTTTCGCTAGCAGGCCGTAAAACACGCCCTTCGAGGATACCCCAGAGATTGATCGTTCCAGAAAGAGCGATATCCCCTCGGGTTTTTTTTACTGGATAGGCCTCTCCGGTAAGATTGGACTCATCACACGCGCTTTCGCCTTTAATAATTTCTAAATCAGCAGGGATTTGTTCTCCTGCAGTGACAAGTACCCTCATGCCTACTGCTAGTTGATCAATGGAGTATTGCTCTTCCTGTTCATTGATGATGACGCGTGCGCGCTTAGGCGCTCCACGAAATAAGGCTCCGATGGCTTTTTTAGTCCGTCCCATGGCAAAATGCTCCATGGCGCCTGAGGCAGAAAACAAAAATAAGAGGAGCGCACCTTCACGCCAGCCGCCGATAACTGCTGCGCCGAGGGCGACTGCCAGCATCAAAAACTCAATATCAAGCTCTCTTTTTTTGAGATGTTTGATCGTGTTGAAGGTGGCTTCCCATCCCCCTGTAAGGTAAGCGAGCAGATAAAATCCCCGCGTAATACTTGGCTCATGGCCATAATAACTCAAAATAAGTCCCACTAACCCAAAAATAAAACATAAGCCAGCAAGAAAAAACATCCACGGCCAATCCTCTTTTTCTAAATCAGGTGGCAGGCAATGAGAGCAGGTAGATTTTTTCAGTAGTGATTGGAGTGATTGGTACATGCTTAAGAAGAACATAAAAAATAATTGATGAGAAACATTCGATTGATCCTAGCCCGCATATTTCACACTGATCTACTGCGGAGGCCGGAAAGCCAGATGGATCCTGCGTTAGACTCACATTGTGACTTGGGCGGTATGTACACATACAGCCCGGCGTCAAAATGCTCGTCTGCCTTACCCCATCAGCCTTCTCGGTCTCCTCGTCACGATCAGTAT
>CAIWMF010000137.1 GCA_903913785.1 uncultured Spartobacteria bacterium | reverse complement strand
TTAAGCGGCGATCAGCTTTATCGTATGGACTACCGGATTATGTTAAATCAGCACATTGAGTCAGCTGCGGATCTAACAATATCCTGCATACCAGTCAATCATGAAGCTGCCCCAGGATTTGGAATTATGGAAACAGATGATGCTCTGCGCATCACTCGTTTTGTGGAGAAACCGAGCAATCCTGCTATTCTAAAAGAGCTGTGCATAAAACCATCTCTACTTGAGAAAATAGGAGAGTGCCCCAGTCAAAAACTCTACCTTGCTTCCATGGGAATCTATCTTTTTAATCGACAAGTTTTAATCGATTGCTTGGATAATGAACTGCCTGATTTTGGAAAAAACATTATCCCTAATGCTATTAAGACACATGATGTTCGCACGACTGTTTTCCGCGGGTATTGGGAAGACATTGGAACTATTCGAGCTTTTTTTAATGCTAACCTTCAGCTTGCGGACTCTAATCCTTCGTACAGTTTTTATAAATCGGGGTCCCCTATTTATACACAATCACTTTTTTTGCCAGCAAGTGTTATTGAGCAAGCAATGATTCATCGGGCTATTATTTCTGATGGATGTATGATTAATGCTACATCTATTGATCGTTGTGTGATTGGTACTCGTAGTATTATCAGACCAGGCACTCAACTCAAAAACACCGTTATGATGGGAGCTGATTTTTATGAATCAGAATTCACAGAACATCTTCACAACGTTCCTCCGATGGGGATTGGGGAGAACTGTCGTATCGAAAATACAATCATCGATAAAAATGCACGCATTGGTAATAACGTCATTATTTCACCTCATGGAAAAGAAAACGACCATCAGGGCCCAGGTTATTTTATTCGTGATGGCATTGTGGTCATTCTAAAAAATGCGATTATTCCTTCTGGAACACGCATCTAATGATCGTATAGCTTTAAGAAATAAATTTTAGGACTTTTTACTTCTTCCCCACAACTTTCATGAAATATCTTTACTCGCTGACGCTTCTTTTACTTGCCATTCTTTCTCTCACAAGTTGCCTCTATGACGCTCCTCCAGGTAAACCGACAAGCCAGATTGATACTTGGTTACTAGGTCAATGGATTACACAAGATAAAAGCGGAAAGATTTTTCAAGCCGTCATTACCCCCATAGACAACATTCATTATCAGGTGACTTTTTCTGATCAGGACAAAGAAGATGCTCATCCTTGGGTCTTTGAAGGGTGGATTTCACGCGTTGGGAACATAAAGTTTCTAACTCTTCGTGCACTTACTTCGAACCCTCGCTATCACAACAAATATCTTTTCCTTCACTACGAACTTATAACACCAGAGAAAGATTCAGAAAACAGTCTGCCAAAACGGTGCATGCGAATCTCCGAACCTCAGCTCACAGCATCGGAGTGCCATCTCGATTCCTATCATCTCCGTCAGGTCATCACTAAAAGAATGCAGGAAGGAACACTCCTCATCCCACCCGATGGCTCTGAAGGATTTTCAATTTGGACGAGAGAGGGAGGGAACATTACCTGGCCAACATCAAAAATTTAGAGAATTATTCGAACACACAGATACGAGTCTTACGAAGACATAAGAGGTTTACATTAATTTTATACCGTCTTATTGGTCTACGCCGATACCTGTAAGCCACCCCTTTATCTAAGGCTTATCTAAGGCTTATCTAAGGCCCATTTTATCAAGCCTTCCGGACTACTCGTACCATGAGAGCGTTTCACCTCGTGTCCTTTTGGATCAAGGAGAATAAGTGTTGGGTAACCGGTCACCTGATATTGTGATTGCAGCTCTTCGTTTTGCTTTTTAAGGGCGTTACTCTGTATTTTGCTCTCAGGAAAATCAACTTCTACTAAGATCAGATTTTTATTAGCAAATTCTTGAAAAGCAGATTGAGAAAAAACTTTTTCAACTAATGTTTTGCAGTGAGGACACCAATCACTACCCGTAAAATCAAGAAGAACGTCTTTGTTTTCGCGAGACGCCTGCTCGAGGGCTTGCCGATAGTCAGAACCCCAAACACCCTGAGCACGAAGTGTAAGGGAAAGTACAGTAACGCAAAACAGAAGAGAAAGTAGAAAAGTTTGTTTTTTCATGCAGGTCTTTTTTAGAGTGCCCCTTTTTTATTACAAGCTATTTTTTTGTGAACGAATGACTTTAGCGTTTGCTAATTTCATTTTTGTTTTTTGCGGGAAGGAATTTATTTGTTTGCACAAGGAATACAAGTACTTTGAGCCATTCATGAGCACAATGAGAAAACTCAACCAAACTGCTATTGAAGAGCTTGCTACATGGAATCCAGGAATTAATTTCCCAAGAATTAAAATAATAAAAGTATTCGTAATAAGAGTGAAAAATACTACTTTTTGACAGTAGGGCTTCAAATAAGCCACTGTAGCAAGGAAGGAAACCCCACTACTCATCACACCAAAAAGCAACGCCGCGGCCATTAAAGACCAATAACTATCATACATCTGACTGGAGCAGCATAAGATTGCTAGCAACATATAGAGAGTCATTAAAAAAATACGACGGATGAATGGGTACATAGAAAAATGATTTCAATTAGCCTATTTAAGAATGTGAACAAGCAGAAAACACACAACTATCTATGATGCTGCTCTGTTTTATTGAGTCTGAACTCACAATAACAAAAGAGTATCATCATCTCACGGGAGAGAAAAGCGCTCGTTTCTAGAGATAATGCATTAATGGCTCTATGAATCATCATCATCAGTGTCCAAAAAAGATTCCCAGCAAGCATTTATCAGACTTTTGTGCTTTCCTGGCAGATGAAAGTAAAAAAATTTTTTTTACGCTAGTAGAACTTTTTTACCCATCACATTGTGATGGATGCGGAGAAGCTATTTTTGAAAAAAGTAGATTATGTGCTGACTGTTCGAAAACGCTCACTCTTCTTTCAAAGAACACCTGCCCAATTTGCTCCTATCATCTTAATTCTTCCAATGAGATTGATACGTATTGTGAAAACTGTGCTGATCGGCAACTTAACTTTATCGCTGGAGTAAGCACCTTCTCTTATCAAGGGCTCGTGCGAAAATTCATATCTCAATTTAAATACAGAGGTGATCAAAGCCTCATAAAAGTCCTAGGTGAACTCCTGAGTGTGACTCTTCAAGATGAGCGTTTAGCTGGTATTCATTTTCAAGCTATCGTGCCAGTTCCACTTCATCGAAATCGCGAGCGAGAGAGGGGGTTTAATCAAGCAAGATTATTAGCAAACAAAGCAGGAGCTCTACTCGGATGTCACGTCCAAGATCTCTTGTTTCGAAGAGAGCCAACAGTAAACCAAGTACACTCGGACCGCAGCGAACGGATTAAAAACTTAAAAGGCGCCTTTAAGCTCAAAAAAAACATCCCTCTCTCCGGAAACTATTTACTGATCGACGATGTCCTCACGACTGGAGCCACACTAGATGAATGCGCCGAAGTGCTTCGTAGAGCCGGAGCAGATGGGGTCTGGGCGGCAACTGTGGCGAGAAGTTAAGAAGGCCATTGCTCATATTAGCTCCAAAAATTCGAGTGTTAATTCATTCTAACATTTATCCGAAAAAGCTATATATATGCGATGGCACTTCCGGTTTTCAACAAATAGGTCTCTTGATCTTTTATTCACTTATCATAAAAAATGCTCGCTTTTTGCGTTGTCTCTTTCTAAAGATCTCTACTCTATCCTAATGGCTTTAGCTCGCAAAAAAATCATCTCAGCAAATTGGAAAATGCATATCACGGCAAGTCAAGTTTTGCCGTACCTCACTGTTTTTCTAAGTGAGATGACCGTCATGGAAGCGGTTGAAGTGATACTGATTCCTCCCTTTACCTCTCTTCCAAAAGCTTCTGAAATTGTACAAGCTACTTCTCATACTCGAACTCTTCCTCTTCGTTTAGGCGCTCAAAATATCTCCTCTCATGAGAAAGGGGCATTCACCGGAGAAATTGCAGCAATGATGTTATGTGACCTGAAGGTTGACTGTGTGCTTATTGGCCATAGTGAGCGCCGACAGCTTTTTGGTGAAAACAACAAAATCATTCATGAAAAAATGATGAGAGCTCATGATCATCATCTCTCTCCTATATTGTGTGTTGGTGAGACATGGGATGAACGGTCTTTAGGAAAAGAAAAAAAAATATTAGAGCAACAATTACGAGAAGCACTCTGTAATTTATCTCGAGATCAAATCGCTCGTACCATCATTGCTTATGAGCCTGTCTGGGCCATAGGAACCGGACAAACTGCTTCGCTCGATCAAGCAGAGGAGATGCATTCCTTTATTCGCGGTATGATCAGTGAATGCAGTGATGAAACTACTGCTCAGCATATCCGTATCCAATATGGTGGTAGTGTAACCCCCTTAAATGCCAAAGAAATGCTAAGCGGTCCTAATATTGACGGCGCCTTGGTTGGGGGTGCTAGCCTTGATCCACATTCCTTTGCAGAGATTGTCAAGCATGCGAGCAATTTTTCAACCTAAAAAGTAAGTAAAATTTCCTAAAATTCATTCGAGAAAGGTATATTCGCTTGGAGTTCTTTTAAAACGCAGGCTGCTCTATTCTCGGTAAAACCTCCTCGTACTGCCTGAAGAATCATCCCATCTGTATCAACAACCAAGACGGCAATACTCTGTGTTAAGAAAATACCAGCTGACTGTAAAAAAAAAGCTCGATTCGTATAGACGGTCCAGACATGAGATCGCATGCGTTCCTCGGTAATACCGCGTTTCATACCGTGATCAATCCACGAACTGATGAACTCCCATCCTCTTTGTAAAAGAGGTATCTCCATCCAATCAAAATGATTATTAGGTGCGTTAAGCTCTAAACCACGAATCCAAGAATCAACGGATGCTTGCTGGCCTCTCTCAAAGGCAACTAAGAGGAGCGTTCTCTTTGAAGATAAATCACGGGGCAAGATCCAACACCGACCATTAAGATCACGTGCATGAAGCTGAGGAATTTTTTTTTCTGGAAGTGCCATAGCACCGAGATGGGAGCAAGAAGCAAAAATGAGCGCGATAAGAAAATAAAATATTCTATAAAAATTCATGGTGAACGTGTTATTGTCTCGCAACTCTATGATCTCGACTCTTGTTATTGAAGAACTATCTGTTTCTTATGGCGAGGCAAAAGCCGTGCGTGGTATTTCCTTAGAGGTTAGAGAAGGGAGCATTGTCACACTCATTGGCGCCAATGGAGCGGGCAAATCCTCAACACTCCGTGCGATTGCTGGGGCAACCTCTTACAAAGGATCACTTGTTTTTCAAGGCACACTTTTAAGATACGAAGAACCCGATCAAAGAGCCTCACGTGGTATTAATCTGGTGCCTGAAGGGCGTTCTGTTTTTGGCAATCTTACGGTGCTAGAAAACTTAATACTTGGGAGCTGGAGAACATCAAGTTCTGCAAGACGCAGAAGGAACCTTGAAAATGTTTTTGAGTTTTTTCCACGTCTCCAGGAGCGTCTCAAACAAGTTGCAGGAACACTTTCAGGTGGAGAACAACAGATGTTAGCCCTTGGAAGAGCACTCATGACAGAACCTAAATTACTCCTCCTTGATGAACCCTCTATGGGACTGGCTCCAAGACTTGTGAAAGAAATTTTTTCTATTATCAAAGAAATCAATGCCCAAGGCATGACCATTCTTCTTGTAGAACAAAACGCCAGAATGGCTCTCCACATCTCCCATCAAGCCTATCTCCTCGAGCTAGGACTTATTACGCTAGAAGGGACAGGTGAAGAGCTCCTTAATCATCCCAAAGTGCGTGCAGGATATCTAGGCGGTTAACCCGGATATTTCATAGAAAGAAATTATTTTTCCTTTTCTATGCTCCACCATTTTTTGAATTGCTCAAGAGCATAGCCTCGATGACTAATAGTATTTTTGATTTCTTGAGAGAGAACGCCAAAAGTCTCGTGATATCCGTCTGGTATAAAAATAGGATCATAGCCAAACCCTCCCTCCCCTTGAAGTTCCATCGCCACGGATCCTTCGACTGATCCTTCAAATAAAGCGATGGTTTTACCCTCACGAGCCACTGCTAAAACGCACCGAAACCGTGCACTACGCTCCACGTGAGCAATACCATCCATTTTTTTTAAAACGAGACGCCTGTTTTCAAGATCACAACATCCAGGGCCCGCATAACGAGCAGAATAAATTCCAGGCTCTCCTTGAAGCGCATCGACTTCCAAACCAGAATCATCTGCTAAGACCCA
>CAIWMF010000136.1 GCA_903913785.1 uncultured Spartobacteria bacterium | reverse complement strand
ATCCATAGTTTGGCCCCTGTGAGCTCGGCAATGGTTTGAAGGTAGTGACGAGCAGCACTGGGAAGATCTTCGTACTTTTGACAGAGGCTTGTGGAAGTCATCCATCCTGGCATTTTTTTATAAACCGGCTGAGAGCGGGCTAATTCTTCTGCGTCTCCAGGAGGAATCGCGAGTGTTTTTCCACGACCATCAATACGATACCCGGTGCAGATCAAAATTTCTTCAACACCATCAAGACCATCGACGTTGGTAATGGCTAAACGATCAACCCCATTCACCATCGTCGCATAGTGTGTTGCTACAGCATCAAACCATCCACAACGACGGGCGCGTCCTGTGGTCGATCCGAACTCACGTCCCATATGATGGAGCATCTTACTAATTTTTTGATCTTCGGTAGGAAACGGCCCCTCGCCCACACGTGTTGTGTACGCCTTCATGACCCCAACAACACTATCAATGCGGTTTGGTGGAACCCCCGAGCCCGTACAGGCACCGCCAGAAGTCGTATTAGAGCTTGTGACAAAAGGATAGGTACCATGATCAAGATCAAGAAAAGTCCCTTGAGCCCCTTCAAAGAGAATATTTTTTTTTCGCTCGATGGCGTTATGCAAGTAGGCGAGCGTATTGGTCACAAAAGGTTTTAAAAAGGCAGCGGCATGCAGGTAGTCTTTTAAGACCGTTGCATGAGAGATTTTTTTTTCACCCAGCGAGGAAAGCAGTAGATTATTTTCCTTAATACGTGCTTTAAGTTTTTTTTCAAACAGCGTAGGACGCATCAGATCCGAGAGACGCAACCCCACGCGTGCTGCTTTATCTCCATAAGCAGGACCAATACCACGCTTGGTCGTACCAATTTTATTTTTTCCTTTCACCCGTTCACGAGCCTCATCAAGAGCGCGATGATACGGCATGACCAGATGCGCATTGTCACTGATGAGCAAATTTTTACTCACTTTAATACCCTGAGCACGTAAGCCTTCAATCTCCTCTACTAAAGCAATAGGATCAATCACCACACCATTGCCAATCACACACATTTTTCCGGATCGTAAAATCCCAGAGGGAATGAGATGCAAAATATATTTTCTCTCCCCACTAACAATCGTATGTCCAGCATTGTTTCCACCTTGGCTGCGCACAACAATATCGGCATCACTAGTGAGGACATCGATAATTTTTCCTTTTCCTTCATCCCCCCATTGAGAGCCAACAAGAATCGTATTCATATAGATGCGGAGATTACCGATTATGGGTGAGAGGTGGTAGGAAAAAAATTATATAATTTCAGCCACGCTATGAGAATAAAGGCGCGAGCACCGACACGACGATGCTCTTTCAAGCATCAGTAGAGACATCATTTGTTATAAAAGAGCCTCAGAAACTGAGGCTTTGTAAAGAGCAAGGAGTGACGGCGCACAGCAACTGAGTGTATCGATAAATACTCGAGGGCGCGAGCACCGACACGACGCTGCTCTTTCAAGCCTCAGTAGAGACATCATTTGTTATAAAAGAGCCTTAGAAATTCGCTGAGGCTTTGTAAAGAGCAAGGAGTGACGGCGCACAGCAACTGAGTGTATCGATAAATACTCGAGGGCGCGAGCACCGACACGACGATGCTCTTTCAAGCCTCAGTAGAATTTATGAGGCTCTTTTACCATTCGACGACAGAAGCAGCCCATGTCAACCCCCCTCCAAAAACCACGAGCAAGATAAGATCCCCGCGTTGGAAGTTTCTGGTACGTGCGGCTTCATCAAGTGCGATGGCGACGGCGGCGGCGGAGGTATTGCCGTAACGATCGAGGTTGAGGTGAAAGTGGTTGAGGGAGACGTTCAGACGGGTGGCGATGGCTTCGATGATCCGTAAGTTAGCTTGGTGGGGAATAATGCAGGTGATTTGATCGATGGTAAGGTCTGCTTGCTTGAGAGCTTGAAGAGAGGATTCTACCATGGATTTGACCGCTTGCTTGTAGGTTTCACGACCATTCATGTGTATGGTAGCAAGCTTTTGAGAGACATTTTCTAGCGTTGTGGGAGCAGCACTTCCACCCCCTGGCGTATAAAGAATATTGTTCAGTTTCCCATCACTCCCCATGGACGTTGTGATAATGCCTCGACCGCCTTCACGATGACGCAAAATAGCAGCCCCGGCTCCATCTCCAAAAAGAACACAGGTATTACGATCCTCCCAGTTGACAATGGTAGAGAGTTTATCAGCTCCAATCACAAGAATAGTTTTGGATGGATCGCTAGCAATAAATTGACGGGCAATTTCCATGGCATAAAGAAATCCTGAACAAGCCGCACTCACGTCAAAACAAACCGCTTGAGTTGCTCCAATTTTTGTCTGCACAAAACATGCTGTGTTAGGAAAAAACATATCAGGCGTAACAGTAGCACAAATAATCATAGAGATTTCCTGAGCATCAATACCTGCATTCTCTAAAGCAGCGCGAGCGGCAGCAGCAGCCATATCACTTGTTGTTTCGCTCGGGCCTGCAATGCGACGTTCTTGAATCCCTGTACGGGTACGAATCCATTCGTCATTGGTATCAACCATTTTCTCCAGCTCAGCATTGGTCATGATGCGCTCGGGTAGATAGCTACCTGTTCCTAGAATAGAAGCGGAAAGTGAAGAAAGCATGAACAATAAAAGAAAGATGAAACGTGTGCGTATGACTCCAATGACTATGAAGGCCTGGAGCGGATGTGGATTAGTTTTTCTATGATCGTGTCCGCAGAGGGTAAATGATTTGAAGCACAAAGCCAATCAATCATTTCGAGGTCTTCTTGACTAGCCCGCATATTTCATACTGATCGTGATGAGGAGGCCGTGTTAGTAAACAATGAGAAGCTCGTCATTTGAAAGCGAGTGAGTATACTCGTCATTTCACTCTCCATTTATGATGTCCTCGCAACCTCATCTTACTGCCCGTGCCTTACGCCAAACGTATCACTTGGGTGAAACTTCGCTAGAAATTCTCCGTGGTATTGACCTTGAGGTTTCTACAGGCGAAGTCCTTTTTCTGCGTGGTGCTTCTGGAGCAGGTAAATCAACCTTGCTCTATACGCTTGCAGGCTTGGAACATCCGGAGGCAGGAGAAGTGATTTTTGAAGGAAGCAAGCTTTTCAAACTCAAGAATGACGCTTTGGCCTTGTTGCGTAATGAACGCATGGGATTTGTCTTTCAATCTTATTTTTTGTTACCGGAATTAACAGCCCTTGAAAACGTTCACTTCCCTGCCATGCTTGCCGGCAAACATCAGGAAGAAAAGGCTCGTGACCTCCTTGCCCGTGTTGGGCTTGAGCATCGCCTTGATCATCTCCCCTCTCAGCTAAGTGGAGGCGAACAACAGCGTGTCGCCATTGCACGCTCTTTGATCAATGATCCTAGCATTCTTTTTGCTGATGAACCCACAGGCAATCTTGACGCGGCCACAGGAGCGAGCATCATTGATCTTTTGCTAGAAGTCACCCAGCAAGACGGTCGCACCCTCATTGCCGTCACGCATGATCCTATCCTTGCCGCACGCGGAGATCGAGAGCTGCTCATTGTCAATGGATACCTTCAAACAATCGAGACGCTCTAGAAAAGAATGATTTGCTCATCAAAAAAAGAGAGATTATCTTCAAACGTCATGAACGCCTTTACCGTAGAACAACCCATGAACACCGCTATTTCGGTCATGTTTTTTGATACTGATGCTGCTGGAGTCGTCCATAACATTGCTTACTTGCGCTTCATTGAAACAGCACGCACATTATTAGCCCTCGAGTATGGTATGGACTGGGCCTTCATGAAAGAGACTCGGATTTATCCGGTCATTGTGCGCACGGAGATTGATTATCGACGTCCTGCTCTTCTTGGGGACGCACTTGTGATTAAAGCCTGGCTTGGAGAAACGAGCGCAGCACGTTTTTGGTGCCATTTTAAAATTGAACGCCCCTCTGATGGCGCACTTCTTGTAACTTGCCAGCAATCGCTTGCTTTTGTGAAAATGCCTGAGGGTAAAGTACAGCGTCTTCCAGAAGGCTTTCCAACGCCATTT
>CAIWMF010000135.1 GCA_903913785.1 uncultured Spartobacteria bacterium | reverse complement strand
GTGAGTGACATCAATCATCATCTGATCCATGGTGACGCAGCCTATGATGGGCGCTAACTTCCCTTGGATGAGTACCGAGGCGCCCTTGCCAGATACTTGCCTCGGATATCCATCACCATAGCCAACAGGTAAGATCGCAACCCTGATGTTGCGAGGAGCACAATAGGTTCGTCCATAGCTTACAGTGCTTCCCTTGGGAAGGTTGTGAACGAGGCAAACAGTGGCTTTCCAAGTCATTGCTGGACGCAATATTTTTTGCAATCGAGCGAGTGGAGAAACACCATAGAGCAAAATACCTAAACGAATAGTATCATATGCTTCCTCTGGAAAATGCAAAAGACCTGCAGAATTGAGGCAATGAATCTTTGCCTGAGGTGCTAGTGGACGCAACGTCTTGAGTGTTTTTTTAAACAAGGCAAGTTGTTTGCGCGTATAGCAACGATCAGTATCAGCTGAAGGGAGATGGGTTGAGATACTCTCAATAACAAGAGGTAGAGAGGTAATCCTCTCTAATGTTTCTTCTGCAAGGTCACTTAACACACCAAGGCGTCCCATGCCAGTATTCACTTTAAAATGAATAGCAGATCCCGGTGGGGCTACTTTTGAAAAATCTAATGCCTCACTAAAGGAAGAAATCGTTGGAATAAAACCATGCTCTGCAATCTGAGAATATTCATTGGGTAATGCAGGGCTTAGTAACAGTACGGGATGATGCCCTCCCCCTTCCTGAATACTCAATGCTTCTTCCAGCGAGGCCACGGCAAAATAATCGACCTTATTTTTAATAGCAGCCACAACTTCTTCGATACCATGCCCATAAGCATCCGCTTTAAGAACAGCCATAATACTGGCTCCAGGAGCAAATCTCTTGGCAACCCCTAGATTATGATGTAATGCAGCTCGATCAATTTCAACCCAAGTACGATAGATCTGATTGTTAGGATTAGCTCTGACCTGCTCGATTTCTGAGATGTGCTCACTCCTATTCATAAGCTCATTACCTTAGTAAGCTCTTGAGGCTGCTAGCAAGGCGTAAAGAGTGATGTGTCATGGTTCCAGCCAATGTATTCCCTTTGGGGGCGGCCCCCTAAAAAATTTTCTTCTACAATCTTTCGCATTTTGATTTGTCCCAGGTAAAAAAGAAGCTTTCTTGTGAACCGTGTATCCTTTAGAAATATTCGCCTGCGAACACTTCAACTTTTTTCTTATATGTCTCTTACTCCAATTTCTCGTAATAGCCTTACTTCCTCATCAGCTACTCATCCTAACACCGATCAGGCTCACGGGACGAAAGCACCATCGGGATTAAAGAGCCCCATCTCTAGCAATCCCTCTAAAACAGAAAATCCTCCAGAAATTCCTCCAGAAAATATTCCCAAGGTGAACAATAGTAGTCAGGTTCAGGAATCACGGATGCAGAAGCTAAACGTGCATCCCGGCAATAAAATTTAAGACCCAGTTAGAGCGTTAATCCGGATATTTCACACTAAATCTATTACGGCTTGTGGAAAGCTCTAGCCCGGATATTTCATACTGATCGTAACGAGGAGACTGCGAAGGCTGATGGGGTAAGGCGAGTGATGAAGTCTGACGACGGCTGTATGAGTCCATACTGCCAGAGGAAGACTTCGAGCTTGGGCGCAGCATCCACCCTAGCTCCCCGGTCTCCGCAGTAGATGAGTATGAAATATCCGGGCTAGGATTACTGTGTTGGTCTCGAATGGTGATTTGGGCAACACCAGTGCTCGGGAGAACCTGGGGTAGACTGCCGTAACCGTTTAGGTTAGGGGCAGCTCGGTAAGGGCGAGCCGAGTAGGTGCGAGCGAGTCAATATGGACACATACAGCCCGGCATCACAATCCTTCACCCGCCTGGCCCTATCAAGCTCCGCATCCTCCTCTTTACGATCAGTGTGAAATATGTGGGCTAGAGAATCTCTCAAGAAATTTTAAATCCAAAGAATGGTCCTTTCAATTTTCTGAAGCGTTGGCAGCATGTATTGGAGCGCTTTCTCATATTCTTCAAGTTGTTTCTCGTATTGCTTAATGCGCTGCTCTTGATTCTCACGCTCTTTTGTTTCATAAGGATTGGACCGTAGAAACTTCCAAGAGTCATCACGCAACGTGCGATCTAACGTCGTGTCTCGAGGTTGTGTGAGATCGCCTAGCCCGGATTTAAAGTCGATAATTTCGGCGCAGACCGGCCGATCTGTATGTCCAATCACAACACGGTCAAAAGTTCCCACGACTAATTCTTCATCTAGCACGAGTGCAAAAGGCCGTTCTCTCCAGACTTCAAGCTTGGTGACCCCATATTCTTTCCACTTAGAAAGAAAATATTCCCTATGAAAAATAGCCTGCAACTCTTGTATGCCTCCGTATTCCATGACGAAGTGCCCCGAGATATCATTGCTCCATTCGATCTGAGACAGAAGACGATGCTTTTGAGTGCCATGGGCACGGGCGCGTGCGTCATAAAATTTTTCTGATAGTTCGATAAAGATGCTTGCCGTTTCTTTTGAGGGAGATCGTTTGTGGAGAATAGGAACCCTTGTGAGCAGTTGAGGCTCAAAGCAAGGTGATTCTTTGCACAGGGAGGGATCTGTGGAGACATGTTTCTCTCTCTCTTGGGCTAAGGAGAGTCCCTCACAAAAATAATTTTCAAGCGCTGAGGCACGTAGCCATGATGCCATGCTTTTTGTAGAAGTTGTCTCTTCCCCTTCCTCTGCAATCACAATATCGAGATAGGAAATCGCTCGTGTCATGGCGACGTAGAGGAGGCTCAGGGCCTCTTCCCACTGTTCTTCGCGAAGAATATTCTGCAAATACTCTCGATGAGGATGGCGAGGGAACCCTGATATTCTACGGCTTTCTGGAATGAGAAATTTCCCATCATCTGTTTTTTGAATCTGGATACCTCGTTGGTCTCCTCCAAAAATCGATGTCTCTAGATCCATGAGAATGACAGTTTCAAATTCAAGCCCTTTGGATGCAT
>CAIWMF010000134.1 GCA_903913785.1 uncultured Spartobacteria bacterium | reverse complement strand
TACTCACCGCACCTAAGAATTATTTTAATGATGATGCGGGCTTAGTTTCTCCTCAAGTAGGAGCAGAACTCAATGCCGAGTTAGCAGCCTTTGATCAGAAGACCTCCAATCAAGTGGTTGTCGTGATCAAGTCAAGCGTTCCAAGCACAAGTTCTATAGATGATTTAGCCCAGAAAATGTATAGTGCGTGGCATCTTGGAACAAAAAAAAATAGCAATGGCGTGTTGCTTCTTGTCTTTGCTAAGGAACAGACCATTCGTATTCAGACTGGTTATGGATTAGAAGGGGCCCTGCCTGATGCACTTTGCAAGCAGATTATCAGCGAGGTGATGACTCCTCTTTTTCAAAAAGGGAATGCAAATCAAGCATTCATTGATGGGGTCACTGCCATCATGAAGGCCACCGCTGGGGAGTATAAAAATGATGCCCCGCATAAAAAAAAGGCTTGGCTCTCTTGGTGGCATCTTCTTTTTTCTCCTCTTGGTTTTTTTCTTATGATGATCATTATTTCTTTTTTTCGGCGCCAACAGTCTCGCGGCAATCCTGGTATTGGTGGAGGCTTATTTATGGGAGGTAGCGGGCTTGGTGGAGGAGGGGAAGGCGGGGGCAATGATTGGGGCAGTTTTTCTGGTGGAGGAGGGGAAAGTGGTGGAGGCGGTGCCGATGGATCATGGTAGGCCGCGTAATATTTCATCGTTATGAAACATGAAAGAAACCTCCCTTCGCTACTCTTGTCTTTAGAAACAGTAGCACGTCATCTTGCCTCCTCGATTTTCAAGATTCTTGTTGTCTTCATTTTAGCAGGCATTCCTCTTTTACTCTTCATGGCGCGCGTCCATGGTTTAGGCGATCACGTGCGTCATCGTGTTGAAACAGCACTTGCGGGAGAATTTTATGAAGTCAAGATTCATCGACTTCTCTTTAGTCTGAGTGATGGAATCATTGCGGAGGATCTACGACTGATAGAAAAAAATCCTGCTCATCGTCTTCTCGTGCACGCCAAGCGCATTACGATCTTTCCAAATCTATCTGCACTTTCTCGAGGTGCTATCCAAATTGATTTATTTCAACTCAATCGCACAACCATTGATGTTCCTCTTGGCAATAGGGAAGAACCTCGATTGCGGCTTGATCATGTAGAAGCAAAAATCATTTCTCCGCCAGGGCAATTAACCCTGAGTAATGCTAATTTTGAGCTCTGCGGCATTCACGTGCATGCAGTTGCTAATTTTCTTAATCCCAAAACCTTTGCCCCGCATGCTGTAGCTCAAGACGGACCAGGAAAAATTGCTCAAAGCATCGAGCACATTGAACAAATATTACAACAAATTCAGTGGGAGGGGACTCCTCCCTCCCTTGATATTCAAGCAAGCGGCGATCTCACTAACACCGCTTCCCTGCGCATTGATCACGCGCTTTTTCATGCAGGACCGTCTCATTACGGTGATTGGAATTTTTTGAGCATTGCTGCTGAGTTAGCATATGCCAACCAAGAATTAACACTTCAACAACTCTTGCTTGAAGATAATAAAGGCCAGCTTCATGCCTCGGGTAATGCAGATTTTCAGGAGCGCAAAGCTACTCTGAATTTTTTAGGGATGTGTGATATTGGTTCCATCTCTCGGCTAGCTTTTTCTAAAAATCCTTTATCAGAGTCTCTTTGGATTGACCCTCCCCGCCTTGAGGGAACCTGTAGCGTCAACTGGGCAGGTGAAAAGCCACTGATTCATGGGGAAGCTCATCTTGATGCAGAACGATTTATTTACCGTGGTATTTCTATGAGTCGCTTTGCGTTTGGATGCACTTACCAAGAAGGGCGCTTCCTCGTGCGTGATCTACATCTTAAGGGAGATCCAGGATCACTCGATGCTGATATTATGATTGCACCTCATGATAATCGTTTGAGACTTCATCTTAATCTCTTCCCTCAATATCTGGCGCCCGCAGCACAAGGACCGTTGGAAACATTCCTCTCCTCACTGAATTTTAAAGACCCCATGGACGTAACCTTTGAAGGTGCTTCGCCACAGCTTGATCCTCTTTCCTGCTCAGGTTCCGGAACGCTACATCTTGGAGCCTCTTCTGTGCGCGGAGCATGGATTGAAAATCTCATGGCTTCCTTTCAACTACAAGAAGGAGCCTTAGATTTTAAAAATATTTTCACCAAAATTGCTGATAAAAGCGCTTCTGGTGAATGTATCTATGATTTTAAAAATCAAGAAATTCGTATTCCTGCGGTTCAATCCACAGTCGACCCAATCACTGTACTCATGTGGATTGATCCTCGTATTGCAGAATCACTCAAAGATTATCGCTTTCATATTCCTCCCTCCATGCAAGTTGCAGGAAAAATTGGTCTTAAGGATCCACTAAAAAATGATTTGACCCTAGAAATTCATGCTCCTCAAGGCCTCGATTACACGTTAATTAAACGCAATCTTAGCTTCAAAAAAGTAGAGGGTACGGTTCATATCAACAAGCAAGATCTCATCATTACTTTGCCTCATGCGATACTCTTTGGCGGCAATGTGAAGTTGAGGGTCAATGCCTCTATTGCCCCGGATAATGGTCGTTATTCTGCTGACGTGAACCTTGATAACATAGACTTTAAAAGTATTACCAAACTCTATTTTGATTACACAACGTCTGAGGGAAAATTAAGCGGCAATTACCATTTTTCGACATTGGCTAAAGATGATTATGCGATGGTTGGCCAAGGGGACTTGCTCATTAAAAATGGAAATGTTTTAGCAATGCCAATTTTTGGACCTCTCTCAGTATTGATGAATGATATTTATCCTGGCTTAGGCTACCAGGCAGCACGACAAGCCACAGCTGATTTTAGCGTGCACCATGGAATAATTCATACAACAAATCTCTCTATCCAAAGCGCGGAATTTAGTATGATTGGCTCTGGCGATATCTTTTATCTCGAAGATCATATTAATATGAAAATGAGACTCAATGTCAAAGGACTGCCTGGATTAGTTCTCTTTCCTGTTAGCAAGTTATTTGAATACGTGTGGGATGGTTCGCTTAAAAATCCTACATGGCGCCCGAAGTACATCACCTTACCAAAGCTGCACTCTAACCCGAATATTTCACACTGATCACCTGCGGAGACCGGGAAGGGAGGGTAGATGCTGCGTTACCCCATCAGGCTTCGCAGCCTCCTCGTCACGATCAGTATGAAATATGCGGGCTAAGTAGGTTGAAATTTTCTGTTTAGATTCACGTTTTTAGGTTGATACCTGTTTTCAGATCATTTTTTCTCCTTTTATAGTCGAATTACTTTGATGATAGGACGCATGACTCACTCGTTTTGACAATAACGTGCCCCGCTCTTATGGTGATGACCATGCTTCCTTTTTTATCATTATCTTTGGGTGCCATCGTTGGTTCTTTTCTTAATTGTATTATCTATCGCCTTCCTCGCAGCCTCTCTTTGATGGAGCCGAAGCGTTCTTTTTGTCCAGAGTGCCAGCATACTCTTCACTGGTGTGAAAATATCCCCATCATCAGCTGGTGTTTTTTAAAAGGGAAATGTACTCACTGCGGCACCCGCATTTCGTGTCGCTATCCATGTGTCGAAATATTGACCTCGTTTACTTTTTGGCTCTGCTCTCTGAAAATGGGATTTCCCTTAATGATTGTTGGATGGATTTTCGTCTCATTACTCATTGTTGCGAGCTTCATTGATCTTGAGCATTTG
>CAIWMF010000133.1 GCA_903913785.1 uncultured Spartobacteria bacterium | reverse complement strand
TAGCCCGGATATTTCATACTGATCGTGACGAGGAGACTGCGAAGGCGGATGGGGTAAGGCGAGTGATGAAGTCTGACGACGGCTGTATGAGTCCATACTGCCCGAGGAAGACTTCGAGCTCAACGCAGCATCCATCAGGCTTCTCGGTCTCCGCAGTAGATGAGTATGAAATATCCGGGTTAGAGCGACTTGCCTTTAAAGAAAAGGCGGTGGAGGTATTGCTTAACAGGCTGGGGCTCATCTTAAAAAAACTTCTTAAGTAATATCTCCTGGTTAGAATCCTCTAAGTGAGGTGCAAATGTATATCTGAGCGCCAGCAACACTATAGCTCCTCCTCTAGCAGGACTTTCTCGGTAGCATGCTTCTGACAGAATGCAACATAGCTAGGGTGTGTAATGAAAAAGTAGAACAGGATAGAGACTAGACTAATGTAGAAGATCTCTTGATGAAGATAAATCAACCATAAATAGATCATGAATGGCATGGTTAAGATCATCAGTGTTTTAAAACTCGTTTTTCTTGTTAATTGAATGCATCCATAAATGCTCATAATAACAAAAAGTGAAAGATTCATAAGAAGAAGATCATGTTTTGGAAGCGTAACTATGATGAGAGTGAGAAGAAGAAAGACACAGGCACCAAAATATCGGAATTGAGGTTTAAGTGCTCCCATACTAATAGGAGCAGCCATATAGCCGATAATATAATATCCTGTAACAATGAGCATAAGGGTTGCCCAACTTTGAGAATTCCATAGGATGATGGCGACAATGAACCAATTGATCAATAAGGAGCGTCTACAAATATTATAAAGAGGATTGAGTTTAGTAATCGTCCATTTTGGCATTTGTCCTTCGGCAGCCATGGCATAAAACATCCTTGAAGAAGCACCTAAATAAGCGTAGCCAGTTCCTGAAGGGCTCACAACACTATCTACAGTTAAGAGTAAAGCTAAGAAATTCAAACCCAGCAAGATTGCTAAATTCATTAAAGGAGAATGAAAATTAAGCCCTGACCAGCCCTGTGAAAGTAAAGAGTGAGGTATTGCACCCATAAAAGAAAATTGAAGAGCCATGTAGACGAACATGACTAACAAAATTGAAATGATCATTGAAAGGGGAACATTTCGTTTTGGATTTTTCACCTCACTGGCAAACGCAGCTGCAAGTTGAAAACCATTGTATGAATAAATTAAGCCAGCTCCAACAATAGTACTAAAAGCAGAGCCAATGTTATAGGTGTTATTAGTGAGCAAGTGAAAGTTACTCGTATCAAAACGTGTGATTAAAAAAAGTGTAATCGCAAAAAGGGGGGTGAAAATTTTTAGAACTGTGATCGTATTATTGACTCTTGCAAGAATGCGGACCCCATAAAAGTTCACGAGCAAATAGAAAAACAAAATAACAAGTGCAAATAATTTTCCATTCAACGTTAAGCCATTATTGTCAATGAGAATCTGATTTTTTAGATAAGAGGAGAGATACTCTGTTGTTGCCTGAGCTTCGGTTGGCACTGAAATAACGAGCCCAAACCAATTGGCAAATGCAAATGGCATCCCAAAAATTGCATTGTGTGACAAAGAACTAGAACGTGTTGTGGCGCCGCGGACCGGATAAATAGTCACCACCTGAGAAAGACATAGTCCCACTGATAGGACAAGGAGTGCCGCTAGAAACCATGCTAAAAAAGCATAATTACCAGCCAGTCGTGCATTGAGTTGTGCACTAAAGAGCCATCCCGAACCAACCATTGCCGTAGCACTAATAGCTGTTGCGCTGAGGAGGGATACTTTTTTGTGTTGTTTCATGCGTGAATCTTAATGTTTGTAAAACGCGAAATGGTGAACAGATCCGGAAAGAAATGAAAGTATCTTTTAAATCAAAAAGCAAAAAAATATTGCTTCATACAGCCTAGCTATTTAATCTCAGCATTAATTGACCGCCAATTTGCCATATTTCTGATATGAATTTTAGGGAATTTAACTTTTTTTCTTTTAATCATATTAGCGTTGTCATGACTCATCTCATCTCTGCTGGCAGAGCGTCATCATTTTTTTGCGCGGTTAGCTCAGCGGTAGAGCACTACACTGACACTGTAGGGGTCGGCAGTTCGAACCTGCCATCGCGCACCATACCATTTCTATTCGTCGCTTTTATTTCTAAGGCCTCTTTTAAACAAACCATGGAG
>CAIWMF010000132.1 GCA_903913785.1 uncultured Spartobacteria bacterium | reverse complement strand
GAATCGATCAAGTCACGCTACTTGCCACGATCTTGATGCGAGATTTACGAGCACATCCTGCTGTGGGTCAATGTGAGAGTGCTGGAAGTTTTCGGCGTCGCAAGGAGATCATTGGTGATCTTGATCTGCTTATTTCCTCGAGGGACCCTAAAGAAGTAGCATCCTTTTTCACACAACATCCCTTGGTAGCTGACATCATCATGCAAGGACCTACTAAAGTCAGCGTGCATTTAAAAGATGAAGAGGGAGAGAGCGGTCTTCAATGTGATTTACGGATTGTGAAGCCCAAGGAATTTCCTTTTGCGCTCCTCTATTTCACGGGAAGTAAAGAGCACAATATTCGTCTGCGAAGCCGAGCACTCGAACAGGGATGGTCCCTTAATGAATATGCTTTTACGCCTCAAAACGACGCTGCAACACCACCCAACATGGATACGGAAGAGGAAATCTATTCCTCCCTGGGACTTCAATTTATCCCACCAGAACTCCGCGAAGACCGTGGAGAGATAGCCCTAGCTGTTCAAAACAAAATCCCAAAACTCATTGAATGGCACCAGTTGAAGGGAACTTTTCACTGTCATACAGATGCTAGTGATGGAAAAAATACGCTTGTGGAAATGGCAGAGGCAGCAGAAGCACTAGGCCTTGAATATCTCGGTATCGCAGACCATAGCAAAAGCTCCATACAGGCTCATGGACTCGATGAAAAAAGATTGCTCCTTGAGCGAGAAGCCATCCAAGAATGGAATAGACAAGTCACAAGGATTCACCTCTTTGCAGGAACCGAGTGTGATATTTTACGTGACGGAAGCTTGGACTTTTCTGATGAAATTCTCTCTCAGCTTGATTATGTCGTTGCCTCTGTCCATTCCTCCTTCACCTTAGGAGAAAGCGCGATGACCGAGCGCATCATTCGTGCTATGGAAAATCCCTATGTCACCATGATTGGACATCTAACGGGACGTATTCTTTTCTCAAGAGAGCCTTACGCAATTAACATTCCCGCTATTTTAGAAGCAGCAGCAGCCACCAAAACATTGATTGAACTCAATGCAAGCCCTTATCGCCTCGATCTCGACTGGAGGTGGTGGTCACTTGCCAAAGAAAAAGGAGTGCGCTGTATCATCAATCCTGATGCTCATAGCACCTTGGGCTTAGGTCATCTGAGCTTTGGGATTGATATTGCCCGTAAAGGTGGACTTACGCGCGAAGATGTGATCAATACACAACCATTGAAAGAAATCAAAAATGTTTTGAAGACAAAATATCGCCTCTAAGATAAAGTCACATTTTAAAAAATTCCATTCTCATGAACCCTTCTCTTTCAAAATCCTCATCCTCGATCACCCTCAATTATTTTCTTCTACTAGGATGCGGTGTGATGTGGGGATCTCTCTATTTTTTTAATAAAATAGCACTCGAGAGTTTTTCTACTTCGATGATAGCAGCAGGAGGAACAAGCATTGGAGCGATTACCTTGACGCTCATTTTTCTTTTTTCTAGTGAAAGAAAGCGCCCGATGAGTCCCACACGTTCTTTTTGGCAATGTTTTCCTGATTTTCTTTTCATTGGCTTTTTAGAACTCACCATTCCTGCTCTTTTAATCGCATGGGCTGAGGAAAAACTTCCCAGTAGCGCAACAGCCATTCTCATTGGGACAGTTCCCTTATTTGCAACAATGGTAGAGGCAATCTTTGTCAGGGGACATGGTCTTACACGCAATAAAATAATAGGAATTATCCTTGGATTTCTTGGGGTCATGATCCTTGCACGAGGAGACTCTCCTGCTACTGAAATCTTGGCAGCAACTCATCAGTCATTACCACTCTTGCCGGTCTTAGCCGTCTTAGGGGCAGCGCTCTGTTACCCCTTTAGCCTTCTACTCATTAAAATCCGCTTAGAACCACATCTTGGACCGATTCACGCAGCACAGGGCATTCTCCTTGGAGCAGCTACCACAGCAGTGCCACTCATGCTATTAATCACACAGCCATGGAAGATCACTATCTTTCATCCCCTGCCTTCGGCATGCCTGGCCCTCATTGTGATTGGGGTTTTTTGCGAGGGCCTTGTTTACATTTTCTACATTCAACTTATCAATCGTGCAGGCTTAAGCTTTGCATCCACCTGTAACTATCTCACTCCCCTCATTGGTTCCTTCATTGGCATTGCCTTTGCTGGGGATAAAATGACCTTGGCACTATTTGAAGCACTTCTCCTCATTTTGTTTTCTCTTTGGCTTTCAGGTAAGAAAAGAAAAAATAGACATCGCCAAGAAGCATGAGAGTTTAAGAAAAATTGATTAAGATCATACTTGCCCCGAGCTTACTCGACTCCATCAGAATTATTTATGAAGAGACTCCCCTCTCGCCCGCATATTTCATACCGATTCTGCTGCGGCTTGCGACGAACCAGTATCAAATATGCGGGCTAAATCCTCCTCCTTTCTTCTGATCAACTACCTTCTCCTCTTTGGTGCTGGGCTTATCTGGGGTTCACAGTACATTCTCAACAAGAGTGCACTTGAGAGTTTTTCAACCTCAGTCATTGCAGCAGGACGTATTGGGATTGGGGTTTTTATCCTCACTCTGCTCATGCGGGCAGAAAAACCACATTACAATCAGCCCAAGCATTCTTTTTGGAAGGCTCTTCCTGATTTTATTCTTATTGGATTTTTAGAGGCGACTCTACCATGCATCTTTGTTGCGTGGGCTCAAAAACGCCTTGCAAGTAGCATTGTGGCTATTCTTATTGGAACAGTTCCTTTGTTTACGATTCTCCTAGAAGTCTTTTTTATTAAAGGCAGTCGCATCTCAAGACAAAAAATCATTGGTATTATCTTAGGCTTTGCCGGCGTTGTGGTCCTCATGTTGCCAGAATTATTAGCCTCACGTGCAAGCATGACTCCCTATACTGCTTCGATATTTTTGCCCATGCTCGCGGTACTCGCCTCAGCACTTTTTTTTGCAGTGGCAATGCTCCTTATCCAAGTACGACTAGGATCTTCTTTTGGACCCATTAGATCGGCTCAAGGCATCCTTACCGGAGCCGCTATCACAACTATTCCGCTCATGTTGATACTCACGTATCCATGGCACATCACTTCATTCCAGGTGACCACCTCATCCTTGATAGCACTCATCGCTCTTGGAATTTTCTGTAGTGGGTTTGCCTACACGCTTTTTGTGATGCTCATTAAACGTGCGGGCCCAAGCTTTGCTTCGACCTGTAATTATCTTGTGCCCCCCATTGGAGCCTTTCTTGGGATTGCCTTTAGTGGAGAAAAAATCACAAATCACTTGCTCCTCTCTCTTGGCCTCATTCTCTTTTCCTTATGGCTCGCACAAGGTGAAAAAGCATCCCATGAATAATTTTTTAGAACGCCAAGTTATTGATAGGTGGTATGAGAAGTGGATCTTTAAAAAAAGTCACACTATCTTTTCAACCTTAACCCGCATATTTCACACTAAATCTATTAAGGCTTGTGGAAAGCTCTATGGCTACTGCGTTGGTCTCGAATGGTGATTTGGGCAACACCAGTGCTCGGGAGGACCTGGGGTAGACTGCCGTAACTGTTAGATTAGGGGCAGCTCGGTAAGGGCGAGCCGAGCAGGTGCGAGCGAGTCAATATGTACGCATACAGCCCGGCATCACAATCCTTCACCCGCCTTGTACTAACAAGCTTTGCACAGCGCCTCATTACGATTCAGTATGAAATATCCGAGCTAAGGATATTTTTACGAACCCGCTTTGCCTGCTCTTGAGCCTTGGTAACCCTCAAGGGTTTTTGAGCTGAATCCGTTCAGCGGAACGGATGCAAATATCCAGGCTAGTTTGAAGCTTGTTCTAAAAAGCGATCTAAAAATCCTGTGTGATAGCGTCCCTCGCAGAAATCAGCATCGCGCATAATGGCACGCTGAAGAGGAATTGTTGTCTTAATCCCTAAAATCAGATACTCGCCTAAGGCACGGTTCATTCTACTAATTGCTGCTGGACGTGAGGAGGCTGTTGCAATGATTTTTGCAATCATGGAATCGTAGTGTGGAGGAATGGGATACCCAGCATACGCATGGGAATCAATACGAATACCACGTCCTCCAGGAGCATAGTAGGCTTCTATTAATCCTGGACTAGGTTGAAAATTTTTCTCCGGGTCCTCAGCGTTAATTCGGCACTCAATGGCATGAAGTCGTGGTTTTGCGTTCACAACATGGTCGGAGAGATGTTCGCCAGCAGCTACTTGGATTTGCTGCTTGACTAAATCACAACCATAAACTTCTTCGGTCACGGGATGCTCTACCTGAATACGTGTATTCATTTCCATGAAATAAAAATTGCCTTTGTCATCGAGAAGGTACTCGATTGTTCCCGCATTATAATACCCTACGGACTCACAAAGCTTCACAGAGGCAGCCCCCATCTGAGCACGCAGTTGAGCGCTCATCACCGGAGAAGGGCATTCTTCAATAATTTTTTGATTTCTGCGCTGGATAGAACAGTCACGTTCTCCTAAGTGAACGACTCTCCCATGAGTGTCACCGAACATTTGAAATTCGATATGGCGCGGATTTTCAATGAACTTTTCAATATACACGGCCCCGTTTCCAAAAGCTTTTTCAGCTTCCATACGTGCTTGATGGAATCCTTGAACAAGACTTCCGTCATTATGTGCAATACGCATTCCTCGTCCTCCGCCACCAGCAACTGCTTTAATCATCACCGGGAAACCAATGTGGCGGGCGATTTTGAGTGCTTCAGCTTCTGAGTCAACGATGCCTTCACTTCCAGGTGATATGGGCACACCAGCTCTGCGAGCTGCATCCCGAGCACTATTTTTATCTCCCATCATTTTAATTGCTGATACAGGAGGACCAATAAATTTAATATTTGCGGAGGCACACACTTCTGCAAAATGAGCATTCTCAGCTAGAAATCCATAACCAGGATGGATGGCATCCACATCGCAAACTTCTGCAGCACTAATAATGCGATCAATTTTTAAATAACTTCCACTGCTCGGTGCTGGACCAATACAGACGGCTTCATCGGCAAGTTGTACATGGAGTGAATCGACATCAGGTTGTGAATATACGGCAACCGTACTAATGCCTAGTTCTTTGCAGGCACGAATGACACGCAGTGCAATTTCACCACGATTAGCAATGAGAATTTTTTTAATCATACAAATGGAAAAAGAAAAAAGAATCTACAAGCGTGAAAGCAAATTCATGAGATCATGGAATCTAATAACAAGCATGAGCTAGTCCAAGTATTCCAAGATAACTTCATTTCACGCGGAAAAGGACTTCGCCAAATTGTACTGGCTTTCCATTTTCTGCAACGATTTCTACAATTGTGCCAGCAATTTCAGCCTTGATTTCATTCATGACTTTCATTGCTTCAATAATACAGACAACAGATTCGGAATCGATTTTTTGACCAATCTCTATGAAAGCGGGAGCCTCAGGAGAGGCTGATGTATAAAATGTACCCACCATCGGCGATGTGATTTCTTTGAAATTAAGAACACTGGGCTGTTGCTCATCAAGTAGAGGAGATGACGGGCTTGTTGCGGGGAGATTTGGCAGTGCTATTGCTTGCGAGG
>CAIWMF010000131.1 GCA_903913785.1 uncultured Spartobacteria bacterium | reverse complement strand
TGGAAAGCTCTATTATTACTGCGTTGGTCTCGAATTGTGATTTGGGCGGTATGGACACATACAGCCCGGCATCACAATCCTTCACCCGCCTTGTACTAACAAGCTTTGCACAGCGCCTCATGACGATTCAGTATGAAATATTCGGGCTAGCCCGAATATTTCAATAGCCCACTATTGATCCGACATCCTGACTGTTTGTCTAGATCGACAGAAAACATCCCTTCACAAACGCTCTTATTTAAATTTTCGTTTTTAGGATCATCATCATGAATTCATCCTCCTCTCAAGTAGCTTCCAATGATCCATACTATGTCATTAAAGAAGTTACTATTAAAAATCGTAATGGTCTTCATGCTCGTCCGGCAGCACTTTTTGTGAAGACTGCTAATCAATTTCGTGCTGACATCTCTGTTGAAAAAGATGGAGAGTGCATCAATGGAAAAAGCATCATGGGATTAATGATGCTAGCTGCATCTCAAGGCTCTCGCCTCAAAATCATAGCCAAAGGAGAGGAGGCCGTTAGTGCCGTCACGGCACTTGAAGAGTTAGTCGAACGTTGCTTTGGTGAGAATTAGCCCGCATATTTCATACTGATTCTGCTGCGGCTTGCGACGAACCAGTATGAAATATGCGGGCTAAAAGCAGACCTTCACAGGGCGAGACGAGCCTCGCCAAGTGAGTCAAAGACTTCGAGTTCAAGGCAGCGTCCATACTGGCTTCCCGGCTTCCGCAGTAGATCAGTGTGAAATATTCGGGTCAACCCTTCTCTCTTGCACTTCTTTCACCCTCTAAAAAAAGACAACCCGCCACACCCTAAGGTGCGACGGGTTGTTGTTCCCCCCAGAACATTCTTTCAATTGGTTAAAAACTATAGTATAACTAATTCTTTGCAACCCTTTTTTTAATTTCAATTGAAATAATTGATCTTCTCTCCCCTAATTTTTTTTATGCTTTCTCTCATTCGTAAAAATCAACACTTCTTAACATTTTGTATTGTTATCTTAACAATTATATCCTTCATCTGGCTCTACAACAGGACCAATTTATCACAAATAGGTGTTAATGATGTGGCAACTATCTATGGGCATGTCGTTGTACGCTCCTCATTTGAACGTGAAGTTCGTGATTACCGGCTCGCTATTGCTCTTGGGTTGAGCGAATTCATCAATGATCTTGGAGGTTTTGCAGAAAATGAAGATGTAGCTTTAACTTCTTTTATTTTTAATATTTTAGTGCTTCAACATGAGGCACCCCTTTTAAACATTCTTCCTACAGATGAAAACATCGCCACTGTTATTGAAAAACTTCCTGTTTTTCAAACAGACGGAGCCTTTGATAGCAATAAATACGCACTCTTCATGAAGGAGCAACTCGCTCCACGTGGTTTTTCAGAACGGCATTTAGAAGAAGTGGTGCGTGATTCTCTTTATTTTAAGAGAGTATATCAACTCATTACTGCTCCTGTCATCGTGAGTGAAGCCCAGGTGCGTGATGCTGCTCGTATTTTTCAGCCTGTCGTCGCCCACGTTCTTCGCTTTGATCGGGATCATTATATCAATACGCTTCCCAAAGACGCCGTGAGCGCACAGGAAAAACAAGCTTTCTATGAAAAAAACAAGGGGCTTTTTGTGAGTGAAGAGGAGCGAGCGGTGGATTATCTCGCTTTTACTCTCCCCTTAAACCAAAAAAAATTGCAGGGAAAAGAGCGTGTAAAAGCCATGCAAGAACTTTCCGAGCGTGCTGTTTGCTTTAAACAAGAAGCCTCAGAAAACCAATTGTACGCAAAGAATTTTGAAAAGAGTGCTGCAGAACATAAATTACATTTGATAAAAACAGATTCTTTTAAGAAAAAAGAAATGGAAGCATCAGGCCAAGGAAAAACCAAGTTGCTCCCTCCAGAACTCATTCTCCCATCCTTTAAGCTGAGCAAGGTAGGTGATATTTCTGAAGTCATCGAAAGCGGTGATTGTTTTTACCTGATTTCTTTAGCACGTATTACACCCTCACGTCAGCTCACGCTATCTGAAGTGGAGTCAACCATTGAAAAATTATTAAAAGAACAAAAAGCCACTCAAGCAGCACAAGAAGAGGCCAGCAAATCCTTAGCAAAGATTCATGAGGAGCTCGGATCTGGAAAAACTTTTGTGCAAGCACAAGTATCCCTTCCCCAAAAGTGGGTGATCATTTCAGGCAGCCCCGCCGCCACAGGAGCCAAACAGTCAGCAGAGAATCAGGAATTCCTAGCAGCAACCTTACCGCTTCAGGAAGGTGAGGTGAGCGAAATATGTCATGCTCGCTCGGGTGATTTTATTCTCTATCTACAAAAAAGGATGCCGCTCAGTGATACTGATTGGAATACGTATCATGCGAAGATTGAGAGTGAATTACTTGAGCAGGAACGCCATTTGCTTTTCTTTGAATGGCTCCGAAAGGCACGCGCAGAGGCTAAGATTAATATTATCGATGGGCATCATCGCCCTAGCCTCTTTTCGGCTCTTTTGGGAAAATGATCTTTATCTCTTATTAAAAATTGATAGCGATAGAAGAGAAAAAGCTCCTACTCATTTGTTTCAAGGATACTTTTTACGACCATAAAAGAACGAAGCTTTTTTGCTAAAAAGAACAAAGTCATTTCGTGTCATTTCAAAGTAATGTGACTATAATTTACCAACGTGGACACTTATCTCCCTGCTGATACACTCTTAGAGACTGCTTTTGAAGAAGCAATAGGGGCTATTGCTGTAGGCGATCTTGAAACAGCACTCAGACTCTATCAACGATGTGTCGAGGAAAAGCCTGATTCTTTTGAGGCATGGCATGCTCTAGGAATGATGTTCATGAAAACAGGTCGCTACACGGAGGCCATTCAAGCTGGATTACGGGCCACAGAGCTTTCTCCTAATGATCAACTTGCCTGGTCAAGTCTCTCTCTTTTTTATGTTCGCAATCATCAAATTCCCGAAGCAGAAGCCGCAGGCGTGAAAGCAAAGATTCTCTCCTGGGGAGGAAAAATTGCCACTCCTGGTCTATGAAAAAAATATCTAAAAATATTCCTTCTGCCTTCTCTTCCTACTAGCATGGATATTTCATACTGAATGGTTGTGAGGCGCCGTGCAAAGTTTATTGGGACAAGGTGGGCCAAGAATTGTGATGCCGGGCTGTATGTGTACAGCCCTCTCCAAGTCACAATGTAAGTTTGAGCGCAGAATCCACCCTCCCTTCCCGGCTTCCGCAGGTGATCGGTATGAAATATTCGGGCTATTACCTCATTCCAGTATTTATTAAGTTATCTTCTACCATCCATGATGAGCTACAGAGTTTTTGCCAGAAAATATCGTCCTCAAAGATTTTGTGAGGTTGTTGGTCAGCGTTCGATTATTCAAACGCTCCAAAATGCCATTGCAATAAAGCAGCTCGCTCAAGCGTATCTCTTTGTCGGTCCGCGGGGAGTTGGCAAGACGTCGATTGCTCGTATTTTTGCTAAAGCGCTTAATTGTTATCAAGGCATGAGTAGTGATCCCTGTGGATGTTGCCCTGCCTGTTTGGAAATTGCAGAAGGCCATAGCATGGATGTTTTGGAGATTGACGGGGCAAGTAATAACAGCGTGGAAAGTATTCGCACCTTGAGAGACAATGCAGCCTTTGCGCCTGTTCGTGGACCTTACAAGATCTATCTCATTGATGAGGTTCATATGCTCACTACTGCTGCCTTTAATGCTCTTCTTAAGACACTGGAAGAGCCACCAGAGCATGTGAAATTTATATTTGCAACAACAGAGGCTCAGAAATTACCAGCCACCATCACGAGTCGATGCCAACGTTTTGACCTCAGTCGACTCAGGGAGCAGGAAATTGCCGACCATCTTATTTTTATTGCTCAAAAAGAAGAAATTCTCTTACTGCCTGATGCTGCCTTAGCCATTGCTCATGGAGCTGATGGTGCTTTACGCGACGCAGAATCGATGCTCGATCAACTCGTGGCCTTTTGCGGCAAGACGATTACCCAAGATCAGGTCCAACATATTTTTGGATTTACGTCTGGTGATCTTGTGCGTGCGCTTGGCAGATCAATCATCACATTAGATATTCATGGAGCATTAAGCCTCATTGAGGAGCAAAGTAATCAAGGAAAAGATCTCTCACGATTATTAAGTGATTTGATTCTCTTTTTCCGCGATCTTCTTATTGAAGCGGTACATCCCTCGTTAGAACAAACATCTCTTTCCAAGTTAAGAGATCTTGTGACTCCCGAAAAACTATTAAACCTTCTTGAAGAGTTAGGAAGGGGGGAAGAACGTTTGCGGTGGGCCACAAATAAGAAATTACAATGCGATGTTCTTGTGATCAAAGCCATCCATCTACTCCAGGAAGTGACGCTAAGCGAAGTGCTCGATTCTTTAAGCGCCATTCGTGAAGGCAAAGGAGATGATTCTTTAGAAGCAGTACAGCCAATAATCGCTTCCAGTAGGAGGCCTCATAGAGTTCTTTTATCCCCCCCTTACAAGAATGACTCCGAACTGCCAGGAGTCGCTCCAAGCCCTAGCAGCGAAGCGATAGAGCCAGTTAACCCAGAAGCAGCGTTTCCAAAGGCGTCTCATCATGAGATGAATCATCAAGTACCTCATGATGACGCTGAAACCATTCTCATTTCTCAGGCTTTAGAAAAATCCGATGTTCATGAGAGCCCCATGACGCTTGCTAAGGACCCTTGGAGTGATATTGCAAGCTCTCTCTCTTCTGAATCACCGCTAAAATTTGGATGGCTCAAAGCGGGGCGCTTTTTTAAGCGCAATCATCACGAGATGATGATCGAATTCCCTGCTTCTTACCAAGCACAAACAGAAACGCTCTTCTGGTCTCAAGCACGTAAAAAAATTCAGGAACGACTCGCAAAAACTTTGGGAGAAAAAGTAGAATTAGTCACACTCTTTACAGGGGTAGAAGTCCCAGAAGAAGCCGTTCATGAAGACATTCCAGAGGTTTCGCCTGCCCTCAAAACACCTAAAAAAAACGCTCCTCCCTCAGCTAAAAAAAATCCTCCTACGCCTCTTGAGCCCTCTTCTGCCATTCCTCTCTTAACCTCCGAGGAGATGGATCATTTTAAAAACGATCCTCTCATTCAAAAAGCTCTGGAGCTTTTTGAGGCCGAAATTATCAGTTAGAGCTTTTCATACCTATTCGGGATAAATTTTATCGCAGTATTGTGCCTATGCGAACACCCATTTTCTTTGGCTGGAGCACTCCGTGGTTGCCACGTCTTGCCAATTATTTGCTACATGAATGGAATGAAGGAGCCTCTTGTTCTCGAGAAGATCTTTCTAGGAGCGTAGTGGTTCTTCCAGGGGGACGTGCGGGAAGAAGGCTTTTAGAACTCTTGGCACTGCAAGCAGAGAAAGAAAAAATTTCTTTCATTCCACCCCGTATTCTCACACTACGAGAAGCGGTAAGAGTGCTGTTCATTCCGCCAAAAAAATTATTACCCGAAGCCCACGAATGGACATGCCGTCTTGCTTGGAGCGAGGCTTTTAAGGGGCTCCCCAGGTCTCTGTTTGAAAAGATTCAACCCCTTGCTACTCAAGACACGCCGACAAGCACACGAGAAAACTTAACCCGCATATTTCATGCTGATCGTGACGAGGAGGCTGCAAAGGCGGATGGGGGAAGGCGAGCGATGAAGTCTGACGACGGCTGTATGAGTACATACTGCCCGAGGAAGACTTTGAGCTCAACGCAACATCCATCTGGCTTCCCGGTCTCCGCAGGTGATGAGTATGAAATATCCGGGTTAATACCAATCATCGAGGCACTGGCAGATGAACTAGGAAGCGTGGGGCTTGATTTTAAAAACCTAGCAGCCTCGATGGGCGAGCTTTCTCCAGAATCTGCAGAACGAGAAGAGCCGCGCTGGGAAGCACTAGCATGCCTGCAACAAAACTACCGTGAACTCTTAGCTTCCTGGGGTTATAGTGATCCTATTGATTTTTTACGATCTTCTCTTGCAAGTGGAGTAGCCGAAACGGAATTGCGCGTCCTGGTTGCCGGAGTTGTGGAGAGTAGAGTTATTTTTAAATCTTTTTTTGAAAAAGTAGATCCCACCCTCATCATCATCGCTCCAAAGGAACATGCCGCCGGCTTTAGTAAAGAAGGGATGCTAGTGACCCCGTATTGGTTAGAACACCCTGCCTTGATTCAAGATACTCAACTCATCCCATGCGAACGGAGTGAAGATCAAGCGAAAGAAGTCCTTCGACTTGTTTCTCTCATGAAAGAGCAGCCATCATTGGTGAGCGTGGCGGTTCCGGACGTAAATACGCTCCCGATGTTGCGTGATGGTTTAGGGAGTGAAGGTATTTTTACACGATGGGCCGGTGGGCTTCCCTTTCGCGGAGGACGCCTTCATCGACTTCTCCAAGCCATTGCTCATTTTTTAAATCATGAAGTTCATTGCGGCCCCTCTATTCAAGAGGTGAGGACGCTTGTGCAGCATCCTGATATTTATCCGCACTGCCGCGAACCAGAGGATTTTTTAAAACAACTTGATAGGATTGAGCGGGAACATCTCCCTCCTTTTTTAGAGAAAAAAAGTTTGGTCTATTTCAAAAAAAACCAAAAACTTATTAGCTCCTTAGAAGAACTTGAAGGACTCATCGGAAAGCATTCAACCCCTTATACGCTCGGTAATGGCATCCGCGAACTACGGTCCTTATTATTGCGGATTGTTGGCAAACGTAAGATTCGTACAGATACCTCATTAGGACATTATTTTCTAGGCTCTTTGGAGCTCTGCTTAGAAATATTTGATGAAATAGAGGCTAGCAGCTCGGCTCTCTCCTTTACTTGCACAATGAGTCACCTCATTGAAAAGGCGCTTGAACTTCTTGTAGAAAAAAAGATTCCAGAAAGAGAAGAACCACGAGCAGTCGAATTGCTAGGGTGGCTAGAAATTGCTGCTGATGATGCTCCCTGCACTATTCTTACCTCGTGTCATGAAGGATCCTGGCCAGCAAGTCACACGAGCAATGCCTTTTTACCAGAGGGACTGAAAAAACGCCTTGGGATTGCTGATGAGAGAAGCATACTTGCGCGTGATCACTACCTCTTGCAAAGTATCGTAGCCTCAAGAGAGGCTATTTTGATGGCACCACGCTACAATGGAAAGGGAGAACCAACACGTCCCAGTCGTCTACTCACTCTTGGATTGCCTTTGGAAGAATTACCAAAACGTGTCCTCTCACTCACTCAAAGGAACGTCAAAGCAAAAGAAAAAATATCGCTCTCCATCTCGCAAGATCCCTCCAAACTGGATCCACCTCCTCTTGAGGGTAAGGGAAAGTCTCCATCCTCGGAAATGCAGAACGCGACCACACATCAGGCGCTCGAGGATCCTATCCCCACCTCCGGGGCTATGACGTTGGAATCCATACAGCAACTAGGAGTAGTTGAGTTATCCAAGAAGTCTCCTATCACGACTGTTACGGTGACAGGATTACGGACCTACTTGCAATCACCACGGCTTTTCTATCTCCAGCATGTCTTGAAGCTCCAAGAAGTGAAGGATGCGTCTCAAGAAATGGATGCCGGGCATTTTGGAACCCTCATTCATGAAGTCTTAGGAGATTACGCCCTGGAAGGAAGCACTCTCCACGCTCGTAACCTAAGTGACATCATGGCATGGCTCTCTCAAAGACTTCTTAACATTGCAAGTCATCATTTTGCGCCTGGACCCACCTTACCCATTAAGATGCAACTCGAAGAAGCCCTCGCAACACTCGAAGGGTTTGCAAAGGCCGAAGTCGACCATTACGCCGAGGGATGGAGAATCATGGCCGCTGAAAATAAAAGAATGTCTTCTAGAGGACCGCTAGAAAAAAAAATGATCTTGTCTCCTGGACGCTCTCTTCTTTTACAAGGCCGTATTGATCGTATCGACTGGCATGAGAAGGAAGAGCGCTGGATGATTATTGATTATAAAACACATCATGACCAAGACTGGAAAAGGGGAACACCTAACAGAAAACATTTTCAAAAAAAAGGAGACGAGATTCTTTGGAAAGATCTGCAACTACCCCTCTATTTGCAACTCGCCCCTTGCTCTGAGCATCTACAGCAATTAGGCCTACCTCTTCCGACACCAGATAATACGGACCTCTGTTATTTTCAATTACCCATAGAACCCCAAAAAGCACGCTTGAGTGAGCCCTTTGATCACAAAATGATTATTCCTGCCTGGCACGAAGCAACACGTTTGATGGAGGCCATTATTGATGGATATTTTGAGCCACTCGGAGATATTACTCCCAATGGCATGCCCACACTCGCTGCACTATGCGGGCTTTCTTCTTAGCCCGGATATTTCATACTGAATCGTCATGAGGCGCTGTGCAAAGCTTGTTAGTACAAGGCGGGTGAAGGATTGTGATGCCGGGCTGTATGCGTACATACCGCCCAAATCACAATTCGAGACCAACGCAGTAATAATAGAGCTTTCCACAAGCCGTAATAGATTCAGTATAAAATATCCGGGCTAGTCCCAATGCGTGTAAGGAAATCAGAATTTAATATTGGAATAATATAGAATATATTGTGGTAGTAATGGTTGCAAATTGAAATAAGAACAAGGATGAAAATCAATCAACCTTGTAACAGCGCATCATTTCTAGAAAGTTTTAC
>CAIWMF010000130.1 GCA_903913785.1 uncultured Spartobacteria bacterium | reverse complement strand
CAAGTACGGAGAGCCGATTAATAAGTTCTGTAACTGAAAGTGTCATCTTCTTTTAAAAAAACCTCTCTCACTTACTTGCTTGTTCCCAACTTGTCACGCTTTTTCTTATTCAACTTGGCCGCTCCTCTGAACGGTTACGAACATTTTAAAAAAAGCTATAGCCGCGTTTGTGCGTGCTTTACTCCCGGTGCTCGCGTCCTCGACTATTAGATACACACTGCCAAGTCTGTGCTCCTGGTTTCTGGCACTTCAAAGCCTGTTGTGAGCGTAAGTATCCACCCTGGCTTCCCCAAGGCCTCCGCAGGTGATCGGTGTGAAATATCCAGGCTAGCCTACGTGAGACAACTGGAATTGAATAAGTTATAAAACTCGATTGAAAAATCAATACCGTCTTTTCACCGTACAATCCCACGCTTGCTCTTAGAAATAAACTCCCTTAAGGCGCCGACTAAAAGAGAATGTTCATATCTTTTTTCTAAAATTTCCAGTGCTTGAGTCGTGTTGAGCGATCCGCGATAGATGATTTTATAAGCATCACGCAGGTCTTTCATATCTATCGCGCTCATGCCACGGCGCTCTAAGCCAATCTGATTAATCCCTCGGACTTGTGCGGGATTACCATCGGCAATCATGAAGCTAGGAACATCTTGAACAATCTTTGTGCATCCGCCAATGATCGCATGCTCTCCAATACGGCAAAATTGATGAATCGCACTCAAGCCTCCAATGACGACATGATCTTCAACGCTCACATGTCCTGCGAGAGTGCCATTGTTAGAAAAAATCACATGGTTTCCCACACTGCAGTCATGAGCAATATGTGTATAGGCCAAAAAATTTCCATGATTTCCTATGTGCGTCTTTCCATGAGGAGTAGTCGCCCGATTCACCGTCACAAATTCTCGAAAGCAGTTGTGTTTTCCAATTTCCAAAAAAGTCGGTTCTTCTATATATTTGAGATCTTGCGTTCTTTCTCCAATACAAGCGTAAGGGTAAAATTCATTGTGAGCGCCAATTTTTGTTGGCCCTGCAATAGTCACATGATTGTGCAAGATGCAATTTTCACCTAAGGTAACTCCTGCTCCAATCACACAGTAAGCGCCAATGGACGTTCCAGAACCAATCTCAGCACTGGGGTCGATCACGGCTGTCGGGTGAATTTGTTTCATGGGTGTGGAGTAAGAGTATAGAAAATGTCTCTTTGTGAGAAAATGTGAGAAATTTTATATTATACTAGTCACGAATGGAGTTTACCGATTGACCAGACCGAACATCAACATCGCCTCAGAAACAATAGATCCATTAACCATACAATGACATCTGGCAGAACCCATATTTTTGCGAGCCCGAGTGAGCTCAGCATGGATGAAAAGTGTATCACCGGGAACGACAGGTTTTCTAAATTTCACTTCATCAGCACTCATGAAGTAACCAATCTTTCCGAAATTCTCGGTCTTTCGCATCATAATAATGCTCGCAACCTGAGCCATCGCTTCCACTTGAAGGACACCTGGCATCACGGGATGTCCTGGAAAATGACCTTGGAAATAGGGCTCATTAATCGTCACATTTTTGACACCAACAGCCTTCATAGCACCATCAAACTCAACAATACGATCCACCATTAAAAACGGGTAGCGATGTGGCAGCACCTTCATCACTTCATCAATATCTAAGACAGGAAGTGATGAGGTTGTAGGACGTGGTGCCATTGCGAGCAACTCTGCGTGGCGCTTAGTCACAAGACGCGCTAACTCCGTATTAGGTCCATGTCCGGGACGTACTGCCACCACATGACCTTGCAAGGGGCGTCCTGCAAGTGCGAGATCTCCAATAATATCAAGAATTTTATGCCTCACAAATTCATCTACAAAACGAAGAGGCTCTTTACTTAAGACAGAGTCCCCGCGCACGACCAAAGCATTTTCGAGACTTCCTCCCTTAATGAGACCTTTATCCATGAGCTCTTTGACTTCTTCATAAAAAACAAAGGTTCGGGCTGGAGCGATTTCTTTTTCATAAATTTCAGGAGTAATTTCAAGCGACAGATATTGTGTAAAGCGCCCCTGAATTCCTACTTGTGTGCAGGAAACACGAAATTGAGAACTGGGAAAAATAGTCATTATTGAACCATTATTTGATTCTAAATGAATAGGTTCATTAATGGCAAAAAGGTTGCGAGCCTCTTTTTGTTCAACGATTCCGGCTCCTTTAATAAGCTCCACGTAGGGTAACGCACTTCCATCTCCAATCGGTGGCTCGTTAGCATTCATTTCGATGAGCACATTATCGATTCTCATTCCTGATAATGCCGAAAGAACATGTTCTACGGTATGAATCTTTGCATTACCCTCCACTAATGTCGTAGCACGTTCTACAGTTTTGACATACTCAGCCTTAGCATCGATGATCGGCTCATCAGGTAAATCAATACGACGAAATTTATAACCATGACCTACCGGTGCTGGATATAGCGTCAAGGTGACATGACCGCCGGTATGCAAGGCACCACCAGAGATACTTGCTGATTGGGCCAGTGTGCGCTGTTTTTCCATAGTAATTAAAAAATATCTGGCGATTCTCATCTAATTTCAATGACTAATCAAGCAGACTTCCATATTATTGCAGAAACAAAGGACCTCATTGTTATTGACAAGCCTCCTTTGTTACTCACTCATCCGACAAAACCTGCTGGACCCATTACCCTTTGGGACCGATTAAATGAACTTCTCGTCTATGAGAAAACGGTCGGAGGTCAGGTATCGCTCATTAATCGACTTGATCGTGAAACAAGCGGTCTAGTACTTGTTGCTAAAAATTATCAAGCAGCGCGCTTTTGTTCCATGGCCATGGAGCAAGGTGCCATTAAAAAAGAATATTTAGCACTTGTGAGTGGCACTATGAATAGAGAAGAGCAAATAATTAATGCCCCCATTATCCGTCTTGGTGAAGTTGCAGAATCCAAAATTTGGCTCAAGCGAGCGATACATCCTCAAGGAGTCTCAGCCATGACGCGTGTGCATGTTGAAAAAAAATACACCCACCCACTTTATGGGGCGTTGAGTTTACTTCGCTGCTATCCCCTTACTGGTAGAACTCACCAAATTCGCTTGCATCTCTCCTCGATTGGTCATCCCGTGATTGGAGACAAACTTTACGGACCATCAGAAGAATACTACCTAGAATTTATTCAAACAGGATGGACAGAAAATTTAGCAAAAGTACTCTCCATTCCACGACATGCGCTTCACTCTGCAGCAATGGAGATTTTTTATGATGGAACACATTATCGCTGGGAATCAGAACTAAGAGCCGATCTCAAAGAACTCTGCTACTGCAATACCCGGCTATCAACCCTGTCAAGATGCTCTCAATATGAGTGATGGTAAAATCTCAATTAACTTGTAAAAAATTGTATCTTTTGTAATTTTCCAATCTGTTTTTGGAAAAAATCTCATCCTAAAACGCCTCACCTTAAAAACCTCATTCTTGCAAAGGAAAAAATGTAAACATTCCATCCTGTGATCCCTCATTGGTATTCCCAGGCTGCTCTTCCCACACTAGCATTCAGCAACCTCATTACTGATTCTCTTTTCATTCCCTTGGTATAAAGCTAAACAATTCAGAGTGATTGATCGACTTCTACTCGATGTAAAGCAAGGATCTGTGAAGTGTTCTTTTCTAATTATAAACATATGTCCTCATTTTCTCCTAATGCTCATGTGCTTGATATTGCGTATTTGGCACGTCTTGCCCGAATCACGTTAAGCTCAGAGGAAATTGAACTCTTTTCTCAGCAATTGGATCGTGTTTTAGAACATGTCGCCTTAATTAATAAACTCGACCTGACTGGAATTGAGCCCATGGCGCATGCAATTTCAGTATTTGATGTGACACGAGAGGATGATCCCATGCCTAGCCTCTCTAAAAACAAGGTTCTTGCCAATGCCCCGCATCAGGCAAATGGTCTTTTTATTGTCCCTAAAGTCTTAGAATAATCTTCATGATACACCTGCTTACCCAAGATGAGTTTTTATCACTAGCCCGAATATTTCAGACTAAATCTATTACGGCTTGTGGAAAGCTCTATGATTACTGCGTTGGTCTCGAATGGTGATTTGGGCGGTATGGACCCATACAGCCTGGCATCACAATCCTTCACCCGCCTTGTACTAACAAGCTTTGCACAGCGCCTCATGACGATTCAGTATGAAATATCCGGGCTAAGAGAGATCCTCGATCTTGCGAGACCTCGGAAACAACAGATTGAGAACACAGGAGCCTCAAGACTTGAAAAAATGATATTTGCTAGTTGATTTCTTTCTTAAAATATTTCTCTTAATAGTTTCCATGCCCACTCTAACTTCTCCCTTTCTCTCGATTGCCGAAGCACGCCGTCTCCTTGTCGCAAAAAAAATCTCTCCCATCGAATTACTCGAAGGTTTAGAAAAACAAATTAATACGATCAATCCCCAGATCCGTGCTTATCTCTCCTGGGATAGTGAAAAGGCTCGTCTTGATGCTACGAATGCTGACCTCACCAAGCCACTTGGAGGCATACCCATTGGCATCAAGGATGCTATTTTAGTCGAAGGGGCACCAGCCCAGTCTGCCTCACGAATTTTAGAAAGATATATTGCTTCCTATGATGCCACCGTCATCAAAAATCTTCGATCTGCAGGCGCTTACCCCTTAGGACGTTTAAATATGGATGAATTTGCGATGGGCTCTTCCACCGAATCTTCAGCCTTCCATCCAACATATAATCCATGGGATCTGACCCGCACTCCTGGCGGCTCTAGTGGCGGTTCTGCTGCTGCTGTGGCCGCAGGAATGGCAATGGCTACACTTGGATCTGACACCGGTGGTTCCATACGTCAGCCTGCTTCCCTCTGTGGCTGTGTCGGCTTAAAGCCAACTTATGGTCGCGTCTCACGTTATGGCTTAATGGCTTGTGCCTCATCACTTGATCAAATAGGCCCCTTGACTCATAGCGTAGAAGATAGCGCGCTCCTGTTAAATGCGCTCACAGGAGTTGATCCTCATGACTCCACGTCACTTCAACTACCGAAGGAAGATTTTACAGCAGAAATTGGACATGATCTCAAGGGAATACGCATTGGTATTCCTAAAGAATATTTCGTCGATGGTATTGAACCTGATGTACGCGCTCGTGTGGAAGATGCCATTAAACAGCTCATTTCCCTCGGTGCTCAGCCAATAGAAATCTCGCTCCCTCATACAGAGTATGCTGTTGCTGTTTACTACATCATTATGACTGCCGAAGCCTCTTCGAATCTTGCGCGCTTTGATGGTGTCCGCTACGGAAGGCGTTCAGAAAAGAGTAAAGATTTACTCTCGCTCTACGAACAAACCCGTGAAGAAGGATTCGGGGCCGAAGTCAAACGACGCATTATCTTAGGAACGTATGTGCTAACAAGCGGCTATTACGATGCCTATTACCTCCGTGCACAGAAAGTACGCACACTCATTCGACAAGATTTTGAGGAAGCCTTTAAAAAAGTGGACCTCATTGTCTCGGCAACTTCTCCTGAAACAGCTTTTCGTTGTGGTGAAAAAATAAACGACCCCCTTAAAATGTACCTCGCTGATATATTTACCATTGCTGCGAACCTTGCTGGCATTTGCGGCATGAGCTTGCCCTGTGGGTTTGCTAGAAAAGATGGAAACGATCTACCCGTAGGACTTCAGCTTATTGGCCCCTCGTTTGCAGAAAAAACACTCTTTCGTGTTGGGCATGCGTACGAACAATCAACCATTTGGCACAATCAACATCCTTTAATAGTCCCGCCCATCAATGAGTAACGATTCTTCAATCACCGCACTCATTATTATCCCCACCTATAATGAGCTCAAAAATCTTCCTCCACTCCTTGAACGTTTGTTAGTGATAGATGATTCCTATCATATTCTTATCGTTGATGATGAGTCGCCAGACGGCACAGGTCTTTGGGTTCAAGAGCAATCCAAAAAAAATTCTAACATCCATTTATTAAGTCGCACTCAAAAAAATGGACTTGGACGGGCCTATATTGCTGGTTTTCAGTGGGCACTTAAGCGTGATTACGAAATCATTGTCCAAATGGATGCAGATTTTTCGCATGATCCCAATGATCTTCCCAAACTCATTCATCCTGTTGCAAACAAGCAAGCCGCATTCGCAATTGGCTCGAGGTATATTGATGGAGTCCGTGTCATTAACTGGCCACTACGTCGTCTGATACTGAGTGTGGGAGCTTCCTACTATGTTCATGCCATCACAGGAATGCCCATTCACGATCCTACTGGCGGGTTTAAGTGCTGGCATCAAACAACACTAGAAAACATCGCTTTAGAAAAAATAAAATCCAATGGATATGGTTTTCAAATTGAAATGAATCATCGTGCATGGCGGCGTGGCTTTGAGTGTGTGGAGATACCCATTATTTTTACAGATCGTTTTCAAGGAACTTCAAAAATGTCGATGAAAATTGTCTTTGAAGCTTTTTTTATGGTTTGGAAATTACTACTTCAAAACGCCTGCCGCCGCATTCCAAGAAGAGTCCAATAAGCAACTTTGACATTCAATCTAGAAAAGCCAATGGAATTACTCTTGCGCCGATTACTGAAAATGCTCCATTTTCTTTTTATCAAGCTACACGCAAGGGTGGATGCCGTAGAACAATACCTGTTGCTCAAAAGCCAGCCGAACACTCGAGCAAAAGCAACAGTGAAAACATTACAAGGATCACGGATAACTTCTCATGATCTCATCTCTCCTAGAAAAGAAAGCACAATCCTAGCCCGCATATTTCATACTGATTCATCGCGAGGCGCCGTGAATCCTGATCTAGACAAGGAAGGTGATGGATTGCGACGACGGCTGTATGCTTCATACTGCCCGAGGAGCAATTCGAAGCTGACGCAGTATCCATCAGGTGTTCGCAAGCCGCAGCAGAATCGGTATGAAATATGCGGGCTAAGCCCCCTGCATGCATTCTCCAGAACAGATCGTTATATCGCTCTCCTCTCTCTTGGAGTAGCACTCGTCACTTTTTGGTCTACAGTCATGCCCAATGTCGGTTTAGGAGATGATGGAGAAATGGCAATAGCTGCCTTGCACTGTGGTGTCCCTCACCCATCTGGATATCCACTTTGGACAATTAGCGCTGGTCTTTTTAGTAAACTCATTCCATTTGGAAATGCCTCTTGGAAACTCAATCTTTTTTCAGGTCTCTGCGCCTCGCTTGCTGTTGGACTTGTAGCATTATTGTCTCGAAGTAGCTCACGTTGGCTAGGGTTGAATAAAAATGCGGCCTCTTTTCTAGCACTCACAACATCGCTCACCTTCGCATGGTCTGTACCAGTTTGGTCGCAGGCTACGATCGGCAAAGGCACCTATTCTTTACATGTCTTACTCATGCTCATGCTAGCGACACTCTGCTACCTTTGGATTCGCACTCCTTCTTGGCGCAATGCTTTTGTTTGGATTGTCTTTAGTTTTTCTCTTGGCATGAGCAATCACCATATGACCTTAGCGATGGCTGCATTACCTCTGCTAGTCATATTACTATTGCATCGCCCTCTGTTTTGGGAATACACGATTTATAGTCTTCTCATTGGAAGCGCACTGTATCTCGGCTTTGCCTATCTCTCCTCGACACCCGAAGTCATGAAGTCGGCCCTACGGTTTTTTTATACCACGGCGACTGCTTTTTTGCTCTT
>CAIWMF010000129.1 GCA_903913785.1 uncultured Spartobacteria bacterium | reverse complement strand
GAGACCGCGGGGGAGACTGCCTTTAGGCAAGCCCTTACGGGCTGCCCCTAACCTAACGGTTACGGCAGTCTACCCCAGGCTCTCCCGAGCACTGGTGTTGCCCAAGTCACAATGTGAGTCTAACGCAATATCCACCCTAGCTTCCCGGTCTCCGCAGGTGATCGGTGTGAAATATCCGGGCTAAGTTTCTATTATCAAAATTACAAAAATTTTTAAGTAACCGGCATTGCGGCTAGGATCGAATTTTAACAGCTACGCAATGGTGCAAAATACGATTCAAAGAAAAGTGTTCTCTAGAGCGCAAAACAACACCAATGCCCTGATGTTCGGCATAGCCATGTTCGCCTAATTCAAGACTCAGGTGCTCACAGGTTTCTAATTGTTTGACGAGCAATTGATCCTGACCCAGAACAACGCTCCTTGCACCAGGGATCTCGAGAACCGAGATAGGAATAAGATTACGTACGAGATCGGTAATTTTATTGTCCGTAGAGGTAATGGCCTGCGAGGCTGCATGTTTTACTTCGAGTTGAATCATGCGTGCACGTGCCTCTGGACCTACCGATTCTAAGGCTTGGCTAATGGCATCAAGGAGTGTATGACGGACCTCAGAGAGTTCGTGGAGTTCTTGTAATTGCTGAAGCGCTGGAGTCTGATGAATGGCTTTAGCAAGAGAGGAAATTTCCTTGAGGTAGGCATTCTTTTGTGATTCAGGCACAAAATACATCACCACCAGCCTCACGGGCTCCTGATCAAGGGATCCGTAATTAATGCCATGGGGGCTCCACCCTACTGAGCAGAGAAGCTCTGCATCACGCATCGTTGAGGAATGAGGGCAAGCCCAGCCTTTTCCAATACCGGTATTGTGAAGTTTTTCTCTCGCAATAATTTTTTCGGTGACTTGGTCCTCTACCTGAACCTCAGGGATCGCCTCAATAAGTGCTGAGAGAAATTCTAATGCATCGACTTTATCATTGTCGGGTAGTTCAACGAGACGACCTTCTTGGAGTGCATTGAGAAGAGCTTTCATAAAAGTCTAGAGCCTAATCAAAAACATCGGTCAGTGACAATGGTCATTCCAAACAAAAGTGATTTTGATGACCTTGCTTGTTATTTGATTGCCAAAAACACCTGCACCGACAAACGATATTTATTCCATCTGTAGCTTTTTTAATTTAGGGGCAATGACAGCGCGACAATACGGAGCAAGACGATTGTTCTCAAAATATTTTTGATGATATTTTTCTGCAGGATAAAAATGAGTGAGCAGAAAAATTTCTGTCACAATCGGTGAGGAAAAATATTTTTGAGCCTTTTTTTTAGAAGTTTCGGCCTCTTGTTGTTGCGCTAAAGAGGTGGTTAAAATCATTGAACGATATTGTGGGCCAATATCAGCACCTTGTTGATTCAAGGTGGTGGGATCATGGGCACGCCAAAAAAAATCGAGTAATTGATCATACGAGATTTTTGTAGAATCATAAGTGATCTCAATGACCTCGGCGTGGCCTGTGCCGCCGCAAGAAACCTCCTCATAGGAGGGGTTTTTGGTTCTGCCTCCAGCAAACCCTGACTGCACGGCAATGACTCCAGGAAGTTTTTGAAAAAGCGCCTCCATACACCAAAAACAGCCACCTCCTAAAACTGCGTGAGCTTCTTTAGGAGAGGGAGTGAATTCTGTAGCAGCAAAAGAAGTGATCATGGGAATAAAAAAGAATGTGATGAGTAATGAAATTTTTTTCATGAGTAATGATCTCTTTTTATAACAGAGCGTGATCTAAAAACTTGAATCTCTCTTAGAATAAAAAGGCTTCAAAGCTATCAACTCTTAAACCGAATATTTTAGAACGT
>CAIWMF010000128.1 GCA_903913785.1 uncultured Spartobacteria bacterium | reverse complement strand
GCGCTTGATGATCACTTAGAAAGGAAGTTTTCTTCTTGCTGGGTTTTTCAAACGAAGGACTTTAAGGAGGCTGCTTGGAATTATCGCGTCTGGATGAATTATTCTCAGGCAAGAGATTCAGATTTTTTTGAACAAGAAATTGCTCAGCTGCAAAAGGCCATAGAGAAGTATCAGTACATTTCGCTAGGGGCTAATCGTTATCTTGAAGAAGCACTTCAATGTTTTCAATGGGCCCGAAGAATCCAAAAAGGTAGACTTGATCCGATAATAGATACCAATTTACTAAGGAATAGCCAAAGCGAACTGGATCTTAGATTAGGCCACTGTATTGACTGGAGCGCTGCGTTCTCATCTAGGGCGTTATCTCCATCATCACCTTTGATGTCTCATGAAGGTTCAGAGCTACGTCATGGCCATGATTATGAAAAATTAAGACCGAGTCGATCGCTGGTTCAAGAAATGAGTGTCTACCGTCTTAAAATAGCCGCTTACGAGGCTATTGATGCTGCCATAATGCAGTTGCAGCTTGCCGAGGCAAGCGCAGGTCATAATAGAACAGTGCGTGAACATTGGCGTGCAGCAGCAGCTTTTTCATCTTATGCATTTCATTTCAGAGTCAATGCAGCACGGGCAACGCAAGCAAATGATGAGTATCTTGCCCTGCAGTGGTCTCTCGCTGCCTATGCTGCAAAGAATGTATGCCATAGCCATAAGCAAGTGATCAACCATCTACCCATAGCTAGTGAGTCTTGGATGAGATCTTGGCAACGTATGCTCCATGTGGCAGAAAAGGTAATGTCACTGCGGTATGACCTAGCCTCTAGGGACATGGGAAGAAAAAGGAACCCTTATGAACGTGCGGCTTTTTGGGCGGAACACTCTTATGATGCTTGGCAGCATCACATGGATTTAGAGCAGCAAGAGGACCTTGCGATCTGTTGGGAAAAAATTGCAAGAGCTGCAGAGCAATTTTCTTTTGATGAGGTCTCTTTTACACAAAGAGTAAGAAAAAAATACTCTCCTCTATTGGCCCTGAAGGTTGATGTCTTCTCTTTATTAAAAGCTCCCAAGACCCTTGTAGCAGGTAGCACTCTGGATCTATTAGATTCGTTTTCCAATCAGGTGATGCGTCGTTTTCTTGCGCAACAGAGAAAAAAAATTTACGCAGCCTTATCCAAGGAATTCGAAACACACTGGCAAAGAGTCTCTTTCTTTTTGCCACAAGAATTATTTCCTACCAATCGATGTCTCCAAATGTGGAAGGAGGGAAAGATTGTTCCGGAAATAGAATTTACGTGTAGTCATAGTTGGATTTATCAAACGGTTGAGTTTTTAAAAGAGGCTCAGATTCCCTGCAATTTATCTATGGTGCCTAAAAAATGTGGTGTCCTCATTGCCTTGACTGCTTCTGCTGATTCTTCCTTTGGCGTGAACCCGCCTTTATCACCCAATGTCTTTTTGGTCGATGTTGTGGCGGATGCTTCCCCTCATCCCGCCGCTCATTTTTATATTGTTCAGAATCAAGTGCAGGCAAAGAGACTCCCTAATGCCCATTTTATACCTCACTGGCCACAATCCCGTCTGATTGGTAGGAATCCTGAGCGCGGGAAGCGATTTGAGAATATTGTTTTTTTTGGAGAGAGAGAAAATCTCGCTAAAGAATTAAGATCGGAGGTATGGCGTCAGCGCCTTCAACAAGAATTAGGACTTAGCTTTAAAATAGAGGTTCCTCAAAGGTGGCATGATTATCGTGATGTCGACTGCGCGATTGGAATTCGTGATTTTTCTCGATTGCCTCATCTTCATAAACCAGCGACAAAACTCTATAATGCGTGGCTTGCCGGTGTGCCCTTTATTGGTGGGAGTGATGTGGCTTTTTCCTCGGATGGCCATCCTGGCAAAGATTATCTCATAGCACCTTCGCTTGAGGAACTTTTCAGACAGCTTCGACGTCTCAAAGAAAATGAGTCTCTCCGTTTAAGACTCGTGAACAATGGCTTGTATTCTGTAAGAGAGTTCACTAAGGAGGCAACATGCGAACG
>CAIWMF010000127.1 GCA_903913785.1 uncultured Spartobacteria bacterium | reverse complement strand
GATCTGTATGCTTAAAACATGAGGTGTTTTGCATGCGTCAGTGCCTATGTTAGAATCTATTTTCAAAGTTGCTGAGACTGATGAAGAACAAGAAGTCGAGGGTGCACAGCTATGGACTGTACCTGAGGCACTCGATAGAGCAAGCACCGGTGCGACGTAGTTGCTTACAGCTTCCATAGACTCTGAAAACAGGTTCTTGATTTGTTGCACAGCGTGAGAGTCCTGAACATGTTGATTCATGAAAGCGTTCATGATGACTACTAGATAAGAGTGAGTAAAGAAATCCTAAAACTTATCCCCAACAAAGGCATGCTCCATCTAAAATATTATGCGATCACAAGAGATTAATCCTCACTTCTCTTTTTTAAAAAAGACTTCCAAAAAATTGAAAAAAAAACAGCGCCTACCCCTAGTGACATGCCTGAAATTATCTTTCTCTCTTTTTTTGGTTTGGTTGTTAGTCGCTACATTTTACTATCTTTGGTCCCTCACCTTTGACCTTTCTAAAATCGCTCAGATGTCGCAGCGGTCGCTTATCTATGATCGTTATGGAAAGATCTACTGCCTAGCAGGTGGAGAAAATCGCCAGATTATCCCTTTTGATAAAGTCTCCAACTATTTTGTTAATGCTCTCATTAGCCGAGAAGATGCTCGTTTCTATGAACATCATGGCATTGACCCTATCGGTATTGCGCGTGCAGCCATTCGCAACCTTTTGCTTGGTGGCATCAGGCAAGGAGGAAGCACCATCACCCAACAACTTGCGCGCAATAGCTTCCCTCTGGGAGGTCATACGATGAATCGTAAATTACTCGAGGCAGCAATGGCTTTTCGTATCGAAACAGAACTCTCTAAAGAAAAAATTTTAGAGCTCTATATGAACCGGATTTATTTTGGACCTGGTCTTTATGGCGTAGAATCTGCAAGTCAAGCCTACTTCAATCGTCCCGCATCTCAAATGACCTTAGCGCAAGGCGCTCTTCTGGCTGGACTCATTCGAAGCCCCAATCATCTTTCTCCCTTTAATAATCTGCATGGTGCCTTACAACAACAAGCTCTTGTCCTCAAACGCATGGAAGAACTGAACCTCATCACCAAGGAGGAACATACAAAAGCATTACATGAAAAAATAAAGTCGCCCACAAATCGTATTCTTCATATGCAAAATAGCTGGGCTATTGATGCCGTTCTGCGTGAACTCGCGCAAGTCCTGCCTGCTGATACAATCGATTCGGGACCTCTCCATATCATGAGCACTATTGATCCAGAGCTTCAACATGTGGCAGAACACTCTCTCTTAACACGACTCGCAGAAATCGAATCCCAAGCTCTTTTTCAGGAGCAACACCACCTCCAGAAACATACCCACCTGCAAATCAGCAAGCAAAAAAAACCATTAACCCGGATATTTCATACTGCTCGTGGCGAGGAGACTGCGAAGGCGGATGGGGTACCACCGGCGGTCGGGAGACCGCGGGGGAGACTGCCTTTAGGCAGCCCTGAAAGGGCGAGACGAGCGGGAGCGAGCGAGTCAACGCAGACGAGCATTTTGACGCCGGGCTGTATGGGTACATACCGCCCAAGTCACAATGTGAGTCTAACGCAGGATCCATCTGCTTTCCCAGTCTCCGCAGTAGATCAGTGTGAAATATCCGGGTTAAGTCTCGACAACAATCAGCTTGGCCTGGAAGGAGCCTTGCTAGCGATCGACAATGCGAGTGGTGGAATTGTGGCCATTGTTGGAGGCCGTGATTACAAGACGAGTCAGTACAATCGAGCAATAACAGCCGAGCGCCAAGTTGGGTCACTAGCAAAACCTTTTGTTTATGAAAAGGCATTTGAAAAGGGATTAACACCCGAATCACTTGTGAGTGATGCACCACTCACACCTGCAGAGCTGCCGGAAGCTTTTAAAACCTATCACCCTCAAAATAGCGATGGAACTTTTCAACAATGGCTGCCTGCAAGCTATGGACTCATTCATTCACGTAATACAATGAGTGTTCGCATTGGCCTGTCAGCAGGTTTAGAAGAGGTTGCTACAACCCTAGAACATCTTGGGCTTAACAATAAGATTCTTCCTTACCCTGCTATTTGCTTAGGAAGTTTTGAATCCACACTGCGAAATATCACTGCGGCTTATACCGCACTTGCCACCGGGGGAGAACGCTTGCAGCCTCACTTAATAGAAGAAGTGACCGATGCTAATGGGAAAATTCTTTTTCTTGCCACACGAGGCCGTGTTTCCGTGCTGGACCCGGTAGCAACGCATACCACCAGAGAACTATTAAAAAAAGTACTCACCGAGGGCACAGGATCGCGCGCTCTTTCCCTAGGACTTAAAAAACCAGCTGCAGGCAAAACAGGAACAACTGATCATTTTTTTGATGCCTGGTTTCTTGGCTTTACACAGGGTCTCACCTGTGGTGTCTGGGTCGGTTTTGACAAACCTCAAACAATTATGCGTGGTGGTTATGGGGCAGAAATAGCACTCCCTATTTGGGTTGATTTTATGGAATCAAAAGCCACAGATCGCTATCCAGCTGGAGAATGATAACTCACAATACGCATCAAAGATCCGGGTTAAAAATCCGAACTGGTATTTCTGCCGCTTGATCTGTAGGATTCTTTCCTTTCATGAACATCCACGAATACCAGGCTAAACAACTTTTTGAACTCTTTGGGGTCATGACAGCAAAAGGCTCCGTTGTGACCACAGCCGAAGAGGCAAAGAGCATTACCTCTGGTTTTCTCTCAAAAGAATTTGTCGTAAAAGCTCAAATTCATGCTGGAGGACGTGGTCAAGGGACCTTTAAAAATGGCTTTCGCGGAGGCGTTCATGTAGTGAAGACAGCGGACGAGGCTTCCAAGATTGCCGAGGCCATGCTTCAAAATACGCTTGTGACGCATCAGACCGGCCCTCAAGGGAAACTGGTAGGCAAAGTCCTCATTGCCGAATCAGTTGACATCTCGCAAGAATACTATCTCGCCATTGTACTCGATCGCACGAGTGCTGCTCCACTTGTCATCGCAAGCAGAGAAGGAGGGATGGATATTGAAAGAGTCGCACAAGAATCACCCGAAAAAATCTGGAAAGAACCTGTGCATCCACTGATCGGCCTTCAACCTTATCAAAGCCGCAATATTGCCCATCATCTTGGCTTTCGAGGAAAGCAATTTTTAGCAGCTAGCACATTAATTTTAAATCTTTACCGCCTCTTTGATCAATCCGAGTGCATGATGGTGGAGGTCAATCCACTAGTCCTAACAAAATCAGGAGAGGTATTTGCATTGGATGCAAAGTTAAGTTTTGATGAAAACGCACTCTTCCGTCATGAGAGTATTGAAGCCATGCGCGATACGAGCGAGGAGGATCCGCGTGAAGTAGCAGCATCTGCTTTTCATCTCAACTATATTGCTCTTGAAGGAGATATCGCCTGTCTTGTCAATGGTGCAGGACTCGCTATGGCTACCATGGACATCATCAAGCATCACGGTGGGGAACCAGCCAATTTTCTTGATGTAGGAGGCGGAGCCACAGAAGAACAGGTAACAGAGGCTTTTAAAATCTTGACCCAAGATCCGAAGGTGAAAGCAATTTTAGTAAATATTTTTGGAGGCATCATGCATTGTGATATTATCGCACAAGGAATCATCAATGCTTTTAAGACAACAAAGATTTCCCTGCCAATGATCGTTCGCCTGGAAGGAACCAAGGTCGAAGAAGGCAAAAAATTACTTCAGGAATCTCAACTACCTCTCCAAACAGCGAGCGACCTCAAAGATGCTGCTCAAAAAGTTGTTGCAGCAGCACACGCCTCTCTACCGCATTCTTGCTCTCTTATCTCCTAAAAAATTCTTATGTCCGTTCTGGTTGATAAAAACACACGTCTCCTTGTTCAAGGCATTACCGGTAAGGCAGGTGCTTTCCATGCCCGTAGCTGCGAGGAATATGGAACGAACGTCGTAGCTGGAGTCACTCCTGGCCGGGGCGGAGAATATTTTGATCATAAGATTCCTATCTTTGATACTGTTCTTGAAGCTCGCAAGATAACAGGTTGTAACGCGACAATGATTTTTGTACCCGCACCAAGTGCCGCAGATGCGATTGTGGAAGCAGCAACTGCTGGCCTTGAACTCATCGTTTGCATTACGGAGGGGATTCCTGTTCATGACATGATGCGCGTAAAGGGTATTTTTGCAGAATCATTTCAAAATCCTCCGATACTCATTGGGCCCAATTGCCCGGGAATTATTACCCCCAATCAATGTAAGATAGGGATCATGCCTGGTTACATACATAAACCAGGACCCGTAGGAGTAGTCTCACGCTCGGGGACCCTTACTTATGAAGCTGTTTGGCAACTCACGGCACGAGGTATCGGACAATCGACGTGTATTGGCATTGGAGGAGATCCCATTCATGGTATGACACAAATGGATGCTCTCTCTCTCTTGAACAAGGACCCAAAAACAGAAGCTATCATCATGATTGGTGAAATTGGAGGCTCTGAGGAAGAGGAAGCTGCGCTCTGGGCAAAGCAATATTGCGACAAGCCCATTGTTGCTTTTATTGCTGGGGTTACAGCTCCAGAAGGCCGACGGATGGGACATGCGGGTGCGATCATTCAAGGAAGTCAAGGAACTGCTGCCCTAAAACAAGAAGCTCTCCGTGCTGCTGGTATTGCTGTTGCGCCAAGTTCTGCTGATATTGCGGAAACGTTAATAACACTCCTTGAGAAACAGTAGCTGCAATATGTTGTAGGCTCGTTGTTCTTGACTTAGCTACCCTTTACTCTTTTTCCATCATGCCCATTATCGCCAAAGGACTCGAAGGAGTTATTGCCAATAGCACCTCGCTAAGCGACGTTCGTGGCGATGAGGGAAAACTACTCTATGAAGGGTACAATATTAATGAACTTGCAGGACACGTGAGTTTTGAAGAGGTTATTCATCTTCTCTGGCATGGAAGATTGCCCACGGCGGCTGAATTGCTACGGCTGCATGAAGAGCTTGCCGATGAGCGCGAATTACCAGAGGAAGTCGTTGATTTCATTCTCTGCGCACCGAAGAACGCTAACCCTATGGATGTCCTGCGAACGGGAATCTCAATGTTAGGGCTGTACGACAGTAAAGGGGGCAAAGATTCACTCGACCCAACAGATTCATTGAAATATCTCCGTGCTGCCTCTATTACAGCCAAAATGAGTGTGATTGCTGCCTACTATCATAGAGCTCGTCAGGGAAAAGATCTACCTCCCATCAATAAAGAGCTTACGGAATCAGAACATTTTCTTTACCTTCTTGAAGGAAAAATTCCTAGTCAAGAGGCAGCAGAGACACTCGATGTCTGTTATGTCCTCCATGCTGATCATGGAATGAATGCTTCGACTTTTTCAGCACGAGTCACGATCTCAACGTTGACAGATATTTATTCAGCAGTGACCTCTGCTATTGGCACACTCAAAGGCCCACTCCATGGAGGCGCTAATGAAGGGGTTATTCAGATGCTTCAAGAAATTGGCGAGGAGTCCAATGTCACTGCATGGCTCGACAAAACACTCCTCGAAAAAAAGAAAATCATGGGGATTGGCCACCGTGTTTATAAAACACTTGATCCCAGAGCTCCTCACCTGCGCGCTATGGCTTTTCAGATGTGTGAAGGACTCGGCGAGAACAAATGGATGAAAATGGCAGAACGCATCGCAAGTTTGATGAAAGAAAAAAAAGGGCTTAATGCCAACGTCGATTTTTATTCTGCTATTGTCTACTACTCACTAGGACTCCCCACTGACATGTTCACCCCTGTCTTTTCTATTGCGCGGGTTGCAGGATGGACCGCTCATATTTTAGAACAACTTGCTGATAATCGCATCTACAGGCCTCTGAGCGAGTATATCGGCCCGGAAGAAGGAAAAAAAGTTATCCCAATTAGTCAGAGGGAGTAGCAATCACTTTATGAGAGGATCTGCGAAAGGTCTTATCTTACAAGAGTCTTGTTGAAGCTCCATGAATTTTTCCTCCATGACATTAGCAACCGCCTGTGCTGCATCATGCGGTAAAATCATCGATGCTGCATGAGTCATGCGCTCGTGTCGTGCTGAATCATTCAATATGTTGGTAATGCGATGAACTAGGATTTCTGGAGTGATCGATGATTCCTCGAGGATTTCCGCTGCCCCGGCTTGCTCAAAGATAGTCGCATTACAATGTTGGTGATGCTCTGCGGCAAAGGGAAATGGAATTAAAATAGAGGGAAGAGCAAAATGAGCAATTTCACTTAAGCTAGCAGCACCAGCCCGTGAAATCACGATGTCTGCTGCAGAATAAGCTTCGTTCATCTCATGATAAAACGAAGCCACATAAGCATGAATACCTTCTCGTTGATAATTAATAGCGGCAAGATGATCATCTCTCTCACCAGTAAAATGAATGATTTGTATGGGAAGTTCTTTGAGTAGGGAAACTGCCTTAAAAAGAATTTGATTAACTTGCGCTGCCCCTTGACTGCCGCCCATGACTAAAATTGTTTTACGATCTAGTGTTAATTTAAATTTTCTCAGGGCTTCGTCCTTAGGCAGACGCTCGCCAAGATCTCGTCTTACTGGTGTTCCCGTGATGGCACATTGATTTTTAGGAAAACACGGGGTACATGCTTGAAATCCGAGTAAAACCTTACTCGTCCAGCGCGCTGTGAATCGATTTGCTCGGCCAGCAATAGCATTAGATTCATGAATGTAGGAGGGAATTTTACAACAGTGAGCTGCTAGAATGGGTGTTGCAGAGGTAAATCCACCCATGCCCAGAACAGCAGCAGGACGATAGCGACGATAGAGATGAAGACAGTACGAGAAACTCTCCCAAGAACGATGTAGAAATCGAATAAATGAAAATGAGAAGCATGAGGGCATCCCAATAGAAGGAAGTTTTTCAACTCTAAATTCAGGATGATGTCGCAGAGCAAGCGCATCAATTTCTTTCTCAGAAACAAGTAAAATAATTTCATGACCACGTTCATGAAGAATTTCAGCAACAGCAAGACCTGGAAAAAGGTGCCCACCGGTTCCACCACAAGCAATCACAAAATGTTTTCCCATAAGTTCAATAATATCTAAAAAATCCGTTTCACAATTGGTTCGCTTTCGGAAAACTCTAAATACGCGGTATGGCTCGATTGCCTAAGACGACCGCTTGTTCTTCAAGAGGCGCTAGAGGTATCCCACGTCGATGAATATTAACGAGAATACCTATTATGAAAAGGGAGGCGGCTAAATTCGTACCACCATAACTAATAAATGGGAGAGGCATTCCCTTGTTGGGCAAAAATGAAATCGTCATCCCAATATTAATGATCGCCTGTAGGGTAATGAGAAGAAGAAGGCCAGTAGCGACAAGCTTCCCAAAACGATCACGTGCATTGGCTGCAATGAGCCCCCCACACAGGAGAATAAGAAGGTAGCACAATATCACAGCCCATGTAGCTCTAAGCCCTAGCTCTTCGCCAATCATCGGAAAAATAAAATCAGTATGTGCATAGGGAAGGTAGAGCATTTTTTGTCTTCCCTCACCTAAACCAAGACCCTCAATACCTCCAGAACCAAAGGCAATCAAGGCCTGCCATTGTTGTAAGCCTTTACCGAGTTTATCGGATTCAGGATGTAAAAATGTCATCATCCGTGCTGCGCGTTCGGGAATAAGATAAATGAGACCCATAAGGCCGCCAATACCCGTGCCTAAGATGGGAAAAAGATAGATGCCTCGCGTTCCTCCTACAAACATCATGGCAAGAGCCGTTATGCCAATGAGTGCTGTTGTTCCAAGATCAACCTCTGCAGCAATGAGTCCCATAGGAAGAGCTAAGAAAGCGAGAGGAAGAGCAACTGTTTGTAAAAAACTACCCTGTGTGATTTCTTCTCGAGAAAACCACCATGCCACAAAAAAAACAGCTGCCACTTTACCCAGTTCACTAGGCTGAAAAGCTGCTACATGCAAATTCAACCAACGACGTGAACCATTAATACGCATGCCAATATGGGGTACAAAACAGAGTATTAAAAGTAAAACTGCCATTGCAAACCATAAGAGCCACGTGCGACGCCACCAATGATAGTCTATTAAAGACGTGATCACACAGGCTATCGTCCCTATACCAAGCCAGAGGAGCTGCCTTTTCACAAAATAATAAATATCTCCATGACTATCTTGTGCAAAGGCACTCGTACTAAAGAGCATCACAATCCCAAGCGCAACCAGGGCAACAACAGAGAGCAAGAGCAGGTAGATGGAATTGCGTTGCATGGATGGCAATGAGAAGAAGCAAAGAGTAAAGAGTCGAAAAAGCTGAGTGACTTCCTCTTCTTGAGGCTTGAGACGTTACGTGTTACCGGTGTGGTTGCGAACCTTTAGCCTTTAGCCTAGATCGTTGAGCCTTTACTTGAGTTGTGGCAGGAATTTTTAATTTCTGACCAATCTGAATTTTTCTAGGATCTGCAATATTATTAAGCTTCATGAGCGCATCGTAACTGACATGAAACTTTTTAGCTAATTTGTAAGGGTTGTCTCCTCTCACAATGGTATATTCGTGGAGAACTTCTTGAGAAGAGGTCTTCGCAGATTCACCCAGACTAGGACTCACAGCAGCAGGGACCAGAGAGCCAGGAGTTGGAGAAGGAGAGGGTGGTGGATTGCTAGTGATTCCAGGTGTTTGTGGATTAGCAGGAGCTCCGACAAGTCGCTGTGTGGCGGCTGGAGGAGTTGAGGCTTGTGATAACTGATGAGAGAGATTTTTTTTAGAGAGCATCGAGGTGCTATCGCAAGAGGAATCTGCAGCTTCTAAAGATGGCTCTCTAGGGGTTACAGATTCTTTTTGGAATAAATGCTCAGCTTTCGATTTCAAGGAAAGAGGAGTACGATTTACTTTCATTTTATTAAAGGCAAAGAGTCCGCCTACAGCGATAATGTGCAGGGCCAAGACGACCATGAAGGCATGAGAGAGTTTCATATTGGGCTCTGGTCCATAGTCCTCAAATTCAGAGGGATTGATTGCAGAGGCTTTTGCTTGAAGGGGACGGAAGCGACGTCTTTTGGGTGAGGATGATTTCATGGGTAGAATAAAGTGAGGTAAGAATGATGTATTGCTAGTGCATAATGAATTTTTGAACAGCGTTTTTAAAGCAAACACCCCGTTCTTGATAATCTGCAAACATATCATAAGAAGAGGTGCCAGGAGAAAACAAAATTGTCTCTCCAGGTAAAGCAAGTTCCTTCGCCTGCTTCACAGCTTCCTCTAAATTCTCTACTTCATGGCAAAGAATTGTGCTCCACTCACAGGCAATAGAATGTTTTAGTTCCCCAATAAGGAAAGCTACTTTAACGCGCTCCTTTACAAGAGGGAGCAGAGACTGAAAAGAAGATCCTTTATTTTTACCCCCAGCAATTAAAATAATTTTCCGTAATGGATCAATAGCCTGGATGGCTTTCTCAAGGGCATCCAGCGTCGTTGACTTAGAATCGTTAATCCAGATCGTTCCATGCATCTCACCAACCCATTCACAGCGATGTGCTGGTGGGGTGTAATTTTTTATTTTCTCGACCATACACGACAAAGCCTGCGTGAAACCGAATACTTCATATGGCTTTTCATGAGGAGGCTTTGTAGCTTGATGAGCCGATGGAGAGGAGTATGTTGATACAGCACGCTCGTGGATACCCCCCCTCATCTCATTATGTGAGTCTAATGAACCATGCATGAGCCTTCCAGGTTTCCGTAGTAAATCAGCATCCAATATCCGATTTAAAGCAATACCGCTAGCACAGGCAGCCATGAGATTCTCAACATTATGGAGACCGTGAAGCTGTGTCTCCTTGAGATCTAGGAATGGTTCTTCTTGGTAAAAGAGAAAATCATCTCGAAAGAAAAAATCTGCATGCTCGCTTTGCGTACTAAAG
>CAIWMF010000126.1 GCA_903913785.1 uncultured Spartobacteria bacterium | reverse complement strand
CAGCTCATCAAGACCTATCAAGGAAGAAAATTAATCACCGTGTCAGAGGCGTTACAAGAGGATGTGAGAGCGATTGGTATTCAACCTAAGGCTCTCATGACAATTTACAATCCTCTGGATTTGGATTATGTACGTCGTTTGGCTGAAGAAAAATCTCCTTTTGAACATGAAAAATTTATTCTTCATGTCGGTCGTTTTAACAAACAGAAACGCCACGATCGTCTTTTCGAAGCCTTTAAATTAAGTGGTTATCCAGGGAAGCTTCTTTTATTAGGCTCGGGAAGCCCCCAAGAAAAAGAAAAATTAGAGTTGCTTGCTAGAAAGCTTCAGATCGATGAGCGTATCATATTTCTTGGTTTCTTAAAGAATCCTTACTGCGTCATGCGTGCCTCAGAGGCACTAGTCTTGAGCTCCGATTACGAGGGTCTTCCCAATGTGTTAGTGGAAGCACTCGCCTGCCGAACCCAAGTGGTGAGTACCAATTGTCCCTTTGGTCCTTCGGAAATTCTTCAAGGGCCCTTAGCACAAGGGCTCTGTGAATGTGAACCCTCCTCTCTCGCAGAGGCGATCCATCGGGTGTTGAAATCTCCCGTGGATATCACCCCAGAAATGATAGCCCCATTTTTACTTTCGCAAAGCGTCACACGCTACTTGGCCTTAGAGGCAGAGTAGAAAAAAGAGTCTTTTTTTAAAAAAGCATTGACCCGATCTTTTTTTTTCTGAGATGTTTTTGACCATGACTGTTGCAACCACGCCAAGCTCTTTTGCTTTCTTGTTTTCACAAGAATATACTTCATGCATCGCAAGACTGTTTCCTGTGATGCAGAGTGGTTTTTTTGATGCCTCATGGCGAAAGCCTCAAGGGGCTTATCGGGCTTATGCGCATCATGGCCAATTCATGTCGTGCCCATGGATGGGGTTCATGCTTCGACTCTTTCGCCATTAGGGCGAATACATGAACCCGATCATGGCAGAATTTTTTGAAATTCTGCCCTAGTAGCCTAAGAGAACTGCTAGCTAGATGACGAACTAGTTTTTTCGTTACTGTTGCTTCTTCTCCACTACTACCTGCGTAGTTTGATGTTAATTTTATGGAAGCATCACTCCGTTAGCAAAAACAACAATTCACTTTCTCAAGATAACATGAGCTCTCAATTCTTTAAGACGCAATTCCAACGGTCCAATATCAAGCACGAAAAGGGCAAGATACTTTCTGCTCCCAAGCGCAAAAAAGCTATTTTCTACAATCCTAGCAATACGATTTTATTTAAAATCCTTGTTGTGCTCATCATGAATTTTTCTATTTCTCTGAATGTAAAGGCATCATCAAAAGGTATTGATGTGATTGCAGAGGAATTTTCTGGTCCTCTTTCCGTGATACCCGAAATGGTGATAGTTGGTGATAGTAACAACGCAGCTGATCCGCTAACGGGCTTGGGGTCTCTTCAAGAGTCTTTTCAGATTGGCAAGTACGATGTCACAACGTTGCAGTGGAGTAATTTTCTCAATGCTGTGCATGTCGTGGAGGGTAATTTACAGGATCCACGGCATCTTTTTCACCAAGAGATGTTTGAGGGCAAAAATTCTACTATGCAGCAGATCAGTGGTATTGTGAAAAAACGTATTCAACACGAATATGATATAGAAATTTATGAGGAAAAAGTGACGCTTGTTTTTCCTAAAGGCTGGGGGACCGACTGTGGCCATTACTATGGATCCCTTCCCATAACTGGAATTAGCGTTGATGACTGCAAGCGCTATATCAATTGGCTTCATCATGGCTATCCTTTCTTTAATGAATTAAACGAGCAGACATTGGCTATTACTGAAACCGGTGCCTATGATTTTACTAATGGGAAACATGGTGAGCTTATGCCAGAGGCGCGTTATTTTATTCCAACTCTTAATCAGTGGTATAAAGCCGCATATCATCAAGTAGGCAAAAATAATGATACTAGCTATTGGAGCTATCCTACTCAGGGAAATTGTCTTCCTAAACAAACTCCAGGAGCCAAGCTCATGAGTGCATTAAATGATTCTTCCTGTACTATCACCGGAGCTAATTTTGCTTCTAATAGAGGCAATTCAAAATACAAAGAGTACTATTTAGATGATTGGTACCATCTGAGAGACTCATTTTCAAATGAGGAATTTATTGCTCAAGCAAATGCAAATATCGCTCAACCAAATTCAAATGACTATATTTTGACCACTCCTGTTGGTGCTTTTAAAAATTCTCCAGGTCCTTATGGAACCTATGATATGGGAGGCGACGTCAGGCAATGGACAAGTGATGTGATTTCAACCAAAGATGGAGACCTGTTTATTGCAGCAGGAGGTTCCTATGAAGAAACGAGTGACCAATTGTTGAGCAATAATGCGGGTAAAAAATCTTTTGAGGGATCGATAAGAAGTAGCACCATTGGATTACGTGTCTGTGCTAAAGAAAATATTGACAACCAACAGCCTCCGTCTTCAGAAGAACAATTTATTTCGGATGGTAGTACTTCATTATTTTCTCAGCAACTTGGACATTTAGCTTTTGCACAGATCACATCCTATGCACTGGAAGTGTTTCTTGATAACTTCATTAAGAGGGGAGAGAGAGGCGAATGGGTCCCTGCAAGTGAACTCCTAAGACCCTTTACGGTTCAGAGAAATATCGTCAATTTTATTTTAATGTTTGTTGTCGCCGCTGCTGAAACAGGTGAGACTAGTGCGGTCTCGATTAATAAAGCGGATTATTGGACCGTAGCCTGTATTATCACGGGGACGATCTGTACGATGATGCTAACAGAGGGGAGTGCATTTGTTGTGGAAGCATTTGTTGGAAAAGCGCTGCAAGCTCTCGGCGTCGCCGGTATTGAAGATAGTGTGGGAGGAGTTACGTGGGCCAGGATTTTTCTCAATGTTTACTATATCGGTTTCAATACGTATTATGCAACGGAGTCGGATTTAGAATATTTTAACGAACAGCAGAAAAAGCTAAAAAAAATAGGTCATATCAGCGATCAGTCTTGTTCTAAGACTGATCCCGCTTCCTTATGACTCATCATCTAGCGAGAGGGATTCTGGTAGGGAAAGACTTTTGTGTGAAGCTGGCACACTTTTGTGTGAAGCTGGCGCTTTAGGTCGGTTCTTAGGAGGTGGGGATGAGGTGATCGCACTACTTTTTGCTTGCTTCTTGGGCGGGTTCTTAGAGGAGTTAGTGTTCGTTGCAGCACTGCTCATCACTGTGACTGCCGTATTTGTAGGAGGTGGCAGAGGAGCAAAGGAACTTAAAACATCTCCTGTTTTTTCTGTTTCAATGGCATTTTCGACCGTGGGCGAGGGTTGAAAATATTCACTGTAATCTCCTAGATTCTTCGAGTTGACTTCGACAATGCGAGGAGTGATGACAAAGATACGTTCCACAACTTCTTTAGAATTTGATTTAACGCCAAAGAGAAAGCTCACCACAGGAATTTTAGAAAGCCATGGGTAACCGCCTACATCCTTGCGGTTGACTTTTTTATAGAGTCCGCCAATAAGTAAGCTCTGGTCTTCACGCACCACCGACTGCGTTGTGAGGAGAGATTCATCTACTGTGGGTAATGCACCTGCTGATTGGGGGGTGGATTTTCCATCTTGAATTTGGACCTGGAGATAAATACGTGTTTCTCCATGATGGAAGGTGACGTGGGGAACCACTTGCAGGCTCAATCCAACGCTCACGTTGTAGAGATTGCTCACATATTGTCCGACCGAATTGACATAAAACGTTTCTTGGTTGTTGATCATGGCTCCAAAATTATCGAGTGTCAAAATAGTCGGCCTCGAAAGCACCTTAGCTTTATTCTCTGCACTCAATGCATTGATGGCTGCGGTGACAGAGGCTGTTCCAAAGACACCACTAAGTCCAAGATTGGATGCGGGTGCAAGTGGCGCGGATTGAGCTACCCCACCTAGTGTCACGGTATTGGTACCACTGGTCCATGTTCCAGAACTAAGACCTACTTTATTGAGGCCTAAGGTGCGAGAAGCTCCTAGCTCTAGATCAACAATGGCTGCAGAAATTTCGATGATCCTCACAGGCACATCTAGCTTGCGTATGGCCGTTTCATAAAGCGCCATGTTTGCTCGAATATCACGGATGATGACGGCATTGCGCCTAACATCGGCTGTTATCATGGCATAGGTCCAATCAGAACCAGGGCCACCACTTGCATTTTTAGGAAGCATGGGGCTTTCTCCAAAAGGAGGTACGCCTTCGGCTGTCTCACCATTATTTGGGCTATTATTATGAGGAGCACTTCCCTGAGGTCCTTGTTGTGCAGTCGGAGGAAGAACACCAGTCGTCTGATTAGGGGCAGACATTTGGTTGGGTTGTCCCATTTTATTGAGTGCACCATTGGCAGTATTTCCAGTACCGGTTCCATTCCCAGCGCCATTATTTAACCCATAACCCCAGATTAATTGTCTTAGTGTTGTGGCCACTCCACGTACTGTGGCTCCGGCAGGTCCACCAACATTAACATCATAGGCCCATGCATTATTAAGAGGGAAAACCTCAATAATAGTTTCTCCATTGTTGTGAAAGGCAGTTTCATTATCCATGGAGTTAAGAAGCTGCGTGGTGAGTTCGATATATTTTGGAATACCTGAAATGGTCACCATTCCTGAATCTTTAATTTTTTCCAAACGCCCATCAGAGGAAATAAAACCGCTTGTTCCAAGCATGGCAAGAGCCGCATCGGCTTTTACATAACGCAGTGGTTTGACGATGAGGTTGACTTCTTGATTGCTACCAACATAGAGGATGCCATTAACATAAAACCAACTGAGTCCGTATGCTTTTGAGATTTGTGCTAGGAAGGAAGGAGGGGATTGATCAATAAAGCTTCCACTAATGTCACCTCGCACGAGCGGAGTCACCTGCACACGAATTCCTTGTTGATTGCCAAAGTCCACGAGTAAGTCTGCGATTGGACGATTTTGAGCAACAATGGTGAAGATGGGTGTTCTCCAGGGGATACGGCTAGCTTCCATCTCTGAACGCGTCTCATTAATGACATCATAGGCAGAAGCGACAAAAGGAGCACTCTCAACCAGGGGATAAGAATTCTCTCCAAATAATGCTGCTCCTAGAAATACACCAAAAAAAATACACCAACAGCTTGTTTGCAATACGAAAGAGATAAAATAAGGACTTTTTTTCAAAATGGTTTTTGTAAAAAGCAGAGCGCTCTAAAAATGATATTTTTTGTCGATGCTAGTAATTGATCCAACGAATCAACCTCTTAAATTAGCCCGACACGAGTGCAAGCTAAAAGGAAAAAGAGAGCGTATGATCACATTTTATTAGGAACTCATGGTGCTCGTAGTTTAAGGTTGAAGGGCAAATAGCAAACCTTTACTTGAGCTTCATGATTGACCTTAGTGATATACCGCAACGTCTTGACACAGTACGAGAGAAAATGGCTGCAGCTGCGATGCGTTCGGGTCGCGAGCCCTCTCACATTGAACTAGTCGTTATTTCTAAAATGCAATCTGTAGAAAAACTCCGCGAAGCCTTTGATTCAGGGGCCACTCTCTTTGGAGAAAGTCGTCTCCAGGAGGCAATGACTAAAATTTCACTTCTCCCTAAAAAAGCGCGCTGGCATTTCATCGGGCATGTGCAAAAAAATAAAGTGCGCAAACTCTTACCACGTTTTGAACTCTTTCATAGTGTTGACAGCCTAGAATTGGCGCTCGAGATGGATCGTGTCGCTGCTGATCTAGGCCTCTTTCCTAGGGTATTGCTCGAAGTCAATATTGCAGGGGAGAGCAGCAAATTTGGCTTTATTCCCTCGGCTCTAAAGAGGGTCTTCGACGAGCTCTTAATCCTCCCTCGTCTCCAAGTAGAGGGATTCATGACGATGGCGCCGCTCTCAGAGGATCCTGAAACCTCACGGCCCATCTTCTCAGAGCTTCGCCTCTTACGTGATGAGCTTGCAAGAAGCGCCGGTATTCCTCTACCGACATTGTCGATGGGTATGAGTAATGATTATGAAGTGGCTATTGAAGAAGGAGCGACGCTAGTGCGTGTGGGATCTGCTATTTTTCGGAAGAGGTAGGAAGGGTCGCTGTCTACGTTTTGCACTTCACTTTTGAATCGGCGGGATAATTGAAAGAGATTTATTGGTCACTCATAGTAGAGGACTTGTCCTTTGCTATGAGTTCTTTTATTTTAGAGAGATCGTGAAACCATTTTTTAGCATTGTGACCCCTTCTTTTAATCAAGGTACCTATCTCAAGGCCTGCCTGGATTCGGTCCAAAGTCAGAGCGAGAGCTCCTACGAGCATATCATTGTGGATAATTGCTCGAGTGATGGAAGCAAGAGGATCCTTGAAGAGTATGCGATCGACTCCAGGGTGCGTCTCCTCATTGAACCCGACCGAGGACAGTCAGACGCGATTAATAAAGGGTTTGCGATGGCACAAGGGGAGATTATTTGCTGGCTCAATAGTGATGATGCGTACTTTCCTGACACGCTCATCAAGCTGCGGAAAGCTTTTGACGATCCTGGTGTCAAGGTGATTTTTGGCGATGTGCTCCAAGTATCCTATGCGGGTGAGCATCCGACACGTGCCGTTGCACGCTTTGAAGATCGCTCTGATTTGATTCGATGGTGGAGTGGTCGGATTAAGTTGCATCAGCCGGCTGTTTTTTTTCGACGTGTGGTGCGAGAAAAAATTGGTTTTTTAAAAGAAGATCTTCACTACGCGATGGATTATGAATACTGGTGGCGGATGTCAGGGGAGTATTCTTTTCATTACCTCTCAGAGCTCTTAGCCATTCAGCATCGACAGCCAAGCTCTAAGACGATGCGTGCATGGCACTCGGTGCTTGAGGAGCGAGAGAAAATTTTTGCTCCCTATTACTCTCTGCTGCATGAAACAAAAGCGGCCTTAGCTCGCGAAAGCTCGCAGGCTCTTGCCTCACAGTTTTTACAACAAGCCTATAGCTCCATTGAGCGAGACCGAGCTGGGGCCTGGTTTTATTTTAAAAAAGCTCTCTATCAATCGCCACGAATCGCCTTGAAGCCTTCATCCATGGGCTTAATAAGAAAACTCATCCTCTTATGATCGGTATTCTCATAAGTACTTTTGAGCGCTATGCAAAGATCGCGCACTTTACGAAGCAAGAGATCAAGAAGCAATGGGTAGGGCATCCGCCGCTATTTTTTTCGGGATTGCTCGAGCAGGGAGAGCGTTATTTGAGTTTCAAGAGTGATTCACGTGATTGGATGGGGGTGACGCTAGAGGCTGTTATAGAAATGCGTCATCGTGGATTGACGCATGCCTACCTCATCCTTGATGACCATCCTCCGGTAGGTCCCTGTCATGATCGTTTCTTAAATGAGGTCTTACCAGCCCTGGCACGGAAGCTTGAGGCAGTTTATATTGGACTTTTAGGTTATGGACAACATCGAAACGTGAATGGAATCGTTTTAGGACAAGAAAACGGTTTTTTGGAGCAATGTTCACCGAGTTATCTGTGGAAATTTTCACTGCATCCAGGACTATGGAATCTAGAGGCACTAGAAATGATCCTCAAACAACGTCATGCCGCCTATTGCAAGGGAGAGCGTACGGCATGGAATTTTGAGCGTCATGAAGATTCGTGTGAGGATGATCTCTTGCAGGCGTTTTCAAGCCGATGCTTTCGTGTCTGTGGAAGCGCTTTTTTACAAGAGCCCACAACAATGAAACATCAGATCAGGCAAGAAGCACTTAGACGTTTTTTAATTGATATCATCCTTTTTGTGACAAAAAAAACGTGTGGTCTTGATGCCCGGAAAGCAGTAGAAAAAAAGCTCCTTTGGCATTTTGGTCACTACCTAGGACCCTATCCCCTCTTCTGGAGTGGGCTCATGCAACAGGGAAAAGCACATCACGGTTTTACACAATGGCTGAAGGCTTACGGAAGCAAGCAACTGCAAGAGGAATACAAAAATCTCACTAGCCCGGATGCCCAGCTTCTGCAGTAGATCAGT
>CAIWMF010000125.1 GCA_903913785.1 uncultured Spartobacteria bacterium | reverse complement strand
GTGCGTGATTGGATTCATGTTGAAGATCATTGTGAAGCCCTTTGGCAGGTGCTCACGCGTGGGCAAAGCGGTGAAGTCTATAATATCGGGGCGGATGCCGAGCGAACAAATATCACACTTGTTCATGAAATTTTATCCTATCTTAAAAAACCGACTTCTCTCATCGCCTATGTTACTGATCGCTTAGGTCACGATCGTCGGTATGCCATTGATTCTTCGAAGATCCATCATGAGCTCGGCTGGAAGCCTCGCTTCGAGCAGACCGAAGGATTTATCTCCACCATTGAGTGGTACCTTAACCATGAGTCGTGGTGGCAACCTCTTTTTAAAAAATAGGTTGATGCAGCAGGTAATGGGTAATGGGTAATGGGTAATGGGTAATGGGTATTAGTCGGATCTAAAAACTTTCAACAAGGATGCATCATTTTTCAAATCGTGAATCGAGAATTCACGTTGCCGCACCAAGGCCAAGGGTCTTCGTTTTAGGGGCTCGGGGACGTCTGGGGATGGCTCTGGTTCGCGAATGGAAAAAAAATTTTCCTAATCATGAAATCATTGGATTGGGGCGTGAGGAACTTGATTTTGAAGATCCCACAATGGCGCTTCAAGCGATGCAGGCTTTTGGATTGAAAGAAGGAGAAGTCATCGTCAATAGTGGAGCACTGACTGATGTCGATCGCTGTGAGAGAGAGCCCTTGCTCGCCACAACCATTAATGAAATCACCCCAATGCGCTTGGCAAATTTAGCGACAGAAGAGGGTGTACGTTTCATTCATTTGAGTACCGATTATGTTTTTGATGGCAGCTTAGAGCGACCTTACTGCGAGACCGACATGCCGGCTCCTTTGAGTCACTACGGAGTGAGTAAATTAGCGGGTGAAGAGGGAGTCTTAAGCTCCTCTTCACATCATGTCGTGGCACGTGTTTCCTGGGTTTTTGGACCGGATCGTCCGAGTTTTATTGATCAGATTATCCAACGCGCCTTGAACTCCAGAGACGCTGCCGCCATTGCTGATAAAATTTCCTCTCCCTCCTACACGCATGATTTAGCAAGATGGCTGACACTCTTTTTAAAAAAAGAAACTAGAGGAGGGATCTATCATCTTTGCAATAGCGGACCTTGTTCCTGGCGCGACTATGGAGAATATGCGTTGCAATGCGCTGCACGTCAGCGAATGCCAGTCTTAACAACTTCGGTAGCATCTCTCCAATTAGCAGAGATGAAAAATTTCCATGCAAAGCGCCCTGTGCAAAGCGCACTTGATACGACAAAGTTTTCTACAATGTTAGGAAGTCCGCTGCGTCCATGGCAGGAAGCAGTCGAGGAATATATTGCTTTGATGAGCAAAAAAGATTCGGCCTAAAATGCAATTGTTCGACTTAGAAACGAGGCTTCTAATGCTGCCGCATCAGCAAGCGTATCAATACCACGAGAGCGGTGCTTGGTTGTGATCACACGAATAGCGATGCCATTTTCTAGGGCACGTAACTGTTCTAATTTTTCCGAACATTCTAAGGGCGAAGGTGGATAGGTCACAAAACGTTGTAAAATATCTTTTCGAAAACCGTAAATACCCACATGGATTAATGGGTTGATGGCAGATTTTTTATCTGAAGTGTCTCGATGAAATGGGATCGGAGCACGAGAGAAGTAGAGAGCATCTTGTTTTTGATTCAGGACAACTTTCACAATATTAGGATCATGGTGATCGCATTCCTGAGGTAGTGGTGTGGCTGCGGTGATCATTTCTAAGTCTGGTTCATCACGCATGGAGCAGGCTAATTGATCAATGAGTCTTGCATCAATGAGAGGCTCATCTCCCTGAACGTTGATCCAATGAGAGGGCAAAGGCTGCTTGGTATTTTTTTCTAACAAGCGAGCCACCTCAGCCATGCGGTCGGTTCCTGATTGATGGTCGCAGGAAGTCATGATGACGGTGGCGCCAAATTTTTCCGCAATTTCTTGAATGCGCTTGTCATCAGTGGCAATGATAATCTTTTGAATCAAG
>CAIWMF010000124.1 GCA_903913785.1 uncultured Spartobacteria bacterium | reverse complement strand
CACCACGCTGGCTTAATCGCGATCGATTTATCCTCTCTGCAGGTCACGGGAGCATGTTTCTTTACGCCTGGTTGCATCTTGCTGGTTTTGGGATTTCTCTTGAGGAACTTAAGAAATTTCGTGCCTTACATAGCCTTACCCCAGGACATCCTGAGTATCATCATACTCCGGGCGTTGAGGCAACTACTGGGCCGTTGGGTCAGGGCGTTGCCAATGCTGTTGGTTTTGCTATTTCCGGAAAAATGGCTGCAGCTCGTTTTAATACTTCAGAGCATACGATTTTAGACAACCATATTGTATGCTTAGCGGGAGATGGATGTTTGCAAGAAGGAGTGTCTGCAGAAGCCTCCTCTTTAGCCGGACATCTAGGACTTGATAACCTCATACTTTTTCATGATGCCAATCGCGTAACCCTAGACGCCATGCTCGACGTCAGTCAGAGTGAGGATGTGGGGGGGCGTTATCGTGCCTATGGTTGGGATGTTCAGGAAATTGATGGGGAAAACATGGATGAAATTGCTGCTGCCTTTGCACAAGCAAAAGCTGCTGTGGGTAAGCCCCAATTCATTATTGCGCGCACTCTCATTGGAAGAGGGATTCCACAAGTTGCTGGTACTAACAAAGCGCACGGAGAAGCTGGTGTAAAATATATTGAGACTGATCGCAAAGGGCTAGGGCTTCCAGATGAAAAGTTTTATGTTTCTTCACAAGTGCGTGACTATTTTCAAAAACGTCAAGAAAAACAAGCAGAGGTTTATGCAGCATGGGACAAAACCTATCAAGCATGGCGTACAGGAAATGCAGATATGGCCAAGATTCTTGATAATGCCTTGAATAAAACAATCCCTAATTTGGAGGAAACTATTCCTCATTTTTCACCGACAGACACGATTGCAACACGTAAGGCTGGTGGAGTCGTCTTGCAATCGATTGCCAAAGCATTGCCACTCTTTATTACGGGAAGTGCGGATCTTTTTGGATCGACCATGAATTACCTTGATGGTCTCGGTGATCTCACACGTGAAACTCCAGAGGGGCGCAATATTCACTTTGGCATTCGTGAACATGCCATGGCGGCTATCCTCAATGGAATCGCCTATGATGGAATCTTCCAACCTAGTGGAGCGACTTTCTTAGTCTTCAGTGATTATGCCCGACCTTCTATTCGACTAGCAGCACTTTCTAATCTGCCAGTGCTCTATATTTTCACCCATGATTCTGTTGCTGTGGGGGAAGATGGCCCAACGCATGAACCGGTAGAAACGGTTGCTGCTCTACGCGCTATTCCTGGACTTGATGTCATTCGTCCAGCTGATCCAGAGGAAACAGCTGGTGCCTTTGCTGCAGCTCTCGAGCGAACTGATGGACCGACACTCTTAGCACTCTGCCGTCAGAATCTTCCTAACTTAAGCGACATTCCTGTAGCGGTGCGCCGTCATGGCGTTTTTCAGGGAGCCTACATTGCCAAGAAAGAGACTCAAAAATTAGAAATGATCTTGCTTGCTAGTGGAAGTGAACTTCAGCTAGCACTCGAAGCTGCTAGAACATTAGGAGAGGGGACGCGTGTTGTCTCTATGCCTTGCATGGAACGCTTTTTGCGTCAAGATGCGGCTTATCAAGAAGAAATTCTACCCAATGCATGCCGCACGCGTGTTTCCATAGAAGCTGGCATTTCTCAACCATGGTTCCAATTTGTTGGTCTTGATGGAAAGAGTATTGGGATTAATCGTTTTGGACTGAGTGCTCCTGGAGCAATTGTTTTAAAAGAACTCGGCATGACCTCCGAAGCTGTGGTAGCAGCGGCAAGATCAATCTCATAAAAACTGCTCCCTCGTTCTTGTATAGATTGTTACTGATGCTGCGGGCTAGCCCTTAGTGCAATCGTTTCTGCAGAGAGAACTCGGATCTCAGGGAAATTCCGATAGTATTCTTGATAGTCTAGGCCATAGCCCACGACAAAGGCATCAGGAATTTCAAAGCCAACATATTCTGCTTGAATCCCAGGTTGTGTCTTGACTTTTTTGTGTAATAAAACGCAGGAGCGTAAACTGGCTGGTTTTTTTTCAAGAATGCAGGCAGTGATAGCTTTTAAGGTGGTTCCGCTATCGAGAATATCGTCAACGAGTAAAACGTGATGATTGAAGATATCAGGTAAAAAGTGTTCGGCAAAGCTCACAATACCTGAAGTTTCTAGTCCTCCATGGTAGCTTGAGACTGGGAGAACCTCGAGCCTCAGAGGAATTGGGATGAGTCGTAAAAGATCGGCGAGAAAAATCACACTTCCCTTCATTAAGGCTAAAATAGTGAGTTCTTTTCCAGAGTAATCTTTCGTGATTTGAGCAGCAAGTTTGCAGACACGTTCTTGAATTGCATCTTGTGAGATTAAAATTTTTTCGTTTTGGCCAATCATAAGGAATCTAGAGACCCTACTGCATGGAGATGTCCTTCTCCAAGCCTAAAATCGAGTTCGAATACTTCTAAGCTCACTGGATCGTTGGCAAGTTTGTATTCATCACGAATGATGGGAGCAATCAGATTGATCGCAGAGGCTAGTTTTGAAAAAATATAAATCCTATTTGCTGAAGGAATCGCAATCAACATTTCTGGTCCAAAAATCATCACAAATTGTTGTCCAAATTCAGGAGCTAAAATTGTGGAGGCCGTGAGAGTGTCGTTCGATTCAATCATAGCAACTTGAATAACTTGATGTTCATCGCGTAGTAATCGAGGTCGGAGTAAAGCAAGGCGCTCGGAGAGTCTTTCACGTCCTTGTTGAATAAAATGGTTGATAAAGGAAGGCTGTGTTGTTTGCCAGTTTGGTTCTAAAAAGTGGAAGTCAGTGGCATCATGATCATCTATCCATGCTGGTGTAATCACCGTTCTCTTGGCTCCAGGTATCAGTGTGGAAATGGAACGATGATGAAAAGAAGGTTCAATCAATAAGATTGGTTTGTCTTGAGTAGCATCAGCACGGGAGTTCGAACATAAGGCCAAAGTCAAAACCCAACATACAGCAAAAAGAAACACGTCAAATTTTCTAAAATTCATTTGAGAAAGGTATGTGCGAAGCCTATTTTAAGATAATGAGTCATTTGGGAACATGTTCTATTTTTTACTCTTCAAGTATTGAGGAAACTTTTGCAATTGCTGCTCAACTCGTGAGCTTGATGGAAAAACGAGGTGTTATTAGTCTGGAGGGTCCTCTTGGTGCTGGTAAAACATATTTTGTGAAAGGTGTTGCCATGGCCTTGGAACTTGAAGAAACCGTCACGAGTCCAACCTTCACACTTTTACAAATTTATGGAACGAGAGATAATATCCTTTATCACTTTGATTTCTATCGATTAAATGACGAGTCAGAAACAATTCATTTGGGACTAGATGATTATTTTCCAGAGTATCTTACACTCATCGAATGGGGTGATAAATTTCCCTCACTACTTCCAGCAGAAACAGTTCGAGTCAAGATCAAGCCACTTCAAAATGGCCTGCGTGAGATTACCTGGAATCTATTCAAGGCGCAACATACGACAATGGATTCGGTTGTTACCTAATTCTTGAGTATTGCACCTTTTCTGTGAAAGCACTAACTCCTCTCCTTTACTCATGCTCATTCTTGCCCTTGATTCTTCTTCTCCCATGGTTTCTATTGCCATGCTTGATTATTCGCATCATGGCAAAAAGAGCTCGCTTCTCTATGATCATTGTGAGCGGCAAAGTCGAACCGATTCTTCCTCTTTTTTTCGAGGTTTAGAACAGGCAATATCTACAATCGGAAAGCCTGATCTTCTCGTCGTGGGGCTTGGTCCAGGAGCTTACAATGGACTGCGCGTGAGTATTGCAGCAGCTCAGGGTATGGCATCGGCATTAGGCGTAGAATTAAGAGGTATTCCTTCGGTGCTAGCGCTGAACATAGAGGAACCTCGTTATTGGATTCTTGGTGATGCTCGTGGTGGAACCTATTGGATGGCCTCAGTTCTTCATCATCAATTTGATGTAGAACCCACTTTGCTAGCTCCCGAGAAGATGCAAGAATTTCTCCTAGCAAAACCTGATCTTCCCCTATTTGCATCGACTCCATTACCTAAACTTTCGCAGGCTCAACAAATAACCATCACTTTTCCCTGCGCAGCAGTTTTAGGACGTGTGTCGCAAGAAATTTCCTATCAAGAAAATTCCTTAATTCCTCTTTACCTTAAGCCAATTCATATTACTCCAGCCGCCTCCTTGAGATGTGCTATAGCGTGATCACACCATGCTTTCATCAAATCTCTTAGGTTACACTTGTCGTGTTCAGCTTCATGTAGTGAAAGTGTTAACCCGCATATTTCATACTGATTCGTCGCGAGGCGCCGCGAATCGTAATGGTGACAAGGAAGGTGATGGATTGCGACGACGGCTGTATGTTTCATACTGCCCTGCATTAAAATGCTCGTCTGCATTGACTCGCTTGGCGAAGCTCGTCTCGCCCTTTCAAGGTTTCTCCAAAAAAGTCTGGGCAGTATTCCAAAACCTCTCAGAACTGCCTCTCTTAGAGCATAAGGGTTTGCAGCTTTCTTGTTACCATCACTATGAAATACCCGGATTCACAATGATCTGTTTATTTTTTAGCTTCACATCGCTTGTTTTAGGAGAAGCAGATGCGCTGCATAAGAATCCGCAGCCAACGTGGGAAACACAAAGAGAGGTGCAGAGTTTTTCTTTTTCTATTCCAGCACCACGTGGACAGATTATGGATTGTCATGGTGATGCACTGGCTCAAAATACACTTAGTTTCAATCTCGCTCTTCAATTTCCTACACCACTGCATTTAACTGATAAACAGGTTCTTGTTTTTGCAAAAAAATATATTACTTTTGCACAAGGTTTATTACAACAACCTATTTCTCTGAGTGAGAAAGCCATTGTGCAGCATTATCATCGTCGTGGGCTACTTCCACTTGATCTCATTGAAGATCTTTCGCCGGCTCAATTATCTATTGCACGAGGTGGTTTACCTTCTTCGTTAATCATTCGTCAGACCTACAGAAGGTTCTATCCGGAAGGTGAATTGGCATCTCATATTATCGGCTACACTGGACGCGTAGCGCCGCTCTCCGTACGTGCTATTGAAAATAAAGATCTTATTTTTCCGGAAACCGAAGGTCGTGAAGGGATTGAACAAATTTTTGATAATCAATTAAAAGGGTGTCCTGGGAGTATTGCTAATACCTATGATGAGAATGGTCAGAAAAATTCTCAGCGTATTACACAACGCCCGATTGCTGGAAATAATGTGGTCACTACCTTAGATAAAAACCTCCAGCTCATTTGTGAAAAAGTACTACGGGAGAATTGCAAACAGGGAGCTATTGTTTTACTCGATCCAAACACTGGAGAAATTAAAGCAATGGCTTCTTATCCGGGATTTAATCCGAATGATTTTGTGCCAATGATTAATGCTGAGCTTTTTGAAAAGCTCAATAAAGATCCTTCTTGCCCCTTACTGCCTCGAGCTTTTCGTTCAGCTTATCCGCCGGGTTCTTCGTTTAAAATTGTTGTTGGACTCACCGCATTGCAAGAAGGAATTATTACGCCAAAAGATACTTTTCGCGGCCCTGCTTCCTTGGAGATTGGTAATTTTGTTTTTCATAATTGGAAACAAACTGATGTCGGTAAATTAAATTTTGTCCAGGCGTTTACGCAATCGTGCAACACCTGGTTTTATCAATGCGGCTTAAAAACAAAAGCTGAACCCATGATTCTCTGGGCTCATCGTCTTGGCCTGGGTCACAGGACCGGTATTCCTATGAGGGGAGAAGCCCAAGGAAATATCCCTGATAATCAGTACATGCTTCATATGCACCATCGCAAAATTCTCTCTGGTGACATCGCTAATATGAGTATTGGGCAAGGGGATGTTTTAATCACTCCTCTGCAAATGGCACAACTCTCAGGAATTCTAGCTGCCAAAGGGAAATTCCATCAAACCCGCTTAATTAAACAAATTCAAACTCCCGATAACAAGGTGATTGCTGCCTATCCAGATCGTATTCGTGAGGATTTACAACTCAAATCCGAGGTCTTGGATACTCTTTGTCAGGCTATGATTGATGTTACTGAAGATGCTCAAGGCACGGCCCATCGCGCTCACGTTGAGGGAATCCATGTTGCTGGTAAAACGGGGACTGCTCAATGGGGGCCGCAAAACAAACAACGAACTGCCGCCTGGTTTACAGGATTCGCACCGGCAAATCACCCTCAGTATGCCTTTGCTGCAGTTTACGAAGGTGAGCGGGGTGATAATACAATTCATGGAGGAAGTCATGCAGCACCACTCATTGGAAAAGTTCTCAACGAAATCTATGGAAAAAGCAAAACAGCAAATGATTGCAATCAAGGAAAAGTTCAAAAAAATAATTCCGTAAAACAGCTCGCAGAGGATGATAATGCCACTGGAGATTAGCGCGTTTTAGCCCGAATATTTCATACTGATCGTGACGAGGGGGCTGCGAAAGCTTATGGGATACCACCAGCGGCCCAAGAGACCGCGTGGGAGACTGCCAAGAGCTTGTAGGCTCTAGCTTGTAGGCTCTTTGAGGCAGCCCTCGCGGTCTCCTCGCTACCATTAGCATGGAATATGCGGGGTAGTTTTTGACTATAACACACTATATTTTGTCAGTGGCGTGGCCGGTGCGACCGCTAGGGGGCGGCTCCATTCAAAAATACCAAGTTCGGTTGCAGTTCCGTGCTGATAGGCTTCCTGGAACATTTCAAGCCGAGCATCCAGATTGTCAATCAAGTGGAGGGTCATGGCCTCTGGTGTTTTAGGAAGAATAGGGGAGCCATATTCGAGTTCTCCATGATGTGAAGCAATGAGGTGCAAGAGGTGTAGTCGTACTTCTTCGCAAGGAGGCTGGAGTGTGCCCCATGTCTCTTTGGGTAAGTCACGCCAGAGGGCATTAACAAGTTCGATGCCAATCGACAGATGGCCCATAAGCTCTCCGCGAAGATCAGACGTAATACCAAACCCCTGAGCTGGTGGGCAGGTTTCCCAGAGCTTGCCGCAATCATGAAAGAGGATTCCTGCAATCATGAGATCTCTGTTGAGTTCTGGATATACAGGGTGGAGTGCTAGGAAGGATTGCATCATGCGCACCGTATGGGCTAGGAGACCACCTCGGCGGGCATGGTGATTGCTGCGAGCTGCAGCAGCACGCTGAAAGCGCATTCCATACTGTTTAAAAAAAGTCTCACAAAGTAGGTGAAGTCTCGGATCAAGGATGCTTTGAACGGCATCTAGGAGAACTTGGTAGGCTGCATGGTGGGCACGTTGCTCTTCTTGAGAACCTTCTACAAGCAGGGTAATTTCCTCTGCGCTTAGGAGCTCAAGATTCCATCCAGGTGCGTCTATACCAAAAGGTCCGTGTGTGAAATTTCCAGAGACTTTGACAAAAGTACCAATATTTACTTGCTGGCAAATACTAAAAGCAGGCTTATCACTCCACGCTCGTAAGACCAAACTCTCTGTAGCATCACGCAGTACGAGTTCATAGAAAGGTTTTCTAGCTGTGGTCTCCTTCAGCGTGATTTTTTCTATCTGTGCTTCAATGCTCCCAAAAAAAATCGCTCCGTCACGCGTAGCGTCACGGAGCGATAGAATCGTCATGAGTGAGAGAAATTATTCTGTGACCTCAATGGTGAAATAGGCAGATTGCGTTGAAGTTTTTTTAGGGTCTGCTTGAGTTGGTGTAGGAGTATCCTTGGTGAAATGTAGCGTAAATTCACCCGGTGTAATGGCCTTCAAGAAATAAATATCTTCTACTGATTCCAATTTGCTGGGTATGGTTGACGAGTCTACAAGAGCTTCGTCTAAGTAATCATTCCAAGTCTTACTAGAAATTTCTAGGTGTGAAGTGATGAGCTTTTTTAATCCAGTTAATTGGTTTCCTGCGAGCTGCCATGCTTTTGAGGTAATTGGTCTCGATAACTCAATATAGACATATTCACCTTTTTTGACAGTTACCGTATCTTTTAAGTCAATAGTGCAGTAAGCACCTGCGCCAGGTACATAGACTCCAGGATAAGATTCATCCGTTAAATCTTCGTCTCCGAGCATGGTCCTTTCAAGGTCTTGATCTTTCATTTTTGCTAGAAAAACCTTCTGTTCATTATCAATAGCCTTGTGTTCAGGGGATACTGGAGGTGCGGGCGGTGTTGATTGCGCAAAGAGATGAGGTGTGCTCAGTGTGCTCAGAACAAGGAGCGAGGCAAAGAGGGAATGTTTTATTTTCATTGTGAAGTTGTCAATAAAGAGGGTGAAGAGGGATCTATAGATGTTAAGATTAAAACGATTTCTTTCACTAGCTTTTACTATAAAAAGAAATAGAAATAGGAAAATAATTCGCTTTTTGACTTTGTCAAGGGCTCAAGAACAAAAAATAATTAGCTTATTCTAAAGAGTTGTTTTGTATTTTTCTAACGACATCTCCTAGTTGATAGAGGGTTAGTAAAATCACAAGCAGTAGCATGGCTGGAAAAAATAGAGTCCACCATGCGCTATGCAGGGGATTGATCGCAGAGGCTCCTTCAGCGAGGAGCGAGCCTAGGCTAGCTTGAGGGGCTTGAACACCGAGGCCAAGAAAACTTAAAAAAGCCTCATCAATGATGACTGCAGGAATGGAAAGCATGGTATACAGGGAGAGTACCCCAGCAAGATTAGGTAAGAGATGGCGCCACAAAATCATGAGATGACCTTGGCCGAGTATTTTCGCCGCTGCGATGAAAGGAAGTTCTTTCAAGCTCAGGGTCTGCCCGCGAATAATGCGCGCCATGGTTAGCCATTCAATGAGTCCTAAGCTTAACACCAAAATGCTGATTCGGGACCAGCCAACCAGACTATTCCATCCATGACGATAAGCGCTTTGTTGCAAGTGATCATTGAAGACACTCATTAAAATTAACACAAAAATCAGACGCGGAATGGCATAGAGGACATCGATAAATCGTGTCATGGCACCATCCCATACACCACCACAGTATCCTGCAATCATGCCGTAGGTGGTTCCAATAACAAGACTGATCAAGGCGCCACAACAGCCAATCAGTAATGAAATACGGCTTCCCATCAACATACGCATTAAGAGATCACGGCCATTGAGATCAGTTCCACAGAGGTGCTGCCAGCTTGGTGAGGCATAGGTGAGGCTGGATGGCTCAAAATATTTTTTTGGAAAAAAATAGGGGACGATTATCAGTATGAAAACAATACTGAGAAAAAAAAGAGTGAGGTGCTTGATGCTTGGATTCATGGATGAAGTAGAGTCAGTCTTAGGAGCGAATGATTTCTTGATGACATGACTTTGTTATCCGATTACTTAGAACAGGCTCTTGAGTCTCCTCTTGTGTCATCTGAGGCCGTCCTCAGTCTGCAAAATCGCCATGCGAGCAGTGAGTTTACGCGACCGCTCTAGGGACGCTTCCAAGTTCATACAAAAGTTTTTTTCTCCGATAAATTCAATAAACTTCGCACGTTCCATGAGTGATCTATTGATTGTATTAATGCCACACAGAATGAAGACGCCTCCGTTTTGATGTATGTTTTTAGAAATAATTTCAATCACGTTGAGTGCTGTGGCATCCATAATGCTGACCAAGTCCAATTTTAAAATGAAGACGGTTGGTAGTGGGGTTTGAGCCTTGAATGTCTGTTCTAATTTCTCGGCAACCCCAAAGAGCAGTGGTCCCTTAATGCTACAGATAAGGACTCCTTCGGGAATAGCTTTGGTTTTTTGATGAAAAAAATCACTTTTAGGCGACTTGGATAAGTCGTGCGTGGTCATATAGGATATTTCTGTGGCCTCTGTAATACGTTTAATAAAGACCATCGCGGCAAAAAGCATCGATGCCTCGAGTGCAACGACAATATTAAAAAAAATCGTGAGTAGTAAGGCTGTGAGTAGAATACAGCGTTCACTTAATGGAATTTGAAAGAGGCGTCTTAGGTCTCTCCATTCACCAATGTTGAGCGCAACGGCGATGAGAATCGCAGCCATTACTCCCATAGGGATGCGAGTTACATAAGTAGAGAATAGGAGAACAACGAGTAGGAGTGTCAGAGAATAAACGAGTGCTGCTATAGGTGTTCGAGCTCCACTTCTCACGTTTAAAGAAGTTTGTACAATCATCCCCGTCGAGGGCAATCCGCCAAAAAAGGGACTTGTCATATTAGAGAGTCCTTGGGCAATAAGTTCCGTATTTCTATTATGGTTGGTGCCTGTTAAGCGATCTGAAATCACCCCAGCAAGGAGTGATTCCACCGCACAGGGAATAACAATGGCTAAGGAAGCAATGAGGAGATTGGGGATTTCGTGAAGTTTGATGCTTGGAAGAGAGAACGATGGCAAATGAGAGGGAATTGTTGAGAAGCCAAATTTTGAACCAATTGTTGTGATCGGACCTGTGAGTTGAGAGGGGATTAAAGAGACAAGAAGGGTCACCAAAAAGAGTGCAACAATCGATGAGGGGATTTGTTTGAATCCTTTTTTACTCCAGAAATAGATGATGATTAGTGTAGCCGAAGCAATCAAGATGGATGAGCTCGTAGAGGTGTGTGCATTTTTATAGAGCCAACTGAGTTTATCAAAAAGTTCATGGGGTTGTTGCCTGGAGGTTCTAATGCCTAAGAAATCTCCTATTTCATCAATAATAATGGAGATAGCAATTCCCGTTGTAAATCCACTCACAACAGACCAAGGAAGGTATTTCATCAAACTTCCGATCTTAAAAAGCCCAAATGTTGCAAGAATGATGCCAGCAATAAAAGTCGCGACAAGTAATCCACTAAAGCCATAGCGCTCTATCATCAAAATCGAAATAGGGATCATCGTTGCCGAAGGGCCAGGAATTTGAAAGCGTGTCCCCCCAAAAATGCCAATCAAAATGCCAGCAATGATGGCAGTAAAGATTCCAGCCGCAGGTGCTCCATAGGGGGTGATTGTGCCCGAAGGAATCGAAGCCACGCTAAAACCTATTGTTAGTGGTAAGGCTACCAATCCTACTGTTAGACCTGCAATGACGTCCCCACGAAGCTCTCTGAGGGTATAAGGTTTAGTAAACAACTCTAGCAGTATGGGACGAAAAGAATAGTTGCTAGGAACATTCATGAATCTCTTTATAGGTTATTTTCTATTCTGGGATCTAAGAAGCGGTAGGCCAAGTCAACCATGAAATTAAATACAATAAGCAGTGTGCAATAAACCATCACCACTCCGCAAAGTAAAAAGCCATCACGGTTTAAAATAGCATTCACAAAAAACACACCAGTTCCAGGAATATGAAAAATCGTTTCTACCACAATCGAGCCTGTGAGAAGATTTGCTGCAAGAGGACCGGTGTAAGAGACAACAGGCAGGATAGCAATGCGCAGTGCATGGTTGTAGAGCAGCGAGTATTCTGAGAGTCCCTTAGCACGGGCCGTGGTGATAAAACTTGCCTGTAATGTTTCCCTCAAGCTATCACGCAACAGGTTTGCAATAACTGCTACAAAGGGAATAGCCAAGGTGATAGCTGGAAGTACACCCTGAAGGAATGAACCCCAGCCTCCAACAGGGAGCCAATGTAAGTAAATGGCAAAAATTAAAATTAAAAGAGGTCCTAGAATAAACGCTGGAAGTGACAGGGCTAAGAGGACAGATAGAAGAACTATAGTTTGAATGATTGACTGAGGATTCATAGCCCAGAGAGAACCCAGAATGATTCCAAAGCTTAAGGCTAATAAGAGAGCAAGAGAACCTAGAGCCAGGGTCACTGGAAGTGTCTGTGCTAAAATCTCCACAACACTTCTATTTCGATATTTGGTAGAAATTCTTAAATCACCATGCAGCAGGTCATTCCAGTATGCCGTGTATTGTTGCCAGAGCGATCCATCTAATCGGTATTTACACAAGAGTTGATGCTCGATAGCTGGTGATATTTTTCGTTCCCCATCAAAAGGCCCGCCAGGGGAGATTCGAATCAAAAGAAACGTGATTGAAATCACACAAAAGAGAACAAAGAACATGGAAACCAAGCGACGCAGAAGCATAGGAGAAAGTGATGGGTAATGGGTAATGGGTAATGGGTAATGGGTAATGGGT
>CAIWMF010000123.1 GCA_903913785.1 uncultured Spartobacteria bacterium | reverse complement strand
TTTTTTTGCCTGGTAACAAAAAAGCTCGATGGCCTCGGCTGCACGGATATCGGTTGCTTCTATTGCGAGCAATTCACGGATATTACCACTTGTTTCTGAAATCCCGAGCAAGCCAGATTCGTGATGCACCATATGCGTAAAATCTGCGGTCGTTATCTGCTCCTTATGCGCTAGGAAATCAATAATGCCAGGATCTAAGTCACCAGTCCGTGATCCCATCACGAGTCCTGAGGCCGGAGTAAAGCCCATGCTAGTATCTCTACTTTTTCCCTGATAGAGGGCACTCATGCTTGCGCCATTGCCAAGATGGGCAAGAATCACTTTGCCCTGAGCAGCTTGAGGCCCAGATCTTAGGCAGAGCTCTTCTAGGAGGTACTCATAGGATAGTCCATGAAAGCCATAACGCTTGAGGCCCATTGACAGGTAGTGTCGTGGGAGTGGAAGGAGAGTCGCTACTCTTAGCATCGTGTGATGAAACGATGTGTCAAAGCAGGCTACTTGATCAAGCATAGGATAGCGTGCTAAACATCTTTCAATGAGCGCGAGTTCCTCTGGCAGATGATTGGGGGCATAGTGCTCTAAGGAATGGAGCTCCGCGAGTAGCGAGCGATCAATGCGTTGAGGCGTATCGTACTTGCCTCCATGCACAAGGCGATGGCCGATGGCGCGAAGTAGTTGAAATTCCTCTTGTGATGCTAACCAATCTAGTAAAAAGGTCGCAGCTTCTTGATGGTTGTTTGCGGGAATGGAAGAGATGGTCTGAGCCCCTTGGCTTGCTTTTTGAAACAGAAGACGTGGATTGTTCTGGCCAATGAACGCAATCTGACCGTGAAGTAAAAGCCGCAGTCCTGGGTGCTCATAGAGCGCAAACTTAATACTCGAAGAACCGACATTGATCGATGCAAGACTTTGCTTCACGTGTCTTGATGCTTATAAAACATGGCTCGTATCATTCCAAAGGTGCATGACATGTTCAGTAATATTGTGTTCATAGCCAAGGATGCTCACGCTCGCAGTGCTTAGCACATAGAGAGCTCCGCTTTCTGGTGGTTGCCCCAACCAGCGTGTGGCGAGCATACGCAGAATATGGGCATGGGCAAAGAGTAAACAATGACCTGGCTCTGCTTGTTGCAAGAAAAGAATTTTTTTAATCAACGCATCACATCGTGCTCCGATTTCAAAAGGCGACTCTCCTTGAGGAGCACCATCTTTAAAGATCAACCATTTGGGATTATCTTGATGAATTTCCTTAGTGGTTAATCCCTCATAATCACCATAATTCCACTCGAGCAAGAGTGGTTCTGGTTTGACGCTTTTTTCAAAACCTGCGAGCGCTGCAGTCTTTACTGCACGCTTGAGAGGGCTTGAGAAAACGTGCGTGAAGGATTCTTTCTTAAGACGTATCCCTAGTTGTTGTGCGTTTTTTTCTCCTTGTGCGGTTAGCGGGATATCCGTACGACCGGTATGCTGGCCGGAAAGACTCCATGCTGTTTCCCCGTGACGTGCGAGGTAGATTTTAGGCAGGCTAGTGTTCATATAGGTAAGTCATTGAGCTCATCGATAAATTCGTATTAGACGCAGGAGATATAATGAATACTCACGTACTATCTAACCCGAACATTTCATATTAAATCTATTACGGCTTATGGAAAGCTCTATGGTTACTGCGTTGGTCTCGAATGGTGATTTGGGCAACACCATTGCTCCCGCTCGTCTCGCCCTTTCAGGGCTGCCTAAAAGAGCCTGCAAACTCTGGGCAGTCTCCACCGCGGTCTCTTGGACCGCCGGTGTTATCCCATAAGCTTTCGCAGTCCCCTCGTCACGATCGGTATGAAATATGCGGGCTAAAGAAGTGTTATCGATTTCAATTGTTTAAAAAAAGATTCAAAACAAATCGATTTCTGTTAGTTTTGGGATCTATGGACGTTGAAATCTTAGCTAGGATACAGTTTGCTTTCACGGTTGCCTTTCATTACATCTACCCCCCATTAACCATGGGCTTAGGTTTGATGTTGGTTCTCATGGAGGGAACCTATCTGCTCACCGGTGATCGTCTCTATCATCGTCTTGCACATTTTTGGACGCGGATTTTTGCGGTGATTTTTTCCATCGGTACGGCAACGGGAATTGTCATGGAGTTTGAATTTGGAACGAACTGGGCGACGTATTCTCGTTTTGTAGGAGATATTTTCGGGAGTGCTTTAGCTGCCGAAGGGATCTTTGCTTTTATGCTAGAGGCTGGGTTTCTCTCTCTACTGCTCTTTGGATGGGATAAAGTTGGCAAAAAAACACACTTCTTTGCAACGTGTATGGTTTGTTTGGGGTCTCATTTTAGCGCCATTTGGATTGTCATTGTGAACTCTTGGATGCAGACGCCAGCGGGATATCACTTGGAATTATTTCAAAATGGTGTGAGTTCTACTTTGCCTTCCGACTATATTTTACGCGTGGCTGATATTGGTCATGTGCGTGCGGTGGTGGATCATTTTTGGGCAATGATCTTCAATCCCTCAGCGATGCAACGTCTGTGTCATGTTATTTTTGGAACATGGCTCGCGGGATCTTTTCTTGTCATGAGTGTGAGTGCCTATTATCTGATTCGGGGTAGGCATCGTCGTTTTGCAGAAGCTTCGATGAAAGTTGCCATTCTTCTGGGTGCTGCGACGAGTATTTTCCAATCCATCAGTGCTGATATTACTGCCCGTGGCGTTGTGCAACATCAACCTATTAAGTTGGCAGCTATGGAAGGAGTGTATCACACAGTTCCCTACACACCGATGAATCTCTTTGGCTTTGTCGATGCTGCGCAGCAAAAAGTCTACTCCATACAAGTGCCAGGACTACTCAGTTTACTTGCCTTTCATAATCCCAAAAAACCAGTTTTGGGTTTGGATCAACTTCCTTCCGATGAATTTCTTGCTGCGAGGCACCCGGGTAAATCACAAGCCGAACTCGCAGCTCTGCGTCCTCAATATTGGCCGAAAGTCCAAGGAGTCTTCCAAACATATCATATCATGATTATCTTTGGATCGATGGTCTTTGGGATTGCTTTTTTCTCTCTCTTCTTATGGTGGAAGGGATGGCTCTTTAGGACTGACTCATTCTTGATTCGGTTGTGGCTGCTCGTGTTAGTTTTTTCTGTTTTATTTCCACAAATTTGCAATCAAGCAGGATGGTTTACAGCAGAAATGGGGCGTCAGCCATGGATCGTTTATAATATTCTAAAAACATCCGAGGCTCTCTCCAAAAAAGTTTCTTCCGATCAAGTGCTTGCTTCTCTCTTCCTCTTTTTTGCCATTTATAGTCTTCTCTTTTTTGCGTTTCTTTATCTGTTAAATCGGAAAATTCAACATGGTCCTGATGATCCCGAGGAAGATCCTGAACCTCCTGTGGATCAAGGGCATGATTTTCTTTACCAACTTGTTGTTGGCACTGACTCATCGCGTGCTTCGTCATGAGTACTATCAATGAGTGCGTGCTTTTATTGGTAATGAGTATTGATTGTGAGCTTCCGCTGTTTTTCCTCAACCAAGCCATCAGAGATCAGCGAGAAAAATAACCATTATGCAACATATGATCGTCGATTTTTTCAACCACTTTTTAGATATCCTTACCCCTTATTATAAAATCATTTGGTTTGGACTTGTGGGAGCACTCTTTACGGGCTTTTCCATGCTTGATGGATTTGATTTAGGTGTTGGGGTCTTGCATCTTTTAGTTTCCAAGGATGAAGATCGACGTATTTTTCTCAATGCCATTGGTCCCGTTTGGGATGGAAATGAGGTGTGGCTTGTTGTGGGAGGAGGTGCTCTCTTTGCCGCTTTTCCTCGAGCATACGCGACCGTTTTTTCAGGATTTTATCTGCCGTTTATTTTCCTCTTAGTCTTCCTGATTTTTCGTGCTGTGGCCATTGAGTTTCGTAGTAAGGAGCCGAGTCCTCTCTGGAGAAATACATGGGATGTTCTCTTTGCGCTTGGAAGTATTTTCTCCTCCTTAATGCTCGGAATTACCCTGGGTAATCTCACACGTGGTATTCCCTTAGATTCCGAAGGGGAATTTATCGGAACATTTTGGGATTTGCTCAATCCCTATAGTCTTTTTATGGGCATTACGGTGGTGGCTCTCTTTGCCATGCATGGATCTATTTACCTTGTCATGAAGACCGAGGGAGCCTTGCAGCAACGTGTGAAATCTTGGGTTCCTATTCTTATTCTTCTCTTTGTGGGGTGTTATTTTATATTTAATTTGTCAACGCTCTTTGTGGCCCCTCACCTTGCTAAGATTGTCTTTGCTCGGCCATGGATTGTGGGAGTCTTGGCCTTAGATATGTTTTTTCTCTGGAAGGTTTGGTCTTTGATCAAAAAAGGTAAGGAACTCATCGCCTTTCTTTGTTCGTGTGTGATGATGGCCTTGTTGCTCGCCACTTTTGGGCTAACCTACTATCCCAATATGGTCCTTTCCTATCCCAATTCCGAAAATAGCCTGACGATTTATAATGCTGCTTCCACGAACAAAACCTTAGGCGTCCTCTGTATTATTCTTCTCATGGGTCTTCCGATGATTGTGAGTTATACGACAAGCGTCTACTGGATCTTTCGAGGGAAGACACGACTTACTGAAACTAGTTACTAGAGCATTATAAAAAGAGTTATAGGGGCGTTTGTGCCTGCGAACTCCGGTGCTCACGTCCTTGAGGATTTAAGATACTATACATACCGCCCAAGTCATAATGTGAGTTGAGCGAAGTATCCATCTGACTTCCCGGCTTCCGCAGTAGATTAGTGTGAAATATCCGGGCTATAGAGTCGAACTTTTTTCCTTTTCTTTAATGGCGGCCGCCGTGCGTTCTAATTTTTTCCACCGTACCCAGCTCCCCTCAGCTGCTTTAAAAAGTGATTTCCAGACAACATACCCTAAAACAGGACGGTAGACAAAGCGCATGGGAATAGCTCTCCAAGCAGAGCAGAACGAGCGTTTAGCCCAGTGAGCTGAGAGTCCTGCAAGAGCGCAATCAATGAGTAGCGATAATAAAAAATAGGGATAGATCGCTTTCCCTCGACCCATGCTAATAGAAAAAAGTACTAGCACATCGAGCAGGGGAGTTATCGCAATGACACCAAGTTGAAACACCCAAACTGAAGGGAGTGCCAACCATCCCAGCCACCCGGAGCCAGGACTCATCATTAAAGAGCGATGTTTCCAAACACACTGCAAAGTTCCAAAGGCCCAACGAAAACGTTGGGAAAAAAGTGCTTT
>CAIWMF010000122.1 GCA_903913785.1 uncultured Spartobacteria bacterium | reverse complement strand
GCATTAGGAACAGTTGCTGATATTGTTCCGCTTGTTGAGGAAAACCGGATTTTTGTATTTCATGGTCTCAAGGCACTCGAACATTCTCAGTGGGCTGGAATAAGAGAGTTAATGAAGGTTGCCCAGGTGAATCATCCCGTAACGACTTATGATATTGGTTATAAGTTAGGACCCCGATTAAATGCGGCAGGCCGACTTGCCTCAGCTTTAGAAGCCTTAGAGCTTTTACTAACAGACGATCCGAGTAAAGCAGCTCGTCTTGCACACCAATTAGATCTGAAAAATCGTGAGCGTCAGGCCATTGAATCTGCTGTGAGAGAAGAGGCAGAGGAACTTGTTGCTGCAAATTTTTCAACTACTCCTTCTAAAAGTATTGTGCTAGGTCAACCTCACTGGCATCCCGGAGTTATTGGGATTGTGGCATCACGTATTTCAAAACGCTGGTACCGTCCAACACTCATTATTGGTTTTGATGAAAATGGTTTTGGTCGTGGCAGCGGTCGGAGTATTGATGGCTTTTCCTTAGTAAGCGGTTTAGAAAAATGTGCTCACCTTCTAGAATCCTTTGGAGGGCATGCCATGGCAGCTGGCTTTAGCTTGCAGAAAGAGAATTTAGACATGTTGTGCAAAACATTTGAAGAGACGGCAAATGCTCTTCTTACGCAAGACAAGCTCACGCCCACATTAAGATTCCAGGCTCAAGTGAAGATGGAAGATCTTTCCTCTGCATGGCTTCTTGCGCAAGAGCGCCTAGGTCCCTTTGGTGTTGGGAATGTTCAACCGCTCTTTATTGCACGTTCTCTCTACCCTTTGTGCGAGCCACGCGTATTAAAGAACAAACATTTGCGCCTTGAATTTCTTGGGCACAAGAACATGCCTCTAACCGCAATTTTCTTTGATGGAGCCTTAGAAAAACTTCCTAAAACACCTTGGGATATCGCATTTAGGCTTGAGCGTAATATCTACCAGGGAAGAATAAATCTGCAGCTTCAGATCGTTGCCATTAGGGCAGCTGAACCATCTCCAGTTTCCTCGTCACGATCATTATGAAATATCCGAGTTAACTGTTTTTCAGACTTCCATTTTCATATTTTTTTGATTTAATCAATGATTCAAATATTTTTATGAAACCATTAGAACATCAAGTAGCAATCGTTACCGGTGCTGGACGAGGTATAGGTGAGGCCATCGCTCGTCAGCTTGCACTTCACGGGGCAAAAATTGCCGTTGTCAGTCGTAGTGAAGCTAATGCATCGAAAGTCGCAGCAGCATTGAATCAAGAAATACCTGAATCTGCACGAGCCTATGCCGTTGATGTAGCTGATTTTCATGCTGTACAAAAAGTAGGAGAAACAATTTTTGCTGATTTTGGACGCATCGACATTCTTGTCAATAATGCTGGAATTACCCGAGACAATCTACTCATGCGCATGTCCTCGGAGCATTGGGATGAGGTTCTTAATGCAAATCTTAAGGGAGCTTTTAATTTTGTACGTGCTCTTATTCGCCCTATGCTTAAAGCGCGTGCTGGAAGGATTATTAACATTAGCTCTGTTAGTGGCCTCATGGGTCTTGCAGGACAGACCAATTATGCAGCTAGTAAAGCAGGTCTTATTGGTTTTAGTAAAAGTCTCGCGCGCGAAGTCGCTAGTAGGGGCATCACGGTTAATGTGGTAGCTCCTGGATTTATCGAAACCGATATGACTGCTGTCTTAAGTGAAGAAGTCCGTAAGGGAGCACTTGCTCAGATCCCGCTTGCTCGCTTTGGAGAGCCTGATGATATCGCAACTGCCGTTGCCTACTTAGCTGGGCCTTCTGCACGTTATATCACAGGTCAGGTGCTAGCCATCGATGGTGGTATGTCGATGTAATTAGACCAGCAAGAATGATTTTAACGCCGTGACTCTCTACAGATCGTAGTATCTCGATATAGCGATGAAGTAATGGGGTAGTGAGTGAAGAAAAAAGAGAACTTTTATAGTCAAATGCCTCCAAGAAATTTATATATAAAAGTGACGTGATGAGGGTGAGAACCAAACTGTTTTCTAAAAATACAAAGTAATTTGACTAGGCCCTTTCAAGGGTGAAGTGCAACAGGTGAGGCAAGGATAAAAATAGAATGGGCTACATGAAGTTGATAATCTCAAAGGTGCAAACCAAAGGAGATAATCATGGCCAAAGGCTATCATCATGTAACCCGGGATATACGAT
>CAIWMF010000121.1 GCA_903913785.1 uncultured Spartobacteria bacterium | reverse complement strand
GTCATGTTAAAAATAAACCACAAGCTCCAAGTGGCATGAGAGGATTAGAAAAATTCTTCAATTTCCTAGGGGGAGGTCGATCAGCTGCCCCTAAAAAATAACAACCATCGTTGGAGAGGCTTCTCTAGCCCGGATATTTCACATTAGTGCAAAAAATTAGCGAAGTTCCGCAGATAATCTGCTATGTTGGCGCTTGTTACAACAACCCACAAAAAAACTTCGCTAATGACAAACTGTACCAAAGAACTTTTTAAATATCCAGCATTTGATCGTCGAAAAATTGAGGCGAGTTTTACTGGAGGAGATGTAAGTAGTGATGGAGGTGTGATGCTTCTGCGCCAAGCAGACAAGAGGCTTGGATTCGTGCAGGCTTTGGATGCGGCTATGAAAGATACTCGTGATCCCAATTTAATTACGCATGAACAAAAAGATTTGCTGAAACAAAGGATCTATGGCCTTGCGCTGGGTTATGAAGATTTGAACGATCATGACACACTCAGAAAAGATCTGGCGTGGCAGACAGCTATAGAACGTGATGAAGAACTCGCCAGCAGTCCGACGCTCTGTCGCTTGGAAGCTCGATCAGATCGTACAACGGCAGTTGAGATGACGAAGATTTTTGTAGAGCAATTCATTGCATCATTTAAACAAGCACCTGATGAGCTGATCCTAGATTTTGATGCCACTGATGATCGAGTTCACGGGAGGCAAGAAAATCGATTTTTTCATGGTTACTATGGAGGTTTTTGTTTTTTGCCGCTCTATGTTTTTTGTGGTGATCAACTTCTGGTGAGCTATCTAAGGCCAAGCAATATTGACGCAGCGCAACATTCTTGGGCCATCTTGAGTTTGCTAACAAAACGATTTAGGCAAGAGTGGCCTCAAGTAAAAATCATTTTTCGAGGAGATTCAGGATTTTGCCGTTGGAAAATGTTGAGATGGTGCGAAAAAAACTCCGTTGATTATGTTGTTGGCATCGCTCGCAATGCCCGACTACAGCCACTTTTAGAACCTCAGCTCCTTCAAGCCAAAACAGAATTTGAATCCACTGGAGAAAAATCACGTCGTTTCACATGGCTCTCCTACAAGGCTGATAGCTGGGATAAGGGACGATGTGTTATTGGCAAAGCAGAGTATACTTCTCAAGGATCCAATCCTCGCTTTGTGATTACAAGCCTTCGTGGAGATGCTCAAAAGATTTATGACAACCTTTACTGCAAACGAGGTGAAATGGAAAATCGCATTAAAGAACAACAACTCGGACTTTTTGCTGATCGCACCAGTTGTCATGAATGGTGGCCTAATCAATTTCGCCTTCTTCTCTCAAGTGCTGCTTATCTTCTTGTGGAAGCCATTCGTCGCCTTGGCCTTCATGGTACCGAGCTTGCTCATGCTCAAGTAGAGACCATTCGGTTAAAACTTTTTAAAATTGGAACTGTTATTTTACGCAATACACGTCGCATCCAAATCCTCATGAGTTCTGCTTTTCCTTATCAGGGAATTTTTAGTCATCTCTTCTGCGCCTTAAATTCAAGCTAAGAGATTACTTGTGCTGTCCCCGGCACGAAAAAAACAATGGGGGATTGGGGGACTATGCCCTTATCACATTATGAGGCTCTAAAATCTCAAAAATTAGCTCAAAAGTTCGTCGAAATCTTTAAACTTTATTCAAACTCCATTTTCCGCCTCAGTATGAAATATGCGGGTTAGGGCCTTTTCTATTTCCTGTTGATTGAGCTGCGGTATGTTTTTCATGAGATTCACCTACGAAAAGTTTTTTATTTTATTGCTTTCCAAATCCATTGAGGAGAGTAGAGCTCACAAGAAAAAATATTGCATAGTAAGACTCCAGAAAAAAAGAGTGCTCCGGGTTCCGCATGAATGCTTGCGAGTATCCCTAGCTGACCGACGGCAGCAATAATAGAAAGTAAAAAAATATCAATCATAGCCCAGTTGCCTATTTTTTTCATGATGCGATGAAGT
>CAIWMF010000120.1 GCA_903913785.1 uncultured Spartobacteria bacterium | reverse complement strand
GCTAGCCCGAATATTTCATACTGAATCGTCATGAGGCGCTGTGCAAAGCTTGTTAGTACAAGGCGGGTGAAGGATTGTGATGCCGGGCTGTATGTGTCCATACCGCCCAAATCACCATTCGAGACCAACGCAGTAATCATAGAGCTTTCCACAAGCCGTAATAGATTTAGTATGAAATATCCGGGTTAGATTGAACGGTTAGCTAGGAAGGTTCATTTTGCCTAGAGGACGTGCTGCTGCTACTAGCAAATTACATGCCTCTCGACACAGCAATGGTATCTCCCGAGGGTTTAGAGGGACGCTCTTTTTTTGGTCTGAGAGCGTGGTAATAGCTTGATCTTTTGAAATGGACCAAAGGACTTGTCGCAAGCAGCCATTTTCAGAACAACAACTTTTAGAAATCAATTCTTGAGCCTGCTCGTCCTTGAGTAATTGGGTAATACGATACATCCCAGTTTGACGATCCAAGGTTTCCCTAAGTGGCGTGACGGAGAGTTTGTTTTCTAAAAAAGCTTCATAAAGATGAAGCGCCATGGGATAGAAAAAATCTAATGCCAAGATCACATCCTCGATGTTGTTTAATTTTAGCAACCAGCCACGACGTAGATTAGGAGCTGTTTTTAGGGGACGAAATTTTCCTTGAGCATCATAACGAATAATTTCACGTGCAGCTTGCGGCGTCTCATAGTGCAATAAGTCCTCTTCTAATAGAAATTGGTCTTCATGATGACGGAGCGAACAATCCTTCTTTAAAAGAATTTCGCCTATCATGCACTCCCCTCTTAAAAGAAAGCGATCTAGCCCGGATATTTCATACTGATCTACTGCGGAGCCCGAGAAGCCAGATGGATGCTGCGTTGAGCTCGAAGTCTTCCTCAGGCAGTATGGACTCATACAGCCGTCGTCAGACTTCATCGCTCGCCTTACCTCATCAGCCTTCACCGTCTCCTCGTCACGATCAGTATGAAATATCCGGGCTAGCCCGCTCTTAGAAATATGCACGTCATTCATAAAATAAATCTCTCTCTACGTGGTTGCTCTTCTTGAGAGGATTCTTGTCGTATCATGAAAGCATGCACCGCTTTTGGAACAATAGTTTGAAGAAGATCGAAAAAGGCTTTGATCAAAGAGCACATCATACAAAAAATAAATTGTTGCTAAGGAGCAATATGGTGTAGAGACTTCGTCGCAAGTGCTTGTTTGGCTGCATAAGCTGCAGGTGCAGCTTTTACAGGTTGTGAAAAAGTCCTCGGGTTTAGTGCACAGATTTTTTGCACGAACCCTGAGCGTACGTTCTCTGCGAAGACTCTACTTGTATTGCAAGGGGGGGTGTATAAAAAATCAACATTCATGAAACAGCAATCTCAAAATCATTTTAATCCATCCAAGCTCCAGAGAGAGCTTCCCTTAGAGTCTGGGCAATTACGTCTCTTTGGGACAGATGGCATCCGTGGTCTTGCCAATAGGGAACCAATGACTCCTGAAAATGCCTTTCGACTAGGACGTGCTGCGGGTCATCTTTTTCAGAGAAAGGATATTTCTCGCCGCCCATTTTTTGTGATTGGGAGAGACACCCGTCATTCGGGCAAGATGCTAGAATCTTCGCTCGTTGCTGGGCTCAATTCCATTGGCGTTGATGCATGGATTGCTGGTGTTGTGCCGACCCCTGCCGTTGCTTGCCTCACACGCTACCATAGGGCAGATGCTGGCATCGTCATTTCTGCGTCTCATAACCCTGCAGAGGATAATGGCCTCAAACTTTTTGGTCATGATGGTTATAAACTCAATGATCAAGAAGAAATGGATTTAGAAACATTAATGCTCTCTTTAGATGATCACGCATTACCACGACCTACAGGAGCTCTTGTTGGAAGCACTAATATACTCGCACAGCCACTCGATCCCTACATGAGCGCTGTTCTTCAAAGCGTCCCAGGACTCTGCCTAGAAGGCATGCGTATTGCTGTTGATTGTGCCAATGGAGCTGCGCATGAATCTACTCCTGCGATTGTACAACAATTAGGAGCTACCCTCTTTCTTTTCCACAATACTCCTAATGGGATGAATATTAATGAGCACTGCGGAAGCACTCACGGCAAAGAACTCCAACGCCTCACGCTCGCATCAAAAGCTCATCTTGGCATTTCCCACGATGGAGATGCGGACCGCGTGCTCCTTTGTGATGAACAAGGAAATCTCGTTGATGGAGATGAAATCTTAGCCATGACAGCTCTTGAAGCGCTCAAAAAAGGAAAACTCAATCATCAGACACTCGTAACGACCATCATGAGTAACTTTGGCCTTGATGACTGCCTAAAAGCTTCTGGAGGCAAAGTCCTTCGCACAGCTGTCGGTGACCGGCATGTGATTGAAGCGATGCAGAAAGATGATTTTAATATTGGAGGAGAACAAAGCGGGCATCTCATCTTCCGCGAGCATAGCACCACAGGGGATGGTATTATTGCCGCATTACAAGTACTCAACTTAATGGCCAGAAGCAATCAACCCTTAAGTTCCCTGCGCCAATGCCTCAAAAAATACCCCCAGGCACAGCGTCATTTGCGTATTAAGGAAAGGCGACCTCTAGATATTTTATGCAAAGAGATTCCGCTCATCCAGGAAGTTGAAAAAAAATTAGATGGTCAAGGGCGTCTTTTAATCCGCTATTCGGGAACTGAACCTCTACTACGCCTCCTCATCGAAGGACGCGATGAAAGAGTCATCAATGCCATGGCAGATCAACTCATAGAACAACTAAGCATCATTCTTGGCTAATGCCCTAGAAACCGATGCAACGAAGACATGTTCTAGCCCGGATATTTCACACTCAATCTATTACGGCTTATGGAAAGTTCTATGGCTATTGCGTTGGTCTCGAATTGTGATTTGGAGAGGGCTGTACACATACAGCCCGGCATCACAATCCTTCACACGCCTTGTACTAATGAGCTTTGCACGGCGCCTCATGACGTTCGGTATGAAATATTTGGGCTAGCTACAACTTCTTATTCCACACACTAATAGCCTCTGCTTGTGCGGCAAAAAGGGCATCAGGTTTATCAATAATGTCAATGGAGATAATTTTATCACCTTGCTTGATCGTATTGACAACACTTTGACCTTCATCAACGACACCAAAGACAGCATGTTTTCCATCCAGCCATGGCGTTGGACCATGTGTGATAAAAAATTGACTTCCATTGGTATTAGGGCCCGAATTCGCCATGGAAAAAATACCGGCACGATTATGTTTAAGACTTGGATCGATTTCATCAGCAAATTGATATCCAGGACCACCAGACCCTGTACCTGTCGGGTCCCCACCCTGAATCATAAAATCAGCAATCACGCGATGAAAGGTCAGTCCGTTATAATAACCGCGCTTTGCGAGGTTGAGAAAATTCGCTGTTGTCTTAGGAACCTTACTGGCAAAGAGCGTAGCATGAATGGCACCTTTGTCCGTATGTATCACAATTCGGATATCATGAAGCGGAGCCGGTGAAGCTGCTCCAGCAATGCTCGAGGCGACTAAAAAAGGGGCGTACAATTTTAAGAGATTTTTTTTCATAGAGGATGTTGTGATCGGTGATCCTACTATGTTAGCTTGCTGAGATCCACATTCTTTTTCCTATGCATCAACAATTCAATATGCTCCGAATCGCTTTAGTACAAATGCGCTGCTCTGCTGATCCTCTCATGAATTTAGAGGCTGCAAAAGGTTTTATCACCGAGGCAGCAAGGCAGGGGGCGCACGTTGTCTGTTTGCCAGAACTGTTTTTAACACAATATTTTTGCCAAAAAGAAGATCATGATTATTTCAAATTAGCCGAAGCGATTCCTGGTCCCACAACAATACTCTTGGGGGACCTTGCAAAAAGCTTAGGAATTGTTGTGATTGCCTCTCTTTTTGAGCAACGTGCTCCTGGCCTCTATCACAATAGTGCAGCTATTCTAGATGCTGACGGGAGCTACCTTGGCAAATATCGCAAGATGCACATTCCTGATGATCCCCTTTTTTATGAAAAATTTTATTTTACCCCAGGTGATCTCGGATTTCGTTCCTGGAACACAAAGGCCGGCAAGCTAGGAGTTCTTGTGTGTTGGGATCAATGGTATCCGGAGGCAGCTCGCTTAACGGCCTTGCGTGGGGCAGAGATCTTATTTTACCCAACAGCTATTGGATGGCACCCAAGTGAGAAAAAAGAATTTGGCAAGAAACAAAAAGAAGCCTGGCTCCTCGCTCAACGTGCCCATGCTCTTGCCAATGGTGTTTATGTTGCTGGCATCAACCGCATCGGTCATGAGGCACCTGCAGGTGGTGATGGCTTGGAATTTTGGGGAAGTAGTTTTGTGGCAGCGCCCGATGGATCGATCATTACCCAGGCCTCTGAAGAAGAAGAGAGGGTTTTAATCGCTGACCTTGATCTTTCCCTAATAAGCACACAACGAACTCATTGGCCATTCTTACGTGATCGACGCATTGATGCCTATGAGGGGATGAATCAACGTTACTTAGACAATGACTAAATATGTGGAAGACGAACATCGCAATGATGTGAATTTTCTCTTCACGAAGCATCTTTGATATTGCCAAGAACCCGCTATGAATGAGTGTTTCTCCTCTGAATTCTGTCCAGATTGCGGAGCGCCGTACAATGATCGCATCCTAAGTTGCGGTCAAGATCTTCTGTGCACTTGTTGTGGAAAAAAACTCAAAAAATATGGAAATCCTTATTCCTTACAGATCGCCTGGGCTTTGGTCACCGCCTCTCTAATTTGCATGTTAATGGCTAATGTCACTCCGATCATGGTCTTTAATGTTTCGGGAAATACACAATCAAGTTTCATGATTACTGGCGTAGAGAGTCTCTTTTTACAAGGGTATTGGCCTTTGGCTATTCTGGTCTTTCTTTGCTCGATTGCACTACCCGTTTTACACCTTCTTGCCTACTGGTATCTGCTTGGGGGGTCTTGTTTGCAGGCTCCATGGCCAGGACTTAAGAACACTCTTTTTATTGTAGAAACGCTCATGCCATGGAATCTCATACCAGTCTTTGCCGTCGCAACGATGGCAGCTGTTGTAAAACTAAAACAACTCGGCACCATTGAGTGGCAATCAGGGGCACTCTGGATTGGTTTTCTTGCTATTCTTTCACTCATCACAACGCGATTTTTTGACCGTAGATTGTTCGAGGATATGCTTGCCAGTATCGAAATATCATCATGACTTCAGGACAGCAACTTGGCTTAGTGAAAGCTTTAGTATTAACAGGAATGATTTTCTATATTCCTTCCAATGTGCTCCCTGTTATGACCATGACACTCAATGGCCATTTAACCCCACTAACCGTTATGGGAGGTGTGCGTGAGATGATTCAGTCAGGACTATGGCCCGTAGGACTCATTATTTTCCTAGCAAGTATTGTGGTTCCTTTTTTAAAAATCACCATCATGTGCGCAATGTTATGGCTCCATGGAACATCCATCTATAGAGAGGAAAGAAGTCGACTTCATCGCATCATGAAAAAAATAGGCAACTGGGCTATGATTGATATTTTTTTACTTTCTATTATTGCTGCCGTCGGTCAGCTAGGGATACTCGCAAGCATTCATGCGGAACCCGGAGCACTCTTTTTTTCTGGAGTCTT
>CAIWMF010000119.1 GCA_903913785.1 uncultured Spartobacteria bacterium | reverse complement strand
CCTCATAGAAAATAGGAACGGCATGTTTTTTAGCAAGGGCAAAAATCTCCTCTCCTCGCTCGGCTAAGAGTGCTTTATTGCCAGTAACAACAGCGCGACCCGACTCAATGGCTCCTTTAATGAGCTCAAAAGCATCCGTAGTCCCCCCCATGAGTTCTACGATCACTTGAATCCTCGGATCATTAAGAAGATCGCGCCATGAATCCACTAGAAGACTCTTAGGAAGAATGCTATCACGTTGTTTCCTCTGGTCACGGACCGCAACAGCACAGATCTCAAACAAGGCGCCGGTACGTTCTAAAAGAAGTTCCCGTTGCTGCTCTAAATATTTAAAAACCCCACCACCAACCGTACCAAATCCTGCAAGACCGATGCCGATGGGGTTAGTGCTCATAGATGCATGTTTTATACTGCAGCTCCTATAATAGCTCGGAGAAAGGGAGGTGCACCACGCCATAGATTTAAAAGATATACAATAAGTCCACCGCCATAGACCTCAAGACCAACTGCGTTTCTTATACATGAAGGAGAACCTTGATTGAATGAGTATAATGCATACCCAAGAGAGCAAGAAATAATTCCAGTAGCAAGGGTAGGAGATATCTCATATAATTGTCCACACAATCCCCCTAGTTGGGCAAATAATTCTGGTACAGCTGCTGCTGTTTGAGCTAATTCTGCACCGGCACCTGCTGTTACCACTTCTTGTTGGACCACTCCAAAAAAGTTCAGAAATGCATTTCTAAAACTTTGGGGAATATATCCTGCACACCAATTTAATGCATTGATGATGCCGTGAATCAAAAGCTCTAAAAAATATTTTAATCCAAGCATTATAGCATGTATAGTACCTCCTAATCCACTACCTATCCCATAGGTAATTGAATGATCTATAGCATCCGGATTATGAGCTATTCCATAAATACCGTCTTTAGAGTTATAAATATCATGCATATCTTTGCCAATGGTCTCCCCACAATCGGAAATCATATTGGAAATAGATGCTTCTTTGGGCTCAATCAAAACAACCCTAAAACCAACGTCATTCGAAGAATATTTCAAAATTGATGTTTCGTGTTCGCCTGAATCATTATTGATAATCGTAGCCATAGGCACTTCTGAATTTGTAGAGCTAATATGTTCATCATCAGATTTCCAAGAACCTCCTCGAAGAGCCGTAACTTGCACTGTTTGAGTAGAACCATTAGATAGTTTTTCATTACTTCTTGAATCAACCCATTCCTGAACATTTCCACTCATATCATAGGTATCAAAGGGGCCTGTGGAATATTGAAAAGTACCGACTGGTGTGACGTAAGGAGCTTGCTCCATGGTCCTCTTGTTCACATAGGCGCTAGTGAAATCTAAGGGATCATCTCCAGTAAAGGTGTAATTTGCATTGGCGATACTACCGTTGAGAGCTTCTCCTTGAGCGTCAAAGTGGGGCTGATTATAATTTTCATCAATAAAATTATACGGTGCACTATCTGATCTAGTCGAGTAGAGCCAATAGTGGGATTCACTAATAGACGTCGCTTTTTCATAATAGGCCGCCTTGTACCATTCATCCTCGCTTGGCAGACGCCACAATCCCCCAGGCCATTTCGAGTGATCATAGGCTTGTTGCTCTGGCGTAAAATTCGCCCGACAGATTTTACCCTGAATCGTATAAGGACCCTCCTCTGTACTGTGGATATTTTCCTCCCCTATATTGGGCTGACCAAGAGAGAGCCAATTGCAATAGCGTGCTGCTGCATAAAAATCAACATGGGTAATAGGAAGCTTCCCGCGATCTAAGGAATCAGGATCATTTTTTGCTTCTGTGTCACCATCACGTTTTTTAATAATTTTATAGCAATAAGAATTAATATGCGTGGCAGGGTCCACCACAATGGTTCTTTTGATAGAGCATGAAGCAGGGTCTTTTTGCATCTGTTCATTAAAAAGACCATACAAGTCACTTTTTGTCGCAACAGCTTGAAGCAAGGCACACCATTGTTCTGCTGTGATAGTATATTTTCCAATCCGAAAGAGATGATCGACGCTACCAAGACCATTGCTATCAGGATGATTCTCTGGGTCATCAACAAGAACTGTTTCGACATGGGTAGGAGAGTTTTCAACCGTGATACTCTCGGGGGTTGCTTGTAATAATCTTGTGGAGAAAATAAGGCTGCTGAAAAAAAATGTAGAAAGAAAAAATGTAGAAAGAACAGTGCTCAGGAGAGTACGTAAGAAGATTCTACAAGAAGTCGGTCTATTGAGGGGGAACATAAGTCAAAATATAATTCAATCTGAGGTGATATGAAACGCTCTATCTAGGAGTGATGTGCGAAATATCTATTGGCTGATAGGTGAGTTCACAAAAAAACTACTTTAGCTTTCGCTCTATTAAAAAGCGACGCTACAGGGTAATCACTTTGCAAGGTCTGTCAAGCCCTTGGTCCAAATTCCTCAGGAAATTTATCAATGAAACTTTGCGTAGGCCAAGAGGCAGCTTCACCAAAGGCACACACAGTCCGACCTGCAATATTATCGGCAATGTTATGTAACATGGAGGCATCGGAGGCTTGAGCTCCCTCGCCGATCATACGGGTAGAGAGCTTCGACATCCAGAGTACTCCTTCACGACACGGCGTGCATTGGCCACAGCTTTCATGAGCGTAAAATTGATTAAGATTATTGAGCGCCCAAAGCATATCACGAGAATCATCCATCACAATAACCCCTCCACTGCCAATCATAGAACCAGCAGCAGCTACTGAGGCAGCATCCATGACCATATCAAGAAGAGGGACTTCTTTATCGATCATGGTACCATCATCAGCTTTGGCTTTGATTTTAAAAATTTCATTCGCACGTAATACTTTTGAAGAGCTCCCACCCGGAATCACCGCTTTCAAGCTTCTTCCAGGGCGAAGACCACCACAAATGTCAAAAATTAATTCGCCCAAGGTCACCGAGCCCACGGCTAATTCGTAAGGACCTGGTTTCATGACATCACCACTCACACAGAGCACTCGAGTCCCACCATCTCCAGGCGTACCCATTGCGGCATAATGGGCAGAACCAAGACGAAGAATATGCTTCACGTGACAGATTGTTTCAACATTGTTTACAATGGTGGGCGACATGTAGAGCCCAAGCACAGCAGGAAAGTAAGGTGGTTTGATCCTCGGGTAAGGGCGTTTACCTTCCAGTGATTCCAGAAGACTTGTCTCTTCCCCGCAAATATAGGCCCCTGCTCCTTCATGAAAATAAATATCCAGATCGAAACCAGTGCCAAAAATATTTTTTCCTAAAAAACCCTGATCACGGGCCTCTTGAATGGCCTTCTCCATGATTGCCTTGGCATGCGTATACTCACAGCGTACGTAAATATAGGCTAGATGAATATTAAGAGCATAACAGGTAATGATCATCCCTTCGAGCAACTGATGGGGATCACGATGGAGAATGTAACGATCCTTGAAAGTTCCAGGCTCAGACTCATCACCATTCACACAGAGATAATGAGGCTTTTCATCATCCCGGCGAATAAACCCCCACTTAACGCCTGTTGGAAAAGCAGCACCTCCACGGCCCCGTAAATTCGAGGCTTTGACTTCACTGATAATAGCCTCAGGAGCCATCGTGAAAGCTTTTTTAGCTTCGACATATCCCCCGTGGGCTAGATAGGTCTCAATATCAGGGGTGTAATCGGGCTTTCCAGCATTTTCAAACACAATGCGCCGTTCTCTAGGATGAGGATGTTCAATGAGAGAGGACATAATAATTAGGAATATTTTTTAATAATGGCTTCGGCATCTTCCAAAGAAACTCTTTCGGCGAGATCTTGATTGACCAGGCATACAGGAGCTGAACCACAGCTTCCCAGGCACTCGACAAATTCAACGCTGAATTTTTTATCAGGGCTTGTGGGCATTCCATGATGACCCTCGAGACAGGGATCAATGCCTGTACTTTTACAAAATTTTTCATGAACCTCATAGCTCCCTGCCATGGCACAGGAGAGAGTACGACAGACACGTATGATTGTTTTCCCAGGAGCTTTCTGACGAAACCATGGGTAGAAAGTCACAAGCTCCAAGATGGCGATAGAATTAAGATCTAATCTACGAGCAATCCATTCAATGCCACTTTCATCAATAAAACCAAAATGATTTTGCCACAAATGAAGTAAAGGCAAGGCAGCGCTCCTCTTTGAAATTGGATAGTGCGTAATAGCCTCGTCGATTTGATCTAGTAATATGGCAGTCAAATTTTCTGCTTGTAAGGCCAAAGAAGCTTCTAGATCACGCTCCAATGATCGGTCGCCTTGGTCGCTTGGGGAAAAGGGGTCTTCAATATTAGGCTCTTCAGTATTACGTTGCGCTTGTTGGTCCATGAGAGAGTGTTTCTAAATTTTTATCAATTTATCAGATCAGTCGTATGAGTTTACAAAATCAAATTGCAAAGACGAGAAGAACTTTCTGATTGTTTTATCAT
>CAIWMF010000118.1 GCA_903913785.1 uncultured Spartobacteria bacterium | reverse complement strand
TGCGAGGGATACAACGAGATACCAAATATGATTTTGCCATCCATCGATACTAAAAATTTTGACTAAAGAGAGCGCTGCCCCCAACATAAGAATAATGCCTATAAATGTCGTCACAGTAATGGTTGCTACGAACTGATTGGTGAGCGACACTAAACCGAGCAGCATCATAAGAAGGCCAAGAAAAATAGTCCAACCGCGAGAGACTTGAGGAATCATAGTTTTTTTAAGGTTTAAAGGTTTTTACGAAACAAATAATTATACCTTTATCTAATGAGTTTTAGGATTTTTTTGCGCTGGAATTTGTGGGATTAGCAAGCTGCTAAGAAAGTGCTCTTATTTTAGCTAGGTAACAGGATCGATGAGAACGATCTCTTACACAAAAAAGAACAAGTACACCCTAAAACTTATCCAACAAAGTTATAACGTGCTATATCAAAAAATGATTTCTGAAAATTGTAAAGATTTTGTTGATAAAAAATCAAGAAAGCCTGATGCAGTCATACCCTTTGCAAGATCGAACACTCATTCGAGAAAGGTATACATAAAGATGCTTGACCATACTATAAGAACTTTTCAAGGTATTATTCCTTTTAATGAATATTTCTAAAGTCAGTTTTTCTATTCCTGCTACCTCGGCTAACTTAGGCCCGGGTTTCGATTCATTTGGTATCGCTTTGCAAATACACAACGTGGTGACGCTGCAAAAGGAGAGCCGACCCATTCAACATACTTCGATGATTTTTCAAGCAGCAGCTCTCTTTTTTGCTAATACTGGAATCACACCCTTTAATTTTTCAGTGGAGGTTGAGGGAGATGTTCCCTCTGCACGTGGCTTAGGAAGCAGTGTGACAGTACGCCTAGGCATTCTTCTTGGATTAAATGAATTAGCACAGCGTCCGCTTACATCTAGTGCTCTCTATCACCTAGCTGTCGAGTTAGAGGGTCATTCAGACAATGCTGCACCAGCACTTTTTGGTGGTTTTACTATTGCAAGAAATCGTCGTGAGCCAGTCTCTTATCAACTTGCTAGAAAACTTTGTTTTATCCTCTTAATTCCAGATTTTGAAGTTTCTACTGCATCAGCGCGCAAACTCCTGCCAGCTTCTATTCCAATGGATGCTGCTGCTGCTAATATTGCTAATGCTGCAGTTGTTGCCACAGCATTTGCTACTGGCAACTACGCAATGCTTCGAGGTGCATTTCAGGATCGACTCCATCAACCGTTTCGAGAACCTCTGATTCCATATCTTTCTGAAGCGCTTGTTGCTGCTGAGAGTGTAGGTGCTCTAGGGGGATGGTTAAGTGGCTCGGGATCTACTATTGCAGCGATTGCTGAAAATGAAACTATTGCTCAATGCGTGGTTGAGGTTTTTAATGAGATTGCTCCTTTAGAAAGTCAAGCTTTTATCACCCATGTTGATAATCATGGAGCACGATTGTTAAATTAATAGCCCTGCAATACATGATGTTCAGCTTCGTGTGATCAATATTCATCAAAGAGAACATGCGACGGTTTTTTGACAGTTTAGAACAAGCGGCTATAGATATTATTATGGAGCGTCGTGGTGGCAAACGTGCAACGATGCTGCGCGCTATTTTGCTTTGTATTTCATTCTTATATAAAAGCATTGTTACAATGCGTTTAGATCTATATAGGTCATGCACATTAAGACAAAATTTGATAGGATGTCCTGTAATTAGCATTGGTAATCTGACCATGGGGGGAACAGGCAAGACCCCTATTGTAGAAAAACTAGCTAAAGAATTAACAGCACAAGGGAGACGTGTTGGAATTTTAAGCCGTGGTTACAAAAGTGTCCCCAAACCTTTTTTGCAACGTTTATTTGCACGTGCGAATCGCCATCAAAGTTTTTTTGCACCTCGTATTGTTTCTGAGGGTGGAGCGGTGCTGCTCGATTCTCGTAGAGCTGGTGACGAGCCCTTTATGCTAGCGAAGAATCTTAAAGGCGTGACTGTCTTAGTTGATCGCGATCGAGTAAAAAGTGGACTATATGCCATTAAACATTTGGGGTGTGATTTACTATTGCTCGATGATGGATTACAGTATCTTAAGTTAAGACATCGTTTTGATATAGTCCTCATAGATCGGGAGGCTCCTTTTGGTAATGAGTTTTTAATTCCACGCGGAACCCTTCGTGAACCTCCTGAAAACCTCCGGCGTGCTACTCATATTATTATTACAAAATGTAACGGAAGTGATCTCTTAGAATTATATGAGCGTATTCGAAAATTTAATCGTACGGCTGAGATTATTGAGTCTTCACATCGTCCAGTTGCACTTTTTCATATTATTTCAGGAGAAAGCCTCCCTCTGAGTCATCTTCAAGATTTGAAAATTGGAGTACTCTCAGGAATTGCTTTTCCAGAAAGTTTTGAGCACGGATTACGCAAATTAGGAGCCAATCTTCTTCTGACGCAAAGCTACGCAGACCATCATCGCTATTCTCGAAAGGAAATCGATCGATTTGTGCAACGCTGTGTACGACGCAACGTATCGATGATTCTAACTACAGAAAAAGATGCGGTTCGTATCCCGCGTCTAACCGAAATGGAAATTCCCATTTATTATCTTCGTATAGAAATTAGGATTTTAAAAGGAGAGGAAACCTGGAAGCGTATGATCGAACATTTTGCTGATACGTCAAATTCGTAATATATAGTTAACCCGAATATTTCATACTCATCTACTGCGGAGACCGGGAAGGCTGATGGATGCTGCGCCCAAGCTCGAAGTCTTCCTCGGGCAGTATGTACTCATACAGCCGTCGTCAGACTTCATCACTCGCCTTACCCCATCAGCCTTCGCAATCTTCTCGTCACGATCAGTATGAAATATTCGGGTTAAATTAATTGTACTATACCTTTGCCTAAATGAATTTTTAGGAT
>CAIWMF010000117.1 GCA_903913785.1 uncultured Spartobacteria bacterium | reverse complement strand
TGAGGAGGCTGATGGTGAATCGCTCTCGCTTTGGCTTGAAAGACTCATCGACGCTCATTGTATTGAGGAAGTTGTTATTTGGTAGGATAAGAGTTTTGTCATTGGATTTTCTGGCTCGTTAACCAGCATATTTTATACTGATTCTGCTGCGGCTTGCGAACACCTGATGGATACTGCGTCAGCTTCGAATTGCTCCTCGGGCAACACCAGTGCTCGGGAGAGCCTGGGGTAGACTGCCGTAACCGTTAGGTTAAGGGCAGCCCGTAAGGGCGAGACGAGCAGGTGCGAGCGAGTCAATATGGACCCATACAGCCCGGCATTAAAATGCTGGGTCTGCCTGACCCCATCAGCCTTCGCAGTCTCCTCGTCACGATCAGTATGAAATATGCGGGCTAGCCCGAATATTTCACACTAAATCTATTACGGCGTGTGGAAAGCTCATGATTACTGCGTTGGTCTCGAATGGTGATTTGGGCGGTATGGACACATACAGCCCGGCATCACAATCCTTCGCCCGCCTTGTACTAACAAGCTTTGCACAGCGCCTCATTACGATTCAGTATGAAATATCCGGGCTAGAGCATTTTTAGTCTGACGCTTTCTAAAAATCCCTACATTTTTTAGATCAATTCCAAGTAATTTGACTCTCAAGAAAGTGCTATCATGACGATTGCTTTTCTTGATAGGCCATTAATGCTTGGTAGAGCTGCTCTAGTCCACTGGGAATCACCCTGGTTCCTGTAAGAAGGGGCATGAAATTTTGATCATTTTCCCAGCGAGGTACGATATGAAAATGGAGATGATCGGCAATGCCGGCTCCACCAGCTGTGCCGAGATTACAGCCAAGATTAAAGCCATGCGCATGCACGACAGCTTTAAGTAGTCTCTGGGCATGGAGTGCAAGATGCCATAAATCGATCACTTCTTCATCGCCAAGCTCACTCATCTCGGCTGTCTTGCGATAAGGAACGGCCATGAGATGTCCTGTTGTGTAGGGATATTTATTGAGGAGTAGAAAAGCATGTTTGCGACGCGTCACAATGAAATGGGCCCGGTCATCCGAGCTCTGAGCCGCTTGAAGTAAGAAGTTGCTAGTTGAGTTCTCATCACGTTCAAAGTATTCCACACGCCAGGGGGCCCAGAGAGTTTCAAGTGTTTGTTTAGGAAATGGCATATTTTTTTAGATTTAAATACTCTAACATTGTTGCGGCAGCCTTATCGTAGGCTCCTTGGCCATGTAGTGTAGAAATAACTTCTGAGAGTTGTTTGCTTAAGTGATCACAAGCTTGAGGAGTTGTGAAATATTTGAGAGCTGTCTCTGCGAGTGCTTTTGGTGTTGCCTCCTTTTGGATAAATTCCCTCACAATAAGACGGCCCGCTAAGATATTGATGATTCCTAGGAAGGGGACGCGAATCAATGTTTTCCCGACGATATAGGTTAGCCATGCCACTTTATAGACAAGAAGATAGGGAAGGCCGTAACAAGCTGCCTCGAGCGTTGCTGTGCCTGAGCAGACAAGACCAAAAGTGGCACGTTGCATAAGTTCAGAAGCTTTTCCTATCGTGATGGATATGGGAACATCAGCTTCCTGGACCATGGATTGCATTATAGTAGCAAGGCCAGGGGTTGCTGCTGCAGCCTGAGCACAGAGATGGGGCTCGCTTTTTATCATTTCTTTGAATGCCAAAATCATCACTGGAAAGAGGCGTCGCACTTCACGCTCACGACTTCCAGGAAAGAGGGCTAGAAGATTTTTCTCTCGCAAAGGTGGAGTGGTCTGATTTTTCGAAGCCATGATGGTCTCTACTAAGGGATGTCCCACAAAGGTTGTGGGGAGTCCGGAGGATTCATAGAGCTCTTTTTCAAAGGGAAAAATACAAATCATCAGGTCCAGGAGGCGTGCCATTTTTGGAATACGATTTTTTTTCCAAGCCCAGACTTGAGGACTGATATAATAAAAGATTTTGATGGGAAGCTTCTGGCGGCGAATTGCTTTAGCGAGACGCAAATTAAATCCAGGATAATCAATTAAGATAATGGCTTCTGGTTTTTCTTCTTGAAGCTCTTGAAGAAACTGAGAGAACTTCCTTCGAAAATAGCCATATTTTTTGAGAACATCAGAGAGGCCGACAACAGCTGATTCCTCCATCCAGTGATCAAATGCCTTCATCGGGTGATGAGAATACATAAGACTTTTTTCAAACTTCGCGGATCGTGATGAACTGGAAGATTCTCCTTCGCTCGTGACTTCTGAATCTTTTATTTGGCTCTCCAAGATAGCAGCTTGCATCTTTGGACCACCTGCTCCTATAAAAGAAATGGCTGGAACTTGTAGGCGCAAAGCCTCAATCAAAGCGGCTCCATACGTGTCACCACTTGCTTCGCCCGAGAGAATAAATATTTTTAGAGAGTGATCCAAAGGAATTTAACTATAAATATTACAGATTACGCGTGGATCGCAGTGATCTCGTACTCATTGTTTCATGAGAGCGTTTTTCTCTTGAATCTGTTTGGTGATCTTGAGTGCTAGTTCTAGTGCTACAGCGGCTTCATGGCCGGTAACCCGCGGTTGAATACCTGTACGTGCACAGTCGATGAAGGCAGCAAGCTCACGTGCTAGTGGCTCGCCTTTAACGACACGCACACGCTTACGTTTAATTTCCTTTTCATTAAGGCGGAGTATATATCCGCTTTGTTTTTGATAGTCGAGTGAGAGGTAAGCATCTTCTTGAAAAACACGGATTTTTCTTACTCGATCACGACTGATGCGACTTGCTGTTAAGTTAGCAACGCATCCATTTGCAAAATGAAGACGCACATTAGCAATATCTTCTCCACGGCTTAAAACTGGAATCCCAACAGGATCAATACTCACGACTGGTGAGCGCACAAGGTGCAAAATAATCTCTAAGTCATGGATCATGAGATCCAAAACGACCCCAATATCGATACTGCGATTGGGATAGGGAGAAATACGTGTCACCTCAAGAAAACGGGGATTTTTGAGTTGTTCCTCTAAGGCCTCCAGTGCTGGATTGAAGCGCTCGACATGACCTACTTGGAGGATTGCATGATGTTCACTTGCTATCACAGCTAACTCTTGAGCGTTTTCTGTAGTGCTAGCAAGTGGTTTTTCAATGAGCAGATGTTTTCCTTTGCGTAGCAGAATGCTTCCGATTTCATGATGTGATTCTGTCGGTGTAGCAACTGTTGCTGCTTCTATAAGGCTTGCAAATTCTTCAAGAGAGTTGCAGACATGGGCACCATATTTTGAAGCTGCTTTTTGGGCGGCACGTTTGTCGGCATCAAGAATAGCAACTAACTTGCAGTGGGGTAATTCTGAGTAGATACGAGCATGGTTGATGCCAATGTGACCAATGCCCACAACACCAACGTTGATAGTTTTCATATTCATCAATGCCCTCTGACTTTAGTCTTCTAACAGAGAGATACCCCACAAGGTGATTCCCAATTGATTGGCTCGTTCTTTCATTTTCTCCTGCTCTAGAAGCAAGGTATTGCCGGCTTCCAAAGCGATGAGGCTCATTCCGGCAGTAGCAGCCACATCGAGTGTGCGCAAACCAATAACGGGCACATCAAAGCGCATGTCTTGGTTGGGCTTGGAAACCTTCACCATGCATGCTTTGCCATTACCCAGCATGCCACCACGTTTGATGGTTTCATCAGTACCTTCAAAGCCTTCTACTGCGAGGACCGTACCATGTTTGACAATGACAGTTTGACCGATATTGAGTCGACTGACCTCTTTTGCAATATTATGGCCAAAGGCGATATCGCCGAGTTGACGACTATTGGGCTTAGGTCCTGCAATGAGGCCATGAGAGGCAAGGTGGCTTTCTAAAAAAGTTGTGGCTGGAAGAAGGGTCACACCCACATTTGCTAATTCATCTGCTAAGGTTGCAAAAAGAGTTTCTGCATTGCGTTCTTTGAGCTTGGCGAGTAGTAGGAGGGTTTTGACATCAGGACGCAAATTAAAAAGATTCTTTGGGGCAATCTGACCAGCCATGATCCCGTGGCTTGCACCACTCTTACGCGCGGCACTCAATAACTTTCCAACTTGTCCAACACGCATCCAGATGATCTCCGTGGCGTAATCCGATATATGCGGATCGGTTTCATGCTCAAAGGCAGCAATCACAATGCGCTTGACGCCAGCATTACGTGCTTGCTGTGCGACTAGAAAGGGATACTGTCCACTACCAGCGATTAAAAAAAGAGAGGAAAGAAGGGTGCTGTTCATTTCTTAGAGAATCACAATATTCACAAGACGTCCGGGAACAACAATGACTTTCTTGATAGCTTGATTCAAAAGATGAGCCTGCATGGAGGGGTCAGCTAATGCTGCTTTTTCAACATCCTCTTCTGAAGTCGTGGCTGCGAGGGTAAGGCGTGTTCGAAGCTTTCCATTGACTTGCACAACATAGGTGACCTCTTCAAAAAGAAGATATTCCTCATTCCATGTCGGCCATGAAGACTCTGATGCTAAGGCCCCTAATGCCTTCACGCTTGGAAATGTTGCGGCAAGATGAACCCATAGTTCTTCTGCCAGGTGTGGTGCAAAAGGACTTAAGAGGCGCAAGAGAATGTGTACCGCTTCGAGTGGGCAGGGATTGGCATTAAGGAAGGCATTCACACAAATCATCATTTGTGAAATAGCCGTGTTAAAAGAAAGATTTTCAAGGTCACTCGTGACCTTTTTGATGGTCGCATGTACGATGCGTCTTTGTGAAGCAGTCATGGGTTCTTCAGTAATATTGGAAGTCAACTGAAGGGTTCCTTCAGGAGTTTCAAGCATGATCAAGCGCCAAACACGCGCTAAAAACCGATAAATTCCCTCAACCCCTGTCATGCTCCATGGTTTTGAATGTTCGAGTGGACCCATAAACATTTCGAACATACGCAAGGCATCAGCGCCATATTGAGCAATTACATCATCAGGACTAATCACATTTCCACGACTCTTAGACATTTTTTGCCCATCGGGACCTAAGATCATGCCTTGGTTGACGAGGCGCTCAAAAGGCTCCGCTGTTGTTACATGGCCCAGATCAAAAAGGGCCTTATGCCAAAAACGAGCATAGAGTAAATGGAGAACAGCATGCTCCGTGCCTCCAACATAGAGATCGACCTCTCTCCAATACTCTTGAACCTCTTGTCCAACAAAGGCCTCTTGATTCTTGGGATCGCAGTAGCGCAAGTAATACCAGCAAGAACCAGCCCACTGGGGCATGGTATTGAGTTCCCGAGTTGCTTGATCGGAATAACGTACCCAGTCTTTTGCTTTTGCAAGGGGAGGCTCTGCCGTTCCAGTGGGTCGGAAGTCCTCCATTTCGGGAGGTTCAAGGGGTAGTTCATTTTCATTAAGCGCACGATGTTCTCCCTTTTCCCAAACAATAGGAAACGGTTCGCCCCAGTAGCGTTGGCGTGAGAAGAGCCAATCGCGTAGTTTGTATTGAATGCTTCTACGTCCATGACCATTTCCTTCAAGCCACTGGGTGATGTTAATTTTTGCCTCAGGAGGCTCCAGGCCATTGATGAGTGGCGAGTTGATGAGCTCTCCATGAGTTCCATGAAAAGGGAGTGAAACGCCTTGTGGTGTTTGAATCACAGAGCGTATAGGAAGATGAAATGCTCTCGCAAATTCATTATCACGCTCATCATGGGCCGGAACAGCCATGATCGCTCCCGTTCCATAGCTCATTAAGACATAGTCAGCAACCCAGATAGGAATGACTTCTCCATTGATGGGATTAATGCATGCAAGCTCTAGGGGAATACCTGTTTTTTTCTTAGCAAGATCGGTGCGTTCCAAATCACTTTTGGTTTGCGAGTCGGAGCGATATTTTTCAAGAGCCTTTTGAACGCTTGGCGAGAGATTGAGTTCCTCGAGCAAGGGATGTTCTGGAGCGAGCACAAGATACGTCGCACCATAGAGAGTATCTGGACGAGTCGTATAAACAGTGATTTTTTTGTCAGGTTGATTTTGAAGAGAAAACATCACCTCGGCTCCCTCACTCCGCCCAATCCAGTTGCGTTGGAGCTGCTTGATCGATTCTGGCCAGTTGAGTTCTTCAAGATCACTGAGCAAACGATCAGCCAGTGCTGTGATTCGAAACATCCATTGACGCATCGGACGACGCTCTACAGGAAATCCACCAACCTCACTTTTCCCGTCAACGACCTCTTCATTTGCTAAGACCGTTCCGAGCTCGGGACACCAGTTGACAGGTGTATTGGCCACATAAGCTAAGCGTAGGCTATTAGGATTTTCCCCAGTATACGTTGAGATGTGTTCTATCCTCTGCGTGCTTGGATTATACCAGGCATGATAGAGTTGTAAAAAAATCCACTGTGTCCAGCGGAAATAGGCTGGATCAGTTGTGTTGATCTCACGCTCCCAATCGTAGCTAAATCCAAGCAACTGGAGTTGTTTTCGAAAACGAGAGATATTTTTCTCTGTGGTGACTCTAGGGTGTTGCCCCGTTTTGATCGCATATTGCTCCGCAGGAAGTCCAAAGGCATCCCAGCCCATGGGATGAAGGACATTTTCTCCTCGAAGACGATAATAGCGGGAAAGAATATCGGTGGCTGTATATCCGACTAGGTGTCCCACATGTAATCCATTTCCACTCGGGTAGGGGAACATATCGAGAATGTAACGTTTTTTGGCTGATGGATCAAAGCCACTCTCTCCCGGATTTTTAGCATGGAATGCGTTCGTACAAAGCCAATGTTCTTGCCAGCGTGGTTCAAAATCTGAGAAAGGATAGCGTTTGATAAATGGGGTAGACATGAT
>CAIWMF010000116.1 GCA_903913785.1 uncultured Spartobacteria bacterium | reverse complement strand
CTTGAGAGCTTCCCAGTGAGGCTCGCCATGCTCCCAGAGTTCACCCATAAGATTGACCATCACAGCTTCATGCAAGAGTTCCGTGGAGCCTAGCGGGAGACCCGCAACGGCACGAATAGCTTGCTCGAATTGGCTGGTTTGTGAGGATTCGAGCGTGTGATGTCCTGAATTATGTGGACGAGGCGCTAATTCATTAATGAGCAAACTTCCGTTAGGAAGAAGAAAAAATTCTATCGTCATGAGTCCAACCACACCGATAGCTTCTGCAACAGCTTTGCCGAGTTTTTCTGCTGCTAGAGAATCTAAAGAACTAGGAGAGGTTATGGAAACATCCAGAATCCCATCGCGATGAAGATTCTCCTGAAGTGGAAAAGTCGCCATTTCTCCCTGAAGAGAACGTGCCGTAATGACAGAAGCCTCAGAAATAAAAGAAATTTTCTTCTCAAGAACGGCACGCGTTGTCTGGAGCATTTCCCAAGCAAGGAGGGTATCATCTCCAGGCTCAAGGTGGCATTGACCCTTGCCATCATAACCGAGGGTTGCCGTCTTTAAAATACAAGGAGCATTAAAATGGAGTAATGCTTTTTTAACATCGGCTGCGGATTCAACAATTTTGTAAGGAGCAAGAGGAAAACCATGTGTGCGCAGAAATTCTTTTTCCAAGATACGATCCTGACAAATAGCAATCACCCCTGGGCCTGGATAGACGGGTTTCTTTAGTGATAATGTTTGTAATGCGCTCACTGGGATATTTTCAAACTCCAAGGTAATCACATCAGCCTTTTTCGAAAAACGGCCGAGTGCCTCGTAATCTTCAAAAGAACCAACCATCATCTCATCAGCGACGAAAGATGCAGGACCATCAGCTATTGTGTCATAGACACAGACTCGATATCCAAGTTGATGAGCCGCCTGGGACATCATCTGACCTAGTTGACCACCACCTAAAATCCCTATCACAGAACCTGGGGGGAGTGTTTTTTTTTGCGTAAGCTCACGCTCTTTTAGAGCGTGTGTGCTCGGAGAATGATCAATGATGGGGATAGAATGTTGATGAGCCATTTCTTAAAGTCGTAAAATTGCATTAACCTGGATATTTCATACTGATCGTAACGAGGAGGACGTGAAGGTAGGGTGGGGCAAGGCGAGTGATGAAGTCTGACGACGGCTGTATGAGTACATACTGCCCGAGGAAGACTTCGAGATCAACGCAACATCCACCCTAACTTCCCGGTCTCCGCAGGTGATCGGTATGAAATATGCGGGTTAAGGGATAGAGACTGTTTTTTTTATGACACTCAGTACGAAAACAGGTCGAGAAGAGCATTGGATCCTTTCAAAAAATGGCAAGTCAATCAAGGTCATCGATTCATTTTGATTTAGCGTCAAAAAGAGTGGATGATGAAAAGCCTTTTTAACAATGAAATTTCTATGACTCATGCTCATCGCCACTCATCCTCAGGGAGAAAAAATCTATTTTCATTCCTTGAGGCTTGTGTGATTAAGTTGGTGATTGGGATGATCCGTGCGTTACCACTTATTCTCTGTTTTCGGCTTGGAGAGATTTTAGGTCTACTAGTTTATGTGAGTATTCCTTATTATCGAAAACTTGTTGGTCAAAACCTCTCGATTGCTTTTGGAGAAAATTTTTCTCAAGGCGAGAGGACTCGGATCGCACGACGTTACTTTCGACTTCTTGGCGCAAATATGCTGAGCGCCATTAAAATCCCGACCCTTTCTACCATAAGACTTCGCGAGATTCTTACCATTGAGGATGAAATGAGTTTCAAGAATTTTCTTGATGGCTCTCATGCCCCTGGTGTGGTGGTCGCGATTAGTCATTTTGGAAATTGGGAGATGAATGCCCAACTTGCTAACCTACTGCGTGAACGCCGGGCAGGAGCTATTTATCAAAAACTGCGTAATAAGGCACTCGATGATCTCATTAATTGTGATCGATCCCAAGGAGTCATGACCTTTGACCGCAAGCGAGATCTTCCTGCAGCGGTCAACTTTCTGCGTGAGGGAGGTCTACTTGGGGTTTTAATCGATCAGCATGCGGGTGATTCTGGAATTTGGATGCCTTTTTTTCATAAACTAGCCTCAACGTCCCCGCTTGCAGCCACACTTGCCAAAAAAACAGGAGCCATACTCATTCATGCCACGATCCATACGATAGGTCCTGCACGTTGGACCCTGCGGCTCAATCCCCCCACCCCAACAGAAGATCGTACTGTTGCTGAAATCACATACGATCTCAACTGCCAGCTGGCTCAACAAATTCAGGAGGCACCTCAAGAATGGTTTTGGGTTCATAATCGTTGGAAATTACCCTTCCCTGCATTTCTCTTAGCTCGAGTCAAACGTGGCATATATCTCCCTAAAGAAGAAACTGCTCTTCAACCCTTGAAGCTACTGGTGCGTTCCCCCAATTGGCTTGGAGATGCTTGTATGGCAGCACCTGCCATATGCTCGTTAAAAAAAGGTCGTCCTGATTTGCATCTCACCATACTCACTGCGCAGAAACTAACAGCACTTTGGAAGTCTTTTGACGAGGTTGATGAAGTTATTGAAATACCACCCAAGGCATCACCCTGGTTTGTCGCACGTAAACTTAGAAAGAGCAACAGGCGTCAAGGGCAACCTCCTTTTGAGGCAGCACTTGTCCTACCTAATTCCATTCGTAGTGCCCTAGAAGTGTGTTTAGCAAATATCCCACGGCGCATTGGCCGCACTCACAAAAAGGGAATAGTACGAAAATGGCTCATTAATCAACCTTTTCCTAAGTTTACTTGTGCTCATCAAGCTGATGAATATCATGCCGTGGCCCATTGGCTCGGGACTAGCATACCACCATGCAAAGAAGAAAAAAGCGCATGACAACACCGTTTGAACCTTTCTTGACACGCAAAGAACCCGTACGCATCGGCCTCTCTCCTGGTGCAGAGTATGGACCAGCAAAACGTTGGCCAATCGATCGCTTCCGCAGGGTCATGGATCAATTGCTCCCTTATCCTATTGTGTGGATGCTGCTTGGAACGCCTGCAGAAGCATCCCTTTCTATCCCTTTACTAGAGAGCTTTCCAGGAAGAGTAGAAAATCATATTGGCAAAACATCGCTTGAAGAGCTCATTACCATTATTAAACAACTCGACCTTCTCCTCACCAATGACACGGGGAGCATGCACTTAGCAGCTCTCTTTCATATTCCCACAGTCGCTATCTTTGGTTCTACCGATCCGACACTCACGGGCCCGCAAGGTAGCATCCATCGTGTTTTGCGTCACCCTGTAGAGTGCAGCCCCTGTTTTCTAAGAACCTGTCCTATTGATTTTCGTTGTATGATGGGTATTAGCCCAGAAGAAGTTGCGCAGGCCATTACTGAAACATTGATACAATAAATTTATGATCCAAACACCACGACTTTTTTTTAAAAATATTCTCTTACTCACGCTCATTCCTTATCTTTTGGTGATAGGGCAGACCACTCCCTCTCTACCCGCTCAAACAGCATCCTTTAAAGTCTTAGAAATTCCTGAGCAAGGCGCCTATAGCGGAGCCTATATTGATTTTGGTGATGGAGAGGATGGAGTTACCCTTGAGGGAATCGAAAAATTTGAGCAACTTGTCGGAAAACACCAAGCCATTATTTCTTTTGGATCCTTTTGGGCTCGTGGACAATTTCCTCAAGAACAAGTGAACCTTGTTTGTTCCTACGGGGCCGTGCCACTGATTTACTGGTCGCCATGGGATGAGCCATTTGATCAGGAACGAGGACCCGATAAGTTTTCACTCGATAAAATTTTAAATGGAACGTGGGACGCCTATATCGATGCCTGGGCTGATCGCGCTAAGGAAATCCCCCAAGAGTTTTTTGTCTCCTTTGCCTGTGAGATGAATGGAACGTGGTTTCCATGGTCGGGTTATTTTTATCACCAAAAAATAGAACATGAAAAACCAGTCAATATCCAGGGCATGGAACACTTGTTGTATGAGAAAAAATTTGAGAAAAATTTTATTACTGGGGCAGAAAAATATAAAAAAGCTTACCGCTATGTTGTCAATAGAGTCAGGGCACGAGGCGCTACGAATATTCTTTGGGTCTTTCAGGTCAATAATTATTCCTATCCCAACAACAGCTGGAACCTAGCTGCCGCCTATTATCCTGGTCCAGAGTATGTCGATTGGCTCGCAATGAGCCTTTTTGGGAAACAATACGCGAAAGAAGAATGGGCTGTTTTTTCCTCGCTCTTAGATTGGCCATACAAGGAGCTGTGCGCCTTAGATCCCAAAAAACCTATTATGATTGCCGAATGGGGGGTCGCCGAGCCTCATGGATCTGGCGATAAGGCAGCATGGTATGCAGATGGTTGCCGGCTTATGATCTCAGAACAATATCCACGCCTCAAGGCTGCTGTTGTATGGCATGAGCGCTGGGCCAATCCGGATGAAAGCTTTAGTAATTTACGCGTGAATTCTTCTCGACAAGCACTCAAGGCCTACCAACAAGGAATTTCCTCTCCTCTCTGGCTAGGATATCCGATCTGGAAAAGATAATAGACAGTTGCAAATGTTCGCTACGGCTTCGGAATTGCTCGTTGCGCTTTACGCCGTATCATCGACTCGTTATGCTCAG
>CAIWMF010000115.1 GCA_903913785.1 uncultured Spartobacteria bacterium | reverse complement strand
GGAGCTATTGCAACCAACCTAGGTGCAACTGCATCAGATTGGAAGCTTCCTCTATTACTTCGAGAGCGCTTACTCATGCTTGTTACTTTTGGAATATTATTTTCTATTGAAATAACTCTCTTAATAGAGAAACGCGCGGCGCGTATGTTTGCTTGTACGACCTTAGTTATTGGCCTCTTTATGAGATATCTTGCAAAGCGATATATAGTTTTTAAAGCAACGCAATCTCATCACTCGTGATCCAAGAATTGAATGCACGAATCAATAGCAAACTAAAAAGAGCAAGAAGCTCTGCAATCCAAATAACCTGAACAAACCAATTTACAGACGAATTGTTGTCCTGCCTTCTGCCTCTTGACCAGTAAGAGATTTTTTCCACGAATCATCGTGCATGGAGAGGAGGGCTGAGGCATTTTTCAGTCCTTGTCGAGCCTCTAAGTGATAGGGATCGACGTGAAGCGCCTCTTGATAAGCAGTTATAGAACGCTCTAAGGCTTGTGAAACACCGTTTTGATGACAAAGAAGGGCTACTCTTGCAATATCAAGGTGAAGGGAAATGGAGCTTGGATGGTTCCAGAGTGCTGTTTCTAGCGCAAAAAGAGCAACGGGAAGCAGAGCTTGATTCCAAGATGCTGCAACAGTAGCCATGAGACGATTTGCAGTAAGATCGCAGGGTGTGATTGCTAAGAAATTTTCTAATACTAGGATGGCTCGGCTATATTGTTTTTTTTGAACCAAGATGGCCACTCTTGCTCTGACAAAGAGCCGTTTGCTCGCAAGTTGTGCTATTGCAAAAAAGTTTTTTGGTGTTCCATCTGAAATTGCCATTGCGGCTTGACGTGCGAGTTTTCTTGCCTCCAAAAATTCTGGAATAGAGCGTAATAAGGCGTTTGTTAAAAAAAGGACATTATCGTAACAATGACTGACCATTTCCTCCTGAGCCCTCATCCAAAGGTATTGTTGGGCAGGTGTTAATTTTTCTTGAACAATCATCGCTTAAGAAAATAGGAGAGTCTTGTGCATTCACAAGAATTTTTCTCTTGGAGTACCTTACCCGCATACCCCATTCTACTGGTTATGGAATTACTCAACTGTGAACTCCCTCCCCTTCAAAAATTACGCAGTGGCAAAGTGCGTGAGGTCTTTGATCTTTCTGTGATCGGGCTGAGCGATCAATTGCTCCTTGTGGCAACCGATCGCATCTCTGCTTTTGATTCTATCTTGCCCAATGCTATCCCCGGTAAAGGAACAGTCCTTAATCAACTTTCGACTTTTTGGTTTAAAAAACTCTCTTTCATCCCAAATCATCTCATTGAAACCGATATCACAAAGTATCCCGCAGCGCTCATGTCTTATCATGAAATACTTCAAGGACGATCGATGATTGTGAAAAAGACAGAACCACTGCCACTTGAATGTGTCGTGCGTGGGTACCTTGCAGGCTCAGGCTGGCAAGAGTATCAATCTCAGGGAACCCTTTCTGGAATGCCTCTTCCAGAAGGATTACAACAAGCTGAACGCTTGGACACACCCTACTTTACTCCTAGCACCAAAGCTGAGGAGGGTCATGATGAGCCTATGACTTGGGAAGAATGCCAACAGCTCCTTGGAAAAGAAATGGCAGAACACGTGCGCACCATGAGCATCGCCCTCTATAAAGCAGGCTCTCGGCTAGCGCTTGAGCAGGGAATTATTATTGCTGATACTAAGTTTGAATTTGGAATCCTTGATGACCAGGTTATTTTAATTGACGAGTGCATGACCCCTGATTCCTCACGCTTCTGGCCAAAGGATCAATACGCAATAGGGGGAAATCCACCTAGCTTTGACAAGCAATTCGTTCGCGACTATCTCGAAACATCTGACTGGAATAAGCTTCCTCCTGCCCCAGTCCTTCCAGCAGATATCATTGCTAAGACTGCTCAAAAATATCAGGAAGCCTTCGATCGTCTCGTATTGTATTGAGTAAGCAGGGAACTTGATGAAGACAAATGATATTCCGCTTCATGATTCCATGATATGGATGAGTCTCTAGAAATTTTTCTCCTCTATCTAGCGACCGAGCGTGGACTTTCAACGAACTACCAACTCTCGACCCGAGCCTCGCTAGAGCGTTTCTTTTTTTGGGCACAAGTCACTGCAGGCATTACTCAAGCAAGAGACGTGAACCAAAAGCATCTGCATGATTTTTTAAGTTCTGAAAAAAGACGAGGGCTTGCCACGACTTCGCTTAAATTAGAGGTTGTTGCCTTACGTATTTTTTTTCGCTTTCTGTGTGCAAGAAATATGCTCCCAAGCGATCCTGCAGAGAAATTACCACTTCCCAAACTTCCCTATGCACTTCCTGAACCGCTCTCTCTTGCCTCGATTGACAAACTTCTCCTAGCCCCACAAGGTCAAACGCCACTCGCCATCCGCGACCGTGCTTTACTAGAACTCCTCTATGCCTGCGGACTACGTATTTCTGAGCTTTGCAATGCACGGTTAGAACATATCGATTTGAAAGAAGCAATTATTCGGGCCACCGGCAAGGGGAATAAAACGCGCCTCGTTCCCATTGGGCAAGCTGCTCTCAAGGCAATAGAAGAGTATCTTGCGTGCGCTCGTCCCCAACTCGTTTCACCCAAGTCGGGCGCTGCGATTTTTCTCTCAATTCGTGGGCATTCACTAACTCCTGCACGTATTTGGCAGCTTGTCTCCTCCTATGGAAAAAAAGTTGGACTAGAAAAAGCCATTCACCCCCATCAACTCAGACACTCATTTGCGACCCACCTTTTATCAGGTGGAGCGGATCTCCGGATTATTCAAGAAATGCTGGGGCATGCGAGTATTGCGACCACACAAATTTACACGCATGTCGATCAAAGCCAGCTCAAAGCGGTTCATCAAAAGTTCCATCCTCGCGGGTAGCCAAAAAAATCATTGATTAAGGAGCTTGAGATAGCCCATGCTTCCTAGATGAATACCACATTGCACAAACCACTCGCAGGAAAAGTTGGCGTCGTCTTTGGCGTCGCTAATAAACGTAGTATCGCCTGGGCTATCGCTCAAGCCTGGCATCAAGCGGGTGCAAAGCTTTTGTTCAACTATCAGGGGGATCGACTCAAAGAAAATGTCGAGGAACTAACCACCGAATTCGGCTCTGATATCTTCCTTTATCCGTGTGATGTTTCGAGTGATGAAGAAATTGCTACTTTTTTTCACAAAGTTCAAGAGCATACCCCAACACTCGATCTTATGCTTCACTCTGTTGCATTCGCTCCCAAGGAGGCTCTGGAAGGTGATTTTATTTCTACTTCACGTGATGCTTTTTTACTCGCTCACAATATCAGTGCCTATTCTCTTGTGGGACTCACTCGGCATGCGGCTCCGATGATGACAGAGGGAGGAAGCATCATTGCCATGACCTATTATGGTGCGGCAAAAGTAGTACCTCATTACAACGTCATGGGCGTTGCCAAAGCTTCTCTTGAGGCTAGCACACGCTATCTCGCCTACGATCTGGGCAAAAAAAACATTCGTGTCAATTGCATCAGCGCAGGACCAGTACAGACACTTGCTGCACGCGGTATTTCTGGATTCTCTTCGATGATGAAGCACTATGAAGCACATGCTCCGCTTGGACGCAGCTGCACGACTCAAGAGCTTGGACATACAGGTGTGTTTCTTGCAAGTGACGGTGCTGCAGGAATCACAGGACAAGTTCTCTATGTTGATGGCGGATATGAAATCATGGGTATGTAGAATGGCTTTGGAAAATCTCATGATCCTAAAAGAGTGTCATCCCAAGCTTCTTCTACTTTAAAAAGTGACTTACTTGCCCTTCTAAGCGATCCTTCCTCCGTCATCGATGATCTCGAAAAGCGGAGATTCATGGGAAAAGATGAATGGTTTGCTGCTGCGATTCCCGAAATTGTTGTCGAACCAACAACCTCGCAGGAAGTCGCCGCTGTTTTAGGCTATGCTTGTGACCGTCATATTCCAGTAACCACACGTGGTGCTGGATACGGCTATGTCGGAGGGTGTGTTCCTGTTCATGGAGGGATTTTGCTTTCAACAGTACGACTCCATCGTATCCTGGAAATTCATCCTGGTGATTTTATTGCCGTCGTACAACCCGCCGTCATTACTGGCACCTTACAAGAGGCCGTACGCGCACAAGGGCTCTTTTATCCACCTGATCCGGCAAGCCTAGCTCATTGCAGTATGGGAGGAAATGTGGCCACCAATGCCGGAGGTCCTCGCTGTCTCAAATACGGGGTCACACGCAATTATGTCTTGGGACTTGAAGTAGCTCTTGCCGATGGAACTCTCGTACGCGTAGGGGGGCGTACGCATAAAAACAAAACAGGCTTTGACCTCGTTGGTATCTTTGTTGGATCAGAGGGATTGCTCGGTGTCATCACCGAAATCACTTTACGTCTTCTTCCTCTACCACCAGCATACGCTACCCTTTCTGCAGGATTTAAGAACATGCAAGAGGCGGCACAAGCCGTTCAAGCTATCTTTGCGTCAGGCTTTCTCCCTTCTGCGATGGAAGTAGCCGATCGTTTTACGCTCGAGGCAGCACGTCACAATCTACGCAATGGGCCTCCTCTTGAGATTCCTCCTGGGAATGCTCATCTCCTCATCGAAATAGATGGTCAAGAAGCAAGTGTTCTCGGTGAAATACGTGCTCTAGAAAAATTGTTAGTCAAGAAGCATGCTCTTAAAACCCACTATGCAACCACACCTAATAGCTGTGACCAAATGTGGAATCTACGACGCTCTTTTTCCATGGCACTACGTGCAACAGGACTCATCAAACTGAACGAAGATATCGTCGTGCCACGCAGCCGCCTTTGCGATCTCTTTGACTTTACCGAGCACTTACAAAAAGAGAGCGGCTTTCAGATCGCCTGTTTTGGACATGCTGGGGATGGTAATATCCATGTCAATATCATGGTTTCAAAAGGGGAATACAAAGAAGAGCAGGAAAAAATCAGCCTCCTTCTTAAAACGATTTTTCTTCAAGTTCTCAAGTGGAATGGAAGCATCACGGGAGAACATGGTATTGGCTTAGCAAAGCTTCCCTGGTGGAATGAGGCGACTTCCCCCGCAATCCGTGATCTACACAGCAGGCTCAAATTAGCCCTCGATCCTGATGATATTCTCAATCCCGGTAAATTTGTAGAGCTCCCAACTGCCAAGTCAAAGGCAACATAGAGTCCTTTAAAGACATCATATCCGGGTTAGTGTGAAATATTCGGGCTAAAACTTACATCCAAGCCCCCAGAAGATATTTTGAGTGATGAGATCTTTGTTTCCTGCTCCTGCATTATAGAAGAAAGAAGACTCCCAGCGCTGACCCATTTCGATCGTAAAGCCAAGACCTGTGTAGAGCGTATCACGTAGTGGGGCAGAGCTTGTATTAGCAAAGCTAGGGCTACTTCCAGAGTTAAGAGTGCTATTAATGCTATAAGGATTTTCTAAAAACTGATGTTGCCAGTTAAGCGATACTTGTGGGATCACAAGAAGGTTTTTAGTGACTTGCCAGTTGTAGGCAAGGTGGCTTCCCAGACTAAAGATCATGCTACTTGTATTCCAACCATTAGCGGCAAGATTGAGTGAATCAGCTCCGCTTTCGGTGAAGGGGGAGGTACCAAAGTATTGATACTGGAGACTGCTTAAGGGACCAAAGGTAAAGTGACCACGTTGAATATCATATCCTGTGGCCACCATGGTGTTGAGTTCTCCGGCACCAGGAGTACCCATGGCGGTACGATTGAGTGCATTGTCTCCG
>CAIWMF010000114.1 GCA_903913785.1 uncultured Spartobacteria bacterium | reverse complement strand
TTGTTTCCATCCATTATGAACTGAGGCAAGCGAGGGTAAATGCGTTTCCATAACTTTTGTGCAGCATTCATCATAATGCTCACTCCAAAAAGCAGCCTGAGCAGAAAAATATTTATTTCCTATTCTCTGCGTAGAGGTTTTTTTTCTTATTTCCATGGCTTGTTCTGCTGCATAGAGCAGATTGTTAGCATCGGTAATGAGGCATTCATCTCCACGTGGAAAAATTTTAAGAAGATTTTTGTGAGCATTAGAGACCTTGGTCGCGGCACCGGCAGTTAAGGACCAATGAATAGCATCCATTTCATTGCCTTGCTGTGTGGCTATGGCAGACTTCATTCTAAAGTGGAAAGCAAATTCTCCATAACGTGCTGCTTCTCGCCAGTGATGCAGAAGAATTTTATTTTTCCAAGATAAAGAAGCCTCTACATGCAGATAAGTAATAGCTGCTTCAAGAGCACTGGATCCTGTTATCTTCCAGCGGCAGGCCTCCAACAATCGACCCTCACCGGCTAATTGATATGCTTTTTGAACCGCGTCAGCAGCTTCGGCAGCATAAAATGAAGCCTCTGGGGCTAAGAGTTGATATTTTTTGGCAGCCTCAGAGAGTTCTTTGACGTCTTGTTGAAAAGAGGTGAGGCCACCAGAAACTGATTGAAGGATACAAGCACGATAGGCCTGGGCAACAACTTCAAATAATTTTTTTTGTTTCTTTTGTTGGGAAATCTTGAATCGATTGGCAAGAAAACAGTCATTACTAGAATAGAAAATCTTTCTAGCAGGCTCAATGAGATGCCTGTACTCACTAAAGAACAATGAATCTAATGTCCGTAATGGGGTATGAAATTTTTCTGACCTCAAGGACAAGGATAAAATCTCATTTGGCTCATTGTGTTGAGAAATATTTTTAGCTAGATCCTGAACGATCCTCCAACAAAGAGCTAAAAGGTCATCGCCATTGCCTATTGCTTGAAGAGATTCATGATGATAGGAAGGGGAGATGTTTAATAGACTCGTCACAAATGAAAAGGAGTTTTTTTTATGCTGACATTGTTCGGTAGCTTCAAGCAGTAAGGCTGAGGTACCATCAAAGAATAAAGTAAATCCTGACCAAGAAAATTTGTTCCTGATATCCGGGTTAATCAGTCAGTTTCTCTCATGCTAAATAAATGGTATCTCTTGCTAGTCTCAAGCAGGTCAAGCATTTTGAATCTCCTCGCAAAAAAATATATTGAGTTCGCAAGGATTTTTTCTTGAGTGGGAAAATGGTTTTTTTAGACTCACTCTCCACTCAAGCAAGTCTGTTTTGCATCTTTCTCCAAATTTTCAGACTCTCTCTCCTTTTCTTTACACCCTTTTTGCTTTTTCATGGACTCTGATAATAAAAAAATTTGGGAACAACTCTCCTCCATTCTACAACAGCGTATTAGTCATGATGGATATCACCGTTGGTTTAGCGACGTCTCTATTTTGACGTGTGATTTACAATCCATCGAGCTAAGCGTCCCTAATCCTATTCATCAATTTTTTATTGAGAGTAATTATGCGGCACTCCTTTCTGCTGCTATAGAGGAGATTTTTAAAAGCACTCGCCAGTTACATTTTGTACCACGTGAACTTCAGGAACAGGAAGTAGAGCACAGATCAAAATCTCCTCTCACCACATCTTCTACCAAAAAAACACCCGCCGGCATTGGTCTGAACCCTGCTTATACTTTTGAGAGCTTTATTGTTGGTGCAAACAATCAATTTGCTCATGCCGCTGCATTAGCGGTGGCTCAAGACCCAGCAAAAACCTACAACCCTCTCTTCATCTACGGAGAAAGCGGCCTTGGTAAAACCCATCTTCTCCATGCCATGGGCCATCGTATTTTAGCCAATAAAAAAGGAGCACGAGTCGTCTACTTGCGTAGCGAACAATTCACCAATGAATTTATTGATGCTATTCAACATGGTACGCTTTTTCAGTTTCGCAAACGTTATCGTCAGGCTGATATTTTAATGATTGATGATATTCAATTTTTTGCGGGAAAGGAGCGCTCTCAAGAAGAATTCTTTCATACTTTCGGAGCACTTCATGACGGACATAAGCAAATTATTCTCACAAGTGATCGTCCTCCTAGTGAAATTGATAAATTAGAAAAGCGTCTTGTTTCTCGTTTTGAATGGGGAATGACTGCAGAAGTTCAGCCTCCTGATATTGAAACACGTCTAGCCATCTTACATAGAAAGGCCGACGTGCTTGGCATGCAAATTGAAACCTGGGTCCTAGAATTTTTAGCAGAGAACATTCGTACAGATATTCGTCGTCTTGAGGGAGCTTTAATGCGCGTCATGGCATACCAATCTTTAAGTGGCAAACCCTTAACACAAGAAAATGTCAATCATCTCTTACGTGATGTATTTCAAGAGCAGGCTCGTCAGAACATTACTATCGATCAGATCCAAAAAAGGGTTGCTGAATATTTTGACGTCCGTCTTGCTGATATGTCGAGTAAACGCCGCCAGGTCAGTATTGCTTATCCACGTCAAGTTGCCATGTATCTAGCTCGTGAAATGACCCCCTCAACGCTAAAAGAAATCGGAGAAGCTTTTGGAGGCAAAGACCACGGAACAGTAATTCATGCGCACAAACTTATTAAAAAACGTATGGATGGAGATCTCCGTTTACGCGATCTCATGCGTCAGCTTGATAAACAACTGGCTCAATGAATCCTCAAGGTTCAAAGACATGCAATTGATTTAAAATACGCTCTAAAAATCCTACCACTCTCCATCAATCATGAAGAGAAAGGAACGTTGTTTTTTATTATTACCACTCTTAGCACTGCAATAATATACTCCTTAGGAATGAATATTAGGAATTTGTACTTTGATCGTGTTCTCTCAGTCATGAGCTTTTTTCACAACCTTACGCATCATGATGGTCTCTCTATGGCATACAGCTCTACGGACAGACTCAAACTAATGCCAAGAGATGCAGGGCGAAGGGTGAGCCGTCGGGAGATTACCAGTCAACTGTCGGTTGCCTTGGCCCACAAGCCAAGGAGTATATATGGAAATACTCGATCAATGATCCCCTCCTTGGGGCATATGATTTTTGAAACAACGCATCAATTCGCCTGAGTATTAGAGTTCCCAAAAAAATCTATTATTTTTTATCCATGAAATTCACTGTTACCAAACAAGCACTATTAGAGGGTTTACAACGCATTCAAAACATCATCAGCACCCGTGTTACTCTTCCTATCCTCTCTAATCTTCTTTTAGAAACAACAGAACATGGCCTTTGCTTGATAGCAACGGATCGCGAGGTCAGCCTTCGCACTATTGTTCATGCGATTACTATCGAGAAACAAGGAGCAACAACACTGCCTGCACGTCGATTGCTTGCTATCATTAAAGAGCTCCCAATGGAGGACATTTCTTTTGAAACCGACGCACGTCACATTACATCGATTAGAAGCGGTGCCAGTTTTTTTAAAATCTTTGGATTATCACAAGACGAGTTTCCTGTATTCCCTTGCCTCGAAGAAAAACGTGGCTTCATCATGAAGCAGGGTGTGCTCAAAGATGGTCTCCATAAAACATCTTACGCTATTTCCTTCGATGCTTCCCGCTATGTTCTCAATGGGATTCTTTTTTCTTTTAAGGAGGGCTCTCTTACACTTGTTGCCACAGACGGCCGGCGTTTAGCTCTCTGTGACACAGAACTTGGTGAAATTAAATATCCCCTCGATCATGAATGTGATTTTATTGTTCCTACAAAGGCCATCAATGAACTTGAACGACTGCTACTCGACGACCAGGAAGTGCGCCTCTTTGTAGGAGATAATCTTGTTGCTTTTGATCTTGGAGAATCTGTTCTTGCAACAAAACTCATCGATGGTAAGTATCCCAATTACCGCCAGGTGATTCCATCTGATGCCACACAACGTATTACACTAGAACGTGAACAGCTCTTACAATCGGTACGACGCGTTGCTTTGCTCAGTAGCGATAGGAGTGGTTCTCTTTGTTTTCATTTTTCTGAGAACAATTTGGACATTACTTCCAATACTCCAGAAGTTGGAGAGGCCAAGGAATCAATATCCATTATGTATAAAGGACCTAACCTCTCCATTGCCTTTAATCCGGAATTTCTTATGGATCCCCTCAAAAATTTAAATGATGACTATGTCGCCTTAGAGCTTATTGATGAAATGAGCCCTGGTGTTTTTAAACTCAATTCTGGTCAACGATTTCTCTACGTCTTAATGCCTATAAGAGTTTCTAAATAGATCGGAGGATCAAAAGGACTGCAAGAGCGCCTGCTTGAGTAGTTTGATTTACATTAGAATTTTTTATAAAGTCCCCTCAAAGACAGTATTCATTTTTTCCTCCATGATCAGATTGTTTTTATGCACGGTTTTCTTAACCCGGACATTTCATACTGATCATGACAAAGGAGGCCGCGAAGACTAATGGGGTAAGGCCGAGCGATGAAGTCTGACAACGCCTGTATGAGTCCATATTGACTCGCTCGCACCTGCTCGGCTCGGCCTTACGGGCTTGCCCCTAACCTAACGGTTACGGCAGTCTACCCCAGGCTATCCCGAGCACTGGTGTTGCCCGAGGAGCCATTCGAAGCTAACGCAGTATCCATCAGGTGTTCGCAAGCCGCAGCAGAATCGGTATGAAATATGCGGTCTAACGCAGCATCCATTTGGCTTCCCGGTTTCCGCAGTAGATCGGTGTGAAATATTTCGGGTTAATGGACGATGTCTTTTATTATTGACCTCGTGGTAAATGGGAGAGCGCAGATAATAGTCGCCATACTTCCAATAAAAACATACCAAGGCCATGCTATTTCTGGCCACCAGATTGGCATAAAGTGACCGAAGTTGATCACGCCCGGGAGATTTACTTTCCCAAGAAAGAGCACGCTTGTCATTCCAAGAAACATGGCAACAACATTCATAGTATCATTGCCGCGTGTTTTTGTGAGCATGCCGACAAGAAAAATCCCAAGCAGTGCTCCATAAGTGTATCCTAGGATGCCAATGGCAATAGGAATGATCGTAAGCTTAGGGTTCAAGAGTACTGAATAGGCTGCCATTGTACCTACCCCAATCATTAAGATTCCAAAAATAAAGGTGGCTATACGTGCAGCTCGAATAGAAGCACGGTCATCTGCTGCGGGGTTAAAATAAGGGATATAGAAATCTGTCGTGAAACTAGTCGCTAGAGCATTAAGGGCGGCTGAGGTTGAGCCCATCATCGTTGCGAGAACACCAGCGATAATGAGTCCACGTAATCCTACAGGCATGCTATGAATAATAAAGTGAGCAAAGATTTCATTATCTGGTATGGAAGGAGCACCTGCCCGTGAGTAGTAGACAAAGAGGAGAATGCCAATGCTTAAAAATGCTAATGCAAGCGGGATATCAGCAAAGCCACTTAGGATGAGTGAAAGGCGTGATTTGTGAACATTTTTGGCTGTGAGCAGTCGTTGAACCATATCTTGGTCAGTACCATGGGTCGCCATCGTTAAAAAAGTGGATCCAATAAAAGCAGCCCAAAGGGTATATGGCTCTGCAAGCATCTTGGCAAGAGCACTCCCAAAGGGTAGAGTTGAATCCCAATCACTTTGAATCCATTTTAAATTTTCCCAGCTTCCAAAGACCTCTTGCACACTACTCAAACCCCCAATACGACCGAGCAGGAGCCAAATAGAAATCACAATAGAGCCAATCATCAGTGATGCTTGAATGAGATCCGTCCAAACAACAGCCTTAATACCACCCACCATCGTATAAAGGGTAGTAATGAGAGTAATGATGAAAATACCCCAGAAATAATGACTCAGTGTCGTAGGAACTCCCGGATAAAAATAGTGCCAGAGAACAACCATAATGAGGCCCCCTAAATACAAACGAACACCGATTCCTAAGATGCGCGTAAAAAGAAAAATGGCACTCGCTGTATTCTTTGTGGCAGCACCAAAACGAACCGTTAAAAACTCATAGATACTTTTGACTTTGTACTGGTAGTAAGGAGCGATAAAGGTATATGCGATAATGATACGCGCTAAGACTGTTCCAATAGCTAATTGAGCGTAGAAAAATGCATGGGTTTTGTATCCTTCTGCCGGTGTTCCAAGAAAGGTAGCAGCAGTTGTTTCTGCAGCGACAATGGAGGCTAATACTGCCCACCATGGGATAGATTTTCCACCGAGGGCGAATTCTTCTAAGGTTCTATTATTCCTGCCTGCATAAAGACCAAGGACAATGATCATCATAAAATAGAAAAGAACAACAATAGCATCAATAAAAACGCCCCAGAATGAGGCGCTTGCAAGAGTCAAATGAGAGAGAGACATGATGATTAGAAAAAATAGGTCAAGGAACATTAAGTTCATGTTCAATAGATCGAATAAGGAGCTCAGGGCATACTAATGGGGCAAGAGAACTTATTGTCTCTACTTTATGAATAGAAAAGCGACTCGCGTAGGGACGAAGATGAATCATAGCTTCAGTTGTTGCACGTTCTGAATCTTCCGTAACTAAAAGAGAAATGGGAATATTCAAAGGAGAAAATTTTTTTGAAAGGTGTTTCCAAAAGGTAGATGAATTTTGAGCTACAAAAGCATGCTCTGCCCCATATTGCTGAGCTGTGGAGGAAAGAACAGAAGCTACTTCCTCAAAAAAAGGGTCATCTAAAAAAAAACCCGAACGCAAAAGCCATTCTTTAATGAACCCCTCCGTGCTCCACTGACGCTTATAAAGCGTTCGCGCAAGTGGTGGGCACCATGAGAGCTGATGATAGGGGCCAGGAGAAGAGTATTTTTGTAATTTCAAAAGAGGCATCCACATGAGAATGCGTGCCACAGATTGTGGATAGCGAGCAGCAAGCAACAAGGCTAGATTAGCACTTAATCCTGAGGCGACAATGGTGATAGGATCTCGTATGGTTGTGCGAAAAAAAGCAGCCAGAGCCTGAATCTGAGACTCAGCACTAATTGCAGGACGGGGACGTTGTGATTCTCCAAATCCAATTAAATCCGGAACAAAAACATGATGACTGGGTGCAAAATGGGGGTAAATTTTTGACCACTCAAATGAGGAGGCCCCAGGAAAAACACCATGCAAAAAAAAGAGTGGCTCACCATTTCCTGAAGTATGATAAACAATCTCACCAGAAGGTGTATTGATGACACGTGTTGCAAAAACAGCAGGAGAAATGGCATCTGGAATTTGTTTTCCCAGGCTATTTTGCCACCCAAAACGAAATGCAAGAGCCAAGGCTCCAATAAGTCCTACTCCTAATCCCGCACCGACACTAACACTTATTGGAGATGATGACGGTTGATGGCGTTTCATTCCATCAATTGCTTGGGTGCTTCTAGCTGAACTTCCCCATGACCTTGAATAATTCTTCCAATAATTTTTCCCTTTAATTTCTTAGCAATGATCAGGGATTCCTTCTGAGGAACAATAAAAACCATACCAATTCCCATATTAAAGACTCGGTACATTTCCAAAGGATCAAGCGCACCTCCCCGAGCGAGGAGTTTAAAAATACCTGGCAGCCTCCAGCTATTTGTATCAATGAGAGCATCGCATGTCTTAGGAAGCACACGAGGGAGATTATCGATGAGTCCACCACCTGTAATATGCGCTGCAGCATGGATTTTATTAGCTCCCAGGGCAGTCATAGCTTGGAACTCAGGAAGGTAAGAACGATGAATTTTAAGAAGCTCCCTTTGAAGGGATGTCGTTAATCCTTGTGGCTTACTTGAAAATTCAAGCTTCATTTTTTTAAAAAGAATATGACGTGCCAGTGTGTAACCATTGGTGTGAAGTCCATTTGAGGGGATACCAATTAAAAAATCACCAACACTCACGCGACTTCCATCCAAAAGTTTCTTGCGATCAACAACCCCAACAATGGTGCCCGCCAAATCGTACTCTCCTGGCTCATAGAGACCTGGCATTTGTGCTGTTTCTCCCCCAATGAGTGCACAATGAGATACCTTACAAGCTCGAGAAAGGCCTGAGAGCAGAGAACGCACGACGTCAGGAGTCAGTTTTGCAGCAGCAATATAGTCTAAGAAAAAAAGCGGCTCTGCTCCCGTAACGAGAATGTCATTAATACAATGATTAACGAGATCGGCCCCAATCGTGTGATGACAGTTCGTTGCAAAAGCAATTTTGAGCTTTGTGCCAACGCCATCAGTACTTGAAACAAGAACCGGATGTTGAATATTTCTTTTTTTAAAATCAGGTTGAAAAAGCCCGCCAAAACCGCCAATACCCCCTAAAACTTCAGGCCCATGTGTTTGGCGAACAATTTTTCCAATACCAGATTTGAACTCATTACCAAGTGCCACATTCACACCTGCCTTCGTATAGGCGCTTTGATGATTATTTAGTGAAAGGAGCTCTGCGGGTGAGGATTTTTTGCGAGAACGTGAAGGCATAAAAAATATTTATGATTGAGGAAAAAGTGGAGGCTGTATTTTGATATCTGGTAAAAAATGGGCCTGCTCGCCTCGACGCTCCATAATGAGTTTGTCAAAAGAAGCATCAAAGGGCATCGGATAGTCTCCGGTAAAGCAAGCGAGACAAAAACTGTTTTGAGGCCGGCGTATGGCCCGAACCATACCTTCAATATCAAGGTAACCCACACTATCTGCTCCCAGATAGGCACAGAGCTCTTCTTGAGAATATTGATTCGCAAGTAATTTTTGAGGATCAGGAAAGTCTATTCCATAGTAACAAGCATGCCGATGAGGAGGACAACTAATACGAAGATGCACTTCTTTGGCTCCCGCTTCACGAAGATTAATAACACGATTTTTTGCAGTTGTGCCGCGCACAATAGAATCATCGATCACCACAACCCTCTTGCCCCGGACATAGGAACTAATAAGGTTGAGTTTTACACGGACACTAAAATCACGGACCAGCTGAGTAGGCTGAATAAACGTGCGTCCAATATAATGGTTGCGCACAAAAGCAGGCTCATAGGGAATATTGAGCTCTTCGGAAAAACCAAGAGCCGCATAGATTCCAGAATCAGGAATTGGAAGGACAATATCAGCCTCTACAGGATGAAGCCTTGCTAGTTCTTGACCCATACGCACCCGGGCTTGACTCACGTTAATGTTACGAAGATTGCTATCAGGACGCGCAAAATAAACATATTCAAAAATACAAAAGGCCTCCCTGCTCATTTTAAAGGGAAACTCTGATTGAATACCTGATTCATTAATAATTAAGGCTTCTCCTGGTTCAACATCACGTACAAACTCGGCTCCAATAAGATCAAAAGCACATGTCTCTGATGCTAAGACCCAAGCATCATCAAGCTTTCCCAAGGATAAAGGGCGAAAACCATGAGGATCACGCACACCAATAATTTCATTTTCCCCCATGATGACAATGGAAAAAGCTCCTTCAAGCTCACGGAGAGCAGCGAGTGGATACTCTTTTGTTTTTGTAGTATGAGGTTGCGCCAGGAGATGAAGAATGATTTCACTGTCAGAAGTTGCTTGAAAGATGGAACCCTTCATTTCAAGTTCGGTACGCAAACGAGCTGCATTAATTAAATTTCCATTATGGGCAATGGCAAGCTGTCCACGACTCGTATCAGCACTGAAGGGCTGTGCATTGAAAAGATTGCTCGATCCTGTTGTTGAATAACGAACATGACCAATAGCATAGGATCCGCGTAGTTGTTCGAAATCTTCTTCTTTGAAAATCTGTGAAACAAGCCCCATACGCTTAACGCTCTGAAAGGGTGTTTTTTTACCAGAATGAGTCACAATGCCTGAACTCTCTTGACCTCGATGTTGCAAGGCAAAAAGACCGTAATAAGAGAGAAGTGCTGCATTAGGATGTCCGTAGACAGCAAAAACTCCACATTCATGAGAGGGATAGTCGTGAGAATTTAACATTAGTCCAATTATTGATAAAGTTATATATCACTCATCATCCAAGAACAAACCCTCGGTTTTATATTTTTTACAAAAATCTACAAAACGCTTGTTTGTAACAAAGAGGTAAAACAAAAGCGATACTACTCCAATATAGATGAGATTTGCATAAAGATAGATCATCGTTAAATAAAGCATAAAAGGCGTAATCAAACTCACCAGAACGAGAAAATCAGTTTTTTTCGTTAATTGCACTCCCCCATAAATAATCATCAGTACTAAGAGAGATAGAATCATCATGAATAAATCATGTCTAGGAAGGGTCGTCATGATGAGTCCAAGCATGACAAAAACGACTGCACCATAAATGCGTGTATGTGGTTTTATAGCCCCCATGCTGATCGGGGCAGCCATATAGCCAAGAAGATTATATCCAGTAACAACAACCATGAGTGACGACCAACTCTTTGCATTCCACAGGACGACGGCAATCATGATCCAATTAATGAGCAACGAACGTCTGCATATATTATAAATGGGATTGAGTTTTCCTATAGACCACTCAGGCATCTGCCCTTCTGCAGCCATCGCATAAAACATGCGAGCAGATCCCCCGAGATACGCGTATCCTGTGCCTGAAGGGCTAATAACACTATCAGCCATGAGTAAGGCTACTAGAAAATGAAGCCCTAAGAGCATGGCAACATTTAACAAAGGAGAATGTAAATTCAGACTACTCCAACCACCACAAAGCATTTCATGAGGCACCGCTCCCATAAATGCAAATTGCAGCGCCATGTAGACAAACATGACCACCACAATGGAAAGAATAATAGAAAGAGGGACGTTCCTTCTTGGTTTTTCAATCTCACTTGCAAAGGCCACTGCTAATTGAAAACCATTAAAAGAATAAATGAGTCCAGCACCTACAATAGCTTCAAGCGCTGACCCCGTATGATAAAGGTGACTGGAAACCAGCTGAAAATTAGTTTTATCAAACCTGGCTATTAGAAAGAGGATGATCGTTAAAAGCGGAGTAAAGATCTTGAGGACCGTAACGATGTTATTGACTTTAGCAAGCAACTTGATTCCGTAAAAATTCACGACTAAGTAGACACATAAAATACCTAATGCAAATATTTTGCCATACAGAGTCAACCCATCATCACTGATGAGATCGGTATTTTTAAGAGCAGCTGATAAATATTCTGTTGTTGCCTGCGCTTCTGTAGCAACACACACCATAATCCCAAACCAATTAGCAAAGGCAAAAGGCATTCCAAAAATCGAATTGTGCGAGAGCGCACTAGAACGTGAAGTCGCTCCACGCACTGGAAAAACAGAAACAACCTGAGCGAGACAAAGCCCCACAGGCATGACTAAAAGAGCTGCTAAAAACCATGCAAGGAAAGAATAATTTCCAGCGAATTTTGCATTAAGCTGGGCGCTAAAGAGCCATCCTGAACCAACCATTGCGGTTGCACTCAGGGCAGTGGCACTGAAGAGCGATATTTTTTTAGATGTTTGCTTCTCAGTCATGAGCAAAGATAAGAGTCGTCAGAAAAAATATTCTTGAGGGAGGATTATTTTTTCTTATTTGTTAATTTTATTGTTTTCTTTGAACGTGATGGTTTTTTTTGAGCTTTTTCCTCACGTGGTTCAAATTCAAAACTTACCTTACTTTCATCAAGTTTGAGATAAGCTGAAAATTTACGCCCTTTTTTGGAAACAAATCCGGCAATCAAATCCGTCTTGCCAGATGAGAGTAATTTTGTGACTTGCTCGGCAGTAATCTCTCGTTGGAGGATGATTTTTCCGACACGAAAAGCACAGCGATTTTCTTTTTCTAAAGAACGATCGCAGACGTAAGCATTCATACCATTACGCACGGTCCCTTTTTTGCAAACAGGACAATCCCCTACAGCTTCGGCACCTCGAAGGGCTTGAGCAGCAACAGGGTCGTCTTCTTGTTCGCCAAAGGAAAATTTTGTTTTTCCTTCTTCATCAAGAAGAATAGTCGCTGTAAAGAGCTTTCCAAAACGACTTCGAAATCCCTCCAAAGGACCAACAGATTTTTTCTCAAGAAGCTCACGAACTTCATTTCTTTCTAAAATTCTACTAGCCAATGACTTCCATAAAACAAAACCGCAGTTCCGGCATTTAAATTGGCGTATATTTTCTTTGAAAATACCATGACCACAACGAGGACAGGTTACAGTAAGATCAGGAAAAACTCCTGTATCCGCATCATCATGAAAACCCTTGGCTTTTTCAATAATATCACAAGTAAAGGAGCGAATTTCTTGCATAAAAGTCGAACGATCGATAGTGCCAGCTTCCATTCCTTTGAGTTTATACTCCCATTCACCTGTCATTTCAGGAGATGTCAAGACCGCTACTCCCATATGGCGCAATAAATTAATCAATGCCATTCCTTTACTTGTCGGCGTGAGCTCACGTCCTTCACGTAGTAAATAACTATCTAAAAGCAAACCTTCAATAATAGCTGCTCGGGTTGCCGGTGTACCCAGGCCACGCTGACTCATTGCCTCACGTAATTCTTCATCTTCCACCAGTTTTCCTGCTCCCTCCATAGCGCTCAATAAAGTTGCTTCTGTGAAACGTGCAGGAGGCCGTGTTTGAGCTTCATGCATTTCCATGGTGCGAGCAGCGGCCTTTTCTAATATTCCCTCATGCGAAGTAATGGCTATGAGCCTCTTATCTTCATTTCCATCATCTAACTCAAGCTTCTTGCCATAGACGCTTAACCAACCAGGATCGGTAAGAATTTTTCCTTCACTTTTAAAACACTCTCCCTCCACGGTTGTAATACGTGTTGTGACATCAAAACGAGCGGGAGGATAGAAAACAGCTACGAGTCGCTGTGCCACCATATGATAGAGCTTAGCCTCCATTTCATCGAGTTTCCCAGTCGATGCTCCTGTAGGAATAATTGCATGGTGATCGGAAACTTTTTTATTGTTAAAAACTTTCCCTGTCTTCACTAGCCACCCTTTTTCAAGCACGACTGCAGCATGGGAATGGAGCTCGTGATTATCTAATTTTTGTAATGTTTTGCGCACTGTCGGCACATTATCTTCGGGAAGATAACGAGAATCAGTACGAGGATAAGTCAAAACTTTATGATGCTCATAGAGACGTTGTGCTAATTGTAAAGTCCGCTTCGCACTAAGCCCAAAGCGGCTATTAGCTTCGCGTTGTAATGTTGTTAAATCATAAAGCAGCGGAGATGCTTGCGTGGCAGCCTTTTTGTGCTCCTCGATTGTCCCCGTTTTTCCTTGGCATTTTGCACAGATGTCTTCTGCTATACTTTTATCCCAAAGACGCTCTGGTTTTTTTTCCTCTTCCTCCCCTTTCTTAAAATGAGGATCAAACCAACGTCCTTGGTAGAAGCCTGCTTGCACCTCAAATTCTCCATGCACTTCAAAATAGGTCTTCGGTCCAAAAGCACGTCTACGTTCCTCTCGCTCCACTAAAATTGCTAGTGTTGGTGTTTGCACACGGCCCACTGGTGTGAGTTGAAAACCTCCGCCTCCGGAGTTTAAGGCAGTCAGAGCCCGTGTGCTATTAATTCCAACCAGCCAGTCGCTCTCAGCACGGCAAATAGCTGCATGAGCTAAATTTTCCATTTCCTTAGCTTGACGTAAATGACTAAATCCTTCTCGAATCGCCTCGGGCGTCATTGATTGAAGCCACAATCGTTGTACTGGCTTCTTTATTGCTGATAATTCCATAATATTATGGAAAATTAATTCTCCTTCACGCCCCGCATCACAGGCATTGATAACAGAACTAACATCAGAGCGTTTTAATAATTTTTTGACTACGGCAAAACGATCAGCAGAACGTGCAATTGGTTTTAAGTCAAATTTTTCCGGAAGAATCGGCAATGTCGCAAGCCCCCAGGGAATACCTTTTCCTTTCGTCATGGTACTGGGGAGCGAGAGTTCTACAAGGTGACCAACAGCGGAAGTAATGAGATAATCATCAATCTCAAAATATTCAACTTTACCAGCCTTAACTCTACCCCCAAGAGCCCTTGTTAAGTCAGCTGCAACACTCGGTTTTTCTGCAATAACAAGAATTTTGGACATGAATGTTATACCTTAAGATAGACGTGAAACTGACAATACTTCTAGATCGAATGATAGAAAATTTGATAGAAAAATATGTCCTACGAAGATTAGACGATACCTTATGTGGATAAATTTTAGGATGATTTACTGAACTTTTACAGATAGCTGCGCCTCAAGGGCGTACTGTTAACGCCAATTAACAACTGGATAATAACAAGACTGCCAGCACCAAAAAGAAAACATTTTTTCCTAAAATTCATGTGATAAAGGTACATTCTGGCTAACCTCTATACTGCATGCCACCTTAAATCACATTTGTAAAAAGGTAGTTAGCACCACATTCATTTTACATGTTAAGTAAAGCAAGACAGTTTTTGAGAAGCAGGTTAGACCGAAGTAGGTATATAAAGCCTGGAGGCTATTAGAAATCGATAAAGAGAATCAATGGTAATTTTACTATTTTGTTTTTTATCCTTTTAAAGGACCACACAGCAATCGTAAAACTATACCTTTTTCGAATGAATTTTAGGATTATTTCATGCTGGACTTTCTTGAAATAGTTGAATCAAAAAAGCCTTCTATTACCTGATTCAAGAGGCATAACGATCAGGAAGTTTGCACAAAAAATAACAAGTAAAACAATCCTAAGACTCGTCCTAAAAAGGTATATGTTGACAATACTATTTTATCCTTGTTATTTTTGACGCACTATGATTTCAGCTTCTTACCTTACACTACTTGAGGCACTTCGCATTAGCTGTAACCTTCCGGAATTTCCAGATCCATTACCTTCAACTGAGCTTGATTTAGAACTAGAAAACGGACCAACTGTGACAATTGATTTTGAAGACGAGACTGACTCTTTACAAATCTTTTCTCAGATTGGTACCTATTCCGCTGATAGAGAACTTGAAGTTTTAAAAAAAATTGCCGAAGCCAATTACCTCTGGAAATCTACAGCGGGTGCAACCTTAAGCGTTCGTCCTGAAATTCAGACAGTCTATCTTGCCTACCAAACACCTGTACTGAGTTTAAACGGCTTAGAATTTGTAGATTTTATTGAGAAATTCATTGCAATGGTTATCGACTGGCAAAAGTTTCTCTCCGGAAACTCCGCCGAGCTAACTATAACAGAAGACTCAAGTGACTCTCTCTCTCCATTAGGAGAAGGAGAAGCAGAAAGTGAGAACTCCGCTCCACCGATACCTGGCAACAGTAATTTTATTGTCGGCTAATGCACGATTGAGATAATGGATCTGACTAAGATTCTACACCCTAGTGCATTCATCAATCTTTCTAATGGCTGTTTCTCCGTCCCCACACCCTAGCAGCTGTCTTTATACGCGTCAGTAGATAATAGACAGTCTGACTTCGAGCTCGAATTAACTCCGCACCTACAATCTTTGGAACGAAGTCTTGAGGAATTTTCTCGAGGTCTTCATTGGTAATGCCATCAAGACCTTTACATAAAATAGAGGTCATTGCTCGCGTTAAAGTCTGTACATGAGGCCCTAATTTCACCTTAAAATGTAATCTTTGGTGCTTATCTCTTGTTAAATAAATACCAACGGAATCAGTACACTCCTCATCTTTACGAACATCTTCAAAATCAAAAACCTCACCTTCTTTGGGTTCATGGGTTTTTGCCTGATCGGCATACGCAATAAGGGTCTCTCTGCGCTCTCCATCAGATAAGCCTTCAAAGAGGAAAATGATACTAGATAATTTTTGAGGATAATCACTCACAGAAGAGGAAGACAAAATAACGAGCACCGTCAAATTGCTTTGAAATCACACGAAAGAACGCAAGGATTTTTAGAAAGAGCAAGGCCGAAGACCGAGCGCTATCTAAATGATAACGTGACGGGATGGAAACGAAGCTATTTGCTAAAAAGAATAAACTCATTTCGTGTAATTTCAAAGTAACTTGACGATAACACTCGTGGAACACACAACCGCATTACAATCGCTCAATAGGTGCTCTAACACGATTGCCCCACTCAGTCCAAGATCCGTCATAATTACGAACATGTAAAAATCCAAGAAGATATGTCAGGACAAACCACGTGTGACTCGAACGCTCTCCAATACGACAATAGGCAATCAGAGGATCATTTGGCTTAAGGCCTAAGGATTGTTGATAGATATGATGAAGTTCTTGGGCTGATTTAAACGTACCATCCGGATTAACGGCACGTTTCCATGGCACACTATGGGCGCCAGGAATATGACCACCACGCAAGACCCCTTCTTGTGGATATTCCGGCATATGGGTAATTTCGCCGGAAAATTCTCCAGGAGAACGAACATCGACCAAGGGTTGCTTTTTCTGACTCTGTGACCAAGCATCTTCATAAAATGCTCTAATCTCATCATCAAGGCGCACAAGGGGAACAGGGTAATGAGCTGGTTCTCTTTGCGGTAGATCACGAACAAGAGTCCGTCCCTCTAAAATCCACTTATCACGACCTCCATTCATGATTTTTACTTTTGTATGACCAAAGAGACGAAACACCCAAAGCGCATAACAGGCCCACCAATTGGATTTATCACCATAAAATACAACCGTCGTCTCGGGAGTAATTCCATGACTGGAACAGAGAGCTGCAAAATCTTTAGGTTGTATATAGTCTCTAACTAATGGATCTTGCAAATCTCGTCGCCAATCAATATGGAGGGCACCTTTTAGATGTCCTGTATCATAGAGAAGAATATCCTCATTGCTTTCAACAATACAAAGAGAGGGATCGTCTAAATGTTCTACTACCCACTGAGTTGAAACGAGAGCTTCAGGGTGAGCATAATTAAAATCAAGAGGCATAGACTAAATAAAATCGGCTAATAATTAGGATAATCCAAGCTGATTTCTTCAAAAAATTCAGTCTAATCACGAGGTATGGTTTTTTAGAGAGGATGATTCGTGATCAAGTCAATGAGATAGCCTATGTTTACTTTTTCTTCTTGAGAAGAGGAAGACCTGTACGAATATTTTCAGATACTTCGTAACCTTCCGGAAGATTGTCAATAGCTTCTGGCCCAGCAACACCAGCAAAGTAATAAAGAGTTACTTTTTGTCCACCTTTAAGTTCTTGGAGACGTGAATGCAAAAAGTATGTTTTTCCACTTTTGTTACTAACAGCGCTAAATGACATAATGTTTTTTCCTTTCTTGGTGTAGAGTGCAAATTATTTAGATGAAATAACCCCTGCTTTCAAAAGCGTGGTATAGGCGCCACGTTTAGAAATTGTTTTTAAAGCACGAGCTGTTATTTTCAGAGTCACAAATTTATTGAGTTCAGAAACCCAAATGCGTTTTGTTTTTAAATTTGGAGTAAAGTATCGGGCGGTTACTGCAGTGATATGCATGCCTATCCCCCCTTTTTTCTTTGCGAGACCTCGGCGATGAATTTTAGAACCGCGGACGGGAACAGATTTGGTAATGGAACATTTACAAGACATAAGATGTGTGCAGATAGTGGATTTTTTTCATCAGGTTAGTCAAGAACTTTTCTTAAAAAATATTAGAATTCTTGCAAAACTTGCTAGTCCTAAGGATATATAAGGAGTCTCAAACCACGCAAACTTGGCAGTGCACAGTATAGTGGAATGATACAAGAGGCCTATGATTTTTCTCCTAACGCCTGATGCTGGTGTTTGATTAATTGACTAATGCCCTGCCTTCCATAATCGAGCATGATTGCAAGCTGATCGTTATTAAAAACATTCTCTTCACCCGAGGCTTGGAGTTCAATGAACTCTAAAGACTCATTCATCACGAGATTTAAATCAACCTCAGCATCTTTATCTTCTCGATAATCTAGATCGAGCAGCGCTTGCGAAGCAACTATTCCTACGCTTACAGCGGCTACTAATTGTTTGATGGGGCTAGTCAAGAGTTCTTGTTTTTGAACAAGATATTCACATGCTAAAGCCATAGCAATACTGGCTCCAGTAATGGCTGCCGTCCGTGTTCCTCCATCAGCCTGAAGCACGTCACAGTCAATAAAAACCGTACGTGCCCCGAGTAACTCCAAATCAATTGCAGCCCTTAACGAACGTCCAATCAATCGTTGAATTTCCATAGAACGCCCATCTATTTTTCCTCGCAGGGAATCACGGCTTTTCCGTGGAAGCGTAGAATATGGAAGCATGGAATATTCTGCTGTTAACCAACCGCCTGTCATACCTTGCTCTTTCATCCAACGAGGTACTCCATTTTCTATATTAGCAGCACAAATGACTTGCGTATTTCCAAAAGAAATTAACACAGAACCCATCGCTCGCGGTGCAATATCTTTCTTAATAATAATGTCTCTTAGAGCATTGGGTAATCGTTTATTAAATCGGCATAGTGGCATTGTCATTTTTTGTTATTTTGGGGCGATGCTCCCTGTATGAGGCCTTTAACCCGGATATTTCATACTGATCGTGACGAGGAGAGCGCGAAGGTAGGATGCGGTAATACCGGTGGTCGGGAGGGAGCGAGTCAACGTAGACGAGCATTTTGACGCCGGGCTGTATGTGTACATACCGCCCAAGTCACAATGTGAGTCTAACGCAAGATCCATCCGGCTTCCCGGCCTCCGCAGTAGATGAGTATGAAATATTCGGGTTAAGTAATGAATTGGTGTTATGCATTCAGAGAAAAAGATATCCATTAGATGACTTTAGGAAATATTTTATTTTCAATGACTGCTTGAGTGATTTTTGCAAATTTGCCTGCAAAAGGAATCGCAATCATATCGGCAAAAGCACCGCGACTTATTTCTCCTAAGTAGCCTTGCATACCAGCAGAGAGAGCAGGGTGAAGTGTAACCATTTTTAAAATCTCCTCAGGTGGTAACTCAGGAGCGGAAGCCGCCATGAATTGCATCTCTTCAAAAAGATTCAGTGAATTATTACTTGCCAGGCTATCAGTACCAAGCAAGATACGATATCCATTTTTATAAAAAAACTTCCAATCAAAAGGAGGTCGTTTAAAAAAATGATGCGTCTTAGGACAGTGAATAATATAAAAATCATTACCACGCTCTCTTAGCATAAGACGGTCTTCCCTATTGAGAAAATTCATATGTACGAGCATAGCGCCCTCTGGTAGCAAATCATTTTTCAGAAGTGCTTGTATAGGTGTTTGAAAACCACAATCACTCATATCGCGTCCATAGTTTTTTATAAAATGAAATAGGACTCCCTCTCCTTGAGTAAACATTTCTATCTCTTCTTCAGATTCTGCTAGGTGAGTGCACAAGGGGAGTTGATATTTTTTGGCAAGCAGACCAGCAGCACGGTAAAGCCCTTGAGAACTTGTTTGTGGAGCATGTGGAGAAATACCAAAATTACAGGACATGAATTCTTTCTTTTTTAATAAACCCTCAATACTCGCTAGCCCTTGGAGACCTTGTTCTCGCCCGCGAATATCCATCACCTCGATAAACTGCCACAGACGCACGGGAAGAGGAGGAATATTCCCTATTAAATCCGCAAAAGATTCGACATTGTAAAGTGATGTGCATCCCCAGGAAAATAACTCATGGGCACCTTCTTCAATTGCTTTCAAGATATCCTGTGACGAAAGTGTTTTTTTTATCGTATTAAGTGCTTGCACCCAATGTGTAAAGTTCATACCTGGCGTGAATTGACCCCTCATCATTGAATAATCAAGATGAGCGTGAGCATTAATAAGACCCGGCATGAGAATAACCTCACCACAATCGTGATGCAAAGCTGAAGAATAATGATTTTTTAAATCACCATATTTTCCAAAAGCAATAATGACTCCATCACGAACAACGACTGCTCCATTTTCAATGATTGGTGTCCTCATTGGCATCACATAACGCGTTCGATAGAATACAAAGGGTTTGTTCGCAGATCGAACTAGCCCGGATATTTCATACTGAATCGTCATGAGATGCTGTGCAAAGCTTGTTAGTACAAGACGGGCGAAGAATTATGATGCAGGGCTATATGTGTACAGCCCTCTCCAAATCACAATTCGAAACCAACGTAGTAGCTATAGAACTTTCCACAAGCCGTAATAGATTTAGTAAGAAATATTCGGGTTAGGCAGACGTCAATTTTTGATGAGGAAAAAATGTTCTTATTTCATGAAGCATCCGATGAATATGCCTGTAGCCTTTAACTTTCATAAGAAGCATATAGCTACGCCAAGGATCGCCCCATTCCAAGATGTCAATGGTCACACGTCGTACTCCCCATGTATTCATAGCAGCACGTGTTGGTTTATACAGATCAATGGTATTGGTCCCGGCAAGTGCAAATCCATAATCATCAATCATAAAGTTTTCACCTGTTGCTCTAATACGAAAGCGTGTACCTGCTGGCCAACGCGCCCAGTCAGCAGCAGCACTATTGAGCGCTCCATATTTCAAATGTGTACCAAGCGCTGAGCACGCTCCATAACGATGATGACGGCTTTCTGAGTGAGTGTAGGCTGTTGTACGAATTTTTTGTACAGAAGTGCGCGCGAGTGGCTTTTCATAAGCTGGAAGTTGATGAGCACATGCAGAGAGCACGATAGTGATTGTTAGAAAAAAAACTAAGACGATCCTAGACAGGATCTGTTGATCCTTTGCTAATAGTCGTGCACATTGAGAATCAACGTATCTATTCATGAGAATGTTTCTATGATCACGTACAAAGTGCTCTTTGGCCTTGTTTGCACTGAAAATTCCAGCATCAAAGAAACCTAACATTCATTTTAGCCAAAGTGTACCTCTACCATCATAAAGCTAGAATATATTTTTAAATCGATGGAATACTCGAGGTGACTTGAGCTACAGCAGTTGCTACGGTTGTCGCTGCAGCAACAGCTGTCGCTGTTTCAGGTGCGAGCAAGAGTCCTGGGAGTAAATCACCTTCAGTAGTACCTACCCCGTGCTTACGCCGTTTTTCTTGACGCTCCTTAGAAATACGAACAACATCACTAGCCAGTCCACATTTTTCCATAATACGAATAAGATATGCGGAAGGGTCAACTTGCCACCATTTCATTCCATGAAAAGCAGATCTTGGAAAAGCGTGATGATTATTATGCCAACCTTCCCCCATGGCTAAAATTCCAAAAATAAAATTATTACGACTCACGTCGGTGGTTTCAAAATCACGACCACCAAATGTATGACAGATAGAGTTTACGGACCAAGTGACATGGTGATTAAGAAAGACACGCACGAGACCACCCCAGAAAAATCCTTGAAGAGCTCCTGTTTGAAAACCGTGCCAGCCTCCCCCCCCTTGATACTCAATCACTCCGCAAATAAGAGTCGGAATAAGAAAACCAAGAGCAACCCAGACTAAAAATGTCTTACTAATGAAGACAATCAGCGGATCTTTGAGAAGCGGCTTAGCATATTTGGCAATATCTGGCTTAAAGTCATCTAAGATCCATCCAACATGTCCATGAAAAAAACTTTTTAACGGACTGTGTGGATCATCATCCATATCAGAGTTGGCATGATGTTGGATATGAGTGGCTGCCCAATTAAGAGCAGGTCCTTGAAGAGTCATGGAGCCGATAATCAGGAAAAAAGCACGAATCCAGTCAGGTGCTTGAAAACTTTTATGTGTTAACATACGGTGATAGCCAATCGTAATGCCAAAACCTCCTAAAATGAACATCATGAGCATGACAAGAAGAGAACTCATGTTGACCATATGATTCCAAAGGAAGCAAATACCCAAAATCGTCGCAAGAAGAGGGATCCAAACGACCAAAAGAAGAATCATTTTATTAAGCAAAGATGGTTTCGAATAAATCATAAAGTAATATTACACTAAAGGAGATGAAAGGCAAGGAGAGGAGGCCTCTTTTTGAGGGGTGTTATTTTTTGGACAGACCTGGATAGTTTAAAATAAGTTCTCCAATTTTCTGACTGGCCGAGCCAGTAGCCATAAGCGTTAAATTTTTCTTCCAACGTTTCCAGGTTGCTCCCTCATGGGAAAAGACTTCTGCTACAGAAGCTGCAATATTTTCTGGATAATGAGCTGCTAGGCGACCGATATCATGTCGTTCGATAAGTTCGATGTTTCCCTCTTCTTGACCAGGAACAATATGACTAATAAGCAGAGGGCACTGTGCTGCCATAGACTCATGAACAATGGCACCTCCAGCTTTTCCAATATAGAGGTGATGGGAGGTTAGGAGTTCAGGAATTTGGTCTGTCCAACCGATTAATTTAAATTGAACGTCATCGAAAATATTGGATTTTTCAAGACTTGCATGTATTCCGCGCAGTCGTCCAGTAACAGCCGTGATTTGAAGATTGGGAATAGATTGTAACGCTTTTAAAACTCGCTCTGTGTGTTCGGTTTTAGAGGAAGGGAGGTAAAGAATTTTCCAAGGTGATGCCGTCGTGGGCGCCAGATGAGGCAGAGTAGAAAGCCGTGGAGCCACAGGAAATCCTAAAATATGAATTTTTTCTTGATCAATCTTGTGACTTAAAACAGCTGCCGTCTCTTGATCAACAACAATAAAAGCGTCACTTTCTGCCTGATACCACGATATATTAATCGCAGTAGAATCCGTAATCATCGTGATAAAAGGAACAGTACTTGCTGTATGTCCTTCACGACGAAGTTCACGGATTAAAAAGGCATAGAGAGGATAAGTAGAAACAATAATATCTGGTTTGATGATTTCAATAGTCTCTTCAAGAGCACGCTTGAGAGGTTTCATCATAAAAAGCGTTTTCTCAAGCGTGCTAGGATGATTCAAAAAATGAAAAATCGCCCCCCAAATGATTGGAAATTTATTAATTGCAAGTCGATACCCTGCCTGTAAAGCATATGTTAACTTCGGAGTAGCATGAAGATAAATATCCCTTACAAAGGCTGCTGCCTTACCTGTGTCCTGCAAAGCTTCACTAATATTGTATGCTGCCGTGTTATGACCATCCCCAAAAGCTGAAGTTAAAATAAGAACTTTTTTCATAGAAAAACAATGCACGTACAAAGCACGAAGGAGACTAAAAAGATAAGATTTTCTTCTCTCTTCTTATTTTTCATCTGCAATGAGCATGTAGATAGGTGACTTCAATGCAAGATTTGTAGGTCGTGAGTAGAGAGCTTGGAGAGTGGTTTTAGAACGCGTAGCCAAGGCTGCCTCAGCATAGCAAAGATAGTAAAACCATTTGCATAAAAATACGGACGAGCATCCTTGTTTTTGTAATTTAGGCAAAGTTATTGTAAAAGCCGCACGCCATGCTGCCATCGTACGTGCAGCAGAAGGAGTGATATCTTCACAATCTAAAAGATTCAGATTCCCTGTTTCATTCATTGCTTCTGTTAATCGTCGCAATGAAGGCGTGAGTGTTCTAGGGGTAATATATTTTTGAATAAAATCAACATGATTGCGTAGTAATGGATACTGATTATCAGGACAAATCGTTAATTGAAGTGCAAATAATCCATTAGGAGCAAGAAGGTTTTCTATTTTTGCGAAAAAAGGCTCTAAATCACGGTCCTCCACCAGATCCATGATTTCCACACAAGCAATTTTATCAAAACGTCCCGCTAAATGCTGATAGTCGCAAAAAACAATTTCAACAAGATGAGCAACACCGGCCTCTTCGACATGAAGAGCAGTTTGCCGGAATTCTTCCTCGGAAATTGTCGTAGCTTGAATACGACATCCATATTTTTTTGCGGCATAAATAGAAAGACCTCCCCATCCACATCCAATATCCAAAAGATAGTCATGAGATGTTAACTGCAGTTTTTGACAAATTCTCTCCCACTTAGCCTCCTGAGCTACTGCTAGACTATCGCTAGAGGTCCTGAAATAAGCGGCTGAGTAGGCCATCGAGGGATCTAGCCAATGCTTGAAAAAAGAGACATTGGCATAGTTTTGATCATAAAAAATAGCATCTTCATTTTTTGGATAACGACTACGCAAAAAATGCTGCACTTGATTAATAATACCAAGTATATTGTGCTTTTCGAGACCTTGCTCTTTGACTTTTTCTCCAGAAAGAAATTTATTATTCAAAAAAAACCAGGCAATGACTTCCGTCAGATGACTACTCTCCCATTCATGATGAATATATGACTCTGCAAGACCAACAGCACCATAGAGAACCCAACGACGATAAAAGGCATCATTCTTGATTTTGATTTCTGCCTGTAATTCCTTATCTAGCCCTCCAAACATTCTCGAGGATCCTCCTGGCATGATCACACGAAGGGTACCACGGCGTCCACGATGGAGTGTTTCTAAAACAAGATTACGATATAATTTGGTGAAAGCGGCGTTGAACATGGTTTTTGCAGGGGATGATTAGCCTGAATACATCATGCTAATGCTGCTTGGATTTGATGAATGGTATGGGCTTAGTCTCAAATGACTACTTTGTGAGTGATATGTAGGTCATAAAGTCGTTAGGCCATGAAGCATATATTTTCCACAGCCGACTGCAAAGCGCCTTTCATCCGATGAGTATGAAATATTCAAATAAGTTGTAAACCAAAAATAGACCCCAGAGACAATAAGAGAAATATTTCATAAAATTTGATTTGAGAAGAGTCAATACTCACAGCTAAGCTCCACTCATCTGTCATGCATGTGATGCATTTATCTATTCTACCCGAGATATTTTATACTGCTCTACTGCTAAAGTCCGGAAGCTTCTATAAATCCTACGCGAGACTCACATTTGACTCCGATTATATCTACACATAGAGCCCTTGTGATTCTTGCCAAAGCCGGAACGTTAAAATACCTGACCTGCCTTACCTCATGCAGCTTCGCCACCTCATCATCGCGATCAGTATGAAACATCCGAATTAGCTTTTTAAGAGAACCATCCAAATTCACTCTATGTATTTTTATCTTCAACAGTTCCTTCGATGTAGAACAAAAAGTCCCATCATTTCTCTTCCTCCACTTTCTCTTCATAACAAGAGAAAATCTCAAGGCAGCGTCGTCATTGCCTATATCACATGGCCATTTCAAGAAGGGTATAATGCACCGAGAGCTCGTGGACACACCAATGCTTTTGAAGTGATTACGATGGCTAAAATTTATCAAGAACTTGGGTGTCACGTGAACATTATTGACTACAATGATAGACATTATAAGCCTCCCTCGGATTGTCGTCTTGCTATTGATCTTCATGGCCAACTTGAAAAATGGGACACGTTGTTACCAAAAGCATGTCAGCGTATTTTGCATGCAACAGGACCACATTGGTTGCTAAGCAATCATGCAGAATTAACCCGTCTTGCTGCCATTCGAGATCGCAGGGGAGTCGTTCTCTTACCTCAAAGGCAGACTGCCCCATCTCATAGTGCTGCTTATACAGACCACATTGTTGTTTTAGGTAATGAGTATACGATGGGGAGTTTTCAATTTGCGAATAAACCCATCACCCGCATTCCCCTCTCCTCAGCTTATGAATTTAATTATCCTAAGGAACGTGATGTCTCTTTGACGAAGAAAAATTTCCTGTGGCTCGGAAGCCTTGGCATGGTGCACAAGGGACTTGATTTAGTGCTGGAAGCATTTGCAAAAATGCCAGAACTATCACTCACCGTATGTGGAAGCGCTCAAAATGAGGAAGATTTCTTTCGTCTTTATACAAAAGAGTTACTCTATACTCCAAATATTCATTTTCACGGATGGATTGATATGGCTTCGGAAGCATTTAGCAACATTGCAAGGACTCATGCGGCTATGATCTATCCTTCATGTGCAGAAGGTGGAGCTGGATGTGTGATTCATTGTATGCATGCCGGTCTGATCCCAATTTGCACGAAAGAGGCTTCGGTGGACCTCGGTGATTTTGGCATTCTTATTAAGGAAGGTTCTGTAGAAGGAGTCATGGAGGCAGCACGTCAGTTTTCTCTACTCTCTGCTGAGCAAGTTGAAGAGCGGGCTAGAGCCTCCTATGAACATGTGCGCACGCACCATACACGAGGCATCTTTGAAAAAAATTATCGTACCTTTGCAAGCAATCTTCTCAAGAAATGAAATATTCTCACACCTCTCATGGAGTCCATTAGCATCATCATTCCAGCTTATAATGCCTCTACTACGTTAAGACAAACGATTCTCTCCTGTCTTAATCAAACACTTGCACCTCTTGAAATTATTATCATCAATGATGGGAGTCATGATGAAACCGAACGTATTGCAAAATCCTTCCAAGAAAACACTCGTTATTATTATATCGATAATCAAGGTGTCTCTCACGCTAGGAACTATGGGGCTTTACAGGCAAAGGGAACATGGTTTCTATTTCTTGATGCAGATGATCAATTGTTGCCACATGCGCTCGAGGCATTACTCAAAACAGCTTTAGAAGAACAGGCTGCTGTTGCTTACGGCATGGTCTTAGAACGGCAACAACCTCCAGCACAAGCACGTCTCAATGGTTTCGATTATGCAGCTGGCCATCCCCCATCTGGATCTAAGCAAATTTTTTGGCGTAATGCCATTATCACTCCTGGCTCTGCGATTGTTCGTGCAACACTGCATACAAAGACTGGTGGTTTTGTCACAGGATATGAGCCCATGGAAGATCGTGATTATTGGATAAAGTGTGCTTTATTAGCACCGATCGCATTTTGTGACACGGTAGTTTTAGACAAAATTTGGCAGCCAGCCTCACATGGATCGCAAGAAAAAAAGCGGATCTTTTGTGGTCAAATAGCACAGCGTACCTTAAAGCAATGGGCCGAAGAGAGAAAACTTCCTACTCATTGGATACCTAGTGATCAGAAAATTGTCACATCAGCTATCAATGAAGCTCTCTGGCGCCGGCACTACGATCTTTTAAAGCCTCTGCTTGCAGAAGCAAGGCGACTT